>CAYWTM010000069.1:0-18298 GCA_964460185.1 uncultured Roseicyclus sp. | reverse complement strand
CCTTCGAGGGTGTCTTCCAGCTCGTCCGCACCGGCCTGAAGGGCGGCGAGCGTGGCCTCGTCGGGTTGCCAATAGTCACGTTCAAACGCTTCGATCAGGCGGTTCGCCATCCGGGCGGAGGCCTGAGGGTTCAGTTCCGCCAGGCGGCGGCGCATGGTTTCATCAAGTACAAAGGTCTCGGACAGGCGTTGGTAGATCCATGGATCGACCTGCCCCGTCGTCGCGGACCAGCCCAACGTGTTGGTGACCTGCGCCTCGATCTGGCGCACGCCTTCGTGGCCATGCTTCAGCAAGCCTTCGAACCATTTCGGGTTCAGGCTGCGTGACCGGGTTTCCAGCGCGACCTGTTCCTGCAGCGTGCGCACCTTGCCTTCGCCGCGGGTCTGGTCGCCGATGAAAACCGGGGCCTCGACGCCACCCTTGGCGCGTTTCACCGCGCGCGAGATGCCGCCCAACGTATCGAAGTAATGGTCGACGGTGGTCACACCCAATTCGACCGATTCAAGGTTCTGATAGGCCAGATCGACATCTTTCAACGCGCTTTGCAGCAGGCCGGCATTCTTCTTGGCCTTGCCGTCCCGGCCATAGGCAAAAGATTTGCGCGCCTCGTAGGCATCGGCCAATTCGTCCTCTTCGTTCCAGGCGCCACTGTCGATCAACTGATTGACGTTGGACCCATACGCGCCCTCGGCGTTGGAAAAGACCCGCAGGCTGGCTTCTTCCATGTCGACACCCATCGTGGCGGCGTAGTCCAGCGCATGGGCGCGCACGAAATTCATCTCGGCCGGTTCATCTGCATTGGCGGCCTTGAACGCCGCCTCGGCCAGCATCCGGGTCTGCAATGGCAACAGGTCGCGGAAGATGCCCGATAGCGTCATCACCACGTCGATGCGCGGGCGCCCCAGATCCTCGAGCGAGATCAGATCGGCACCGCACAGGCGACCGTATCCGTCGAAACGGGGCTTTGCCCCCATCAGGGCAAGCGCCTGCGACACCGGCCCGCCATCGGACTTGATGTTGTCCGATCCCCAAAGCACCAGCGCAACCGACCGCGGAAAATCGCCCGCGGCCTCGATCAGTTTCTGCGCCTGCTTGGCGCCCTCTTTCAGGGCGAAGGCCGTGGGCATGCGGTACGGGTCGAACGCGTGGATATTGCGGCCCGTTGGCAAGACCTCGGGCGAGCGGATCAGGTCGCCGCCGGGCACCGGTTCTATGTAATGACCCGACAAGGCACGCATCAGTGCAGGAATTTCCGTCTGCTGGCGCAGCAAATGAGCGATCTTTTCGCGGGTCTCGGGGTCGGTTTCGGCCATGACGTTCAGGTGTTCCTGAAGCTCCGCCTCGGACATGCCCCTGCCGACGACATGCAGACCATCGGGGATCAGCGCCTCTTCGGTTTCCAACAGCTTCAGCCACAGGGTGGCCGGGTCGGTTCCGTCCAGATCGACGGCTTCGGCCTGGGTCTCGATAAGGTTGGTCAGGTCTTCACGTTCCGGGGAATCGGGGGCCAGCGCCCGCCAACGGGTCAGCGAATCCTTCAGATCCGCCAGGCCCTTGTACAGGCCCGATGCCGCCAGGGGCGGGGTCAGGTGCGTGATCGTGACGGCGCCCGAACGACGCTTGGCCAGCGTTGCTTCGGACGGGTTGTTGGACGCGTAGAGATAGATGTTCGGAACCTCGCCGATCAGCCGGTCAGGCCAGTCGCGCGCGCCAAGCCCGGCTTGTTTGCCCGGCATGAATTCCAATGCGCCGTGCATGCCGAAATGCACGATCGCGTCGGTTTTGAACGTGTTGCGCATCCAGAGGTAGAAGGTGATGAAGGCATGGGTGGGGGCAAACCCGTGTTCGAACAGCAACCGCATCGGGTCGCCTTCGTAGCCAAAGGCCGGTTGCACGCCCACGAACACATTGCCGAACTGCGCACCCAGAACGAACACACCGCGGCCATCGGACTGGATCTTGCCGGGCGCGGGGCCCCAGACGGCTTCGATGGCTTTCAGCGGCGGGGTATTGCGGACGATTGTGTCTGCATCCACATGGGCTGCGACGTTGGCCTCTTGGCCGTATTGCTTGGCATTGCCGTGCAAGATCGCATGGCGCAGATCGTCGACCGTGGCCGGCGGCTCGACGTCATAGCCATCGGCCTTCATCGCATGGAGCGTGTTGTGAAGGCTTTCGAACACGCTCAGATACGCGGCCGTCCCGATCGCCCCCGCATTGGGCGGGAAACCGAACAGGACGATGCTGATCTTCTTGTCCGCATTCTTCTTGCGGCGCAGAACGGCAAGCCGGCGGGTTTTCTCGACCAGGCTGTCGATGCGCTCAAGGCAAGGGGCCATGGCCCTGGTATCGGACGATTGCAGGCAGGAATACGCACATCCCTGGCACCCTTCGACCCCGTGCCGGCCGCCAAAGACCGTGGGGTTCGTGCCGCCGTCGATTTCGGGAAGCGCCACGAGGATCGTGGTTTCGACAGGGCCCAGCCCACCGCCGGACGCGGCCCACTGGCCCAGTGTCTGAAACTCGATCGGGTGCGCGGTGATATAGGGCACATCGAGATCCTTGAGGATCTCGACCGCGGCCTTGCTGTCATTGTAGGCAGGTCCGCCAATGAGGCTGAACCCGGTCAGCGACACCAACGCATCGACGCGATCATTGGTGAAATACGCCGTGATGGCCGGACGCCCGTCCAGACCGCCGGCAAAGGCCGGGATCACCGCCAGACCGGCGTCCTGCATCTTGCGGATGACGCCGTCGTAGTGGGCCGCGTCAGAGGCCAGCACGTAGCTGCGCATCATCAACAGACCCACGGTCGCGATCGGGTTTTCCGGGTTCGGCAGGTCGGCCACATCCGTGGTGATGTGATGGCCCGGCAGATCGGGATGATACAGACCCACATCAGGGTAATCGATGGGCGCGGCGGCCTTGGCGCCCTTGAACGCCTTGTCATGGGCATAGGTGCCGATCAGGAAGCGGATCATCTGTTCGACATTGTCGTCGGATCCGCCCAGCCAGTATTGCATGGTCAGGAACCACGCGCGCAGATCCTGCGCCTTGCCCGGTATGAATTTCAGCATCTTCGGCAGGCGACGCAGCATCTTCATCTGCTTTTCGCCTGAATTCGCGGAAGGCTCCTTCGATCCGCGCAGCTTTTTGAGCAGTTTCATCGGCCCTGTGGCCGGCTTCATCATGTCCAGGTCACCCATCCGGGTCAGCTGGACGACTTCTTTCGCCGAGATCATGCCGATCATCGCATCGCAGTGATCCCGGCGTGCCTGCAACTCCGGCAGGATGGCCGTGATGTGTTCCTCGATGAACAGGAGGTTGGACACGACGATGTCGCCATGGCGCACGGCGATCTTGGCCTCTTCCAGCGCCGCGGGGTTTTCGGCCCACTCGGCAGACGCGTGGACACTGACGTTCAGACCCGGAAACTCTCCGGCCAGGCGCTCACTGACGCGCGCCGCGGGACCAGCCGCATGGCTGTCCAGCGTGACGATCACGACCCGGTAGCCGGGGATATGGTCGCCGTCACCGCGCATAATGGGCCTTTGCTTCATAAAGCGTTTCTACGCTGATCTCGGTGACACCCTGTTCAGCGGCGAATTTCTCGGTGTTGCGCTTGGCCTTGCCGCGCACGAAGAAGGGGATCTTCTTCAACTCTCGTTCCGCATCGGCCAGCCAGACCAGGACATCGCCGCCGGTTTCGCCGTCGCTTGCGTCCGATGCTGCCTGTCCATTCTCTGTTTCGGAAATATCCCGGGGGGTCTGGGGGGCTGGCCCCCCAGCCGCCGCCGCGCGCTGTGGCGCGTGGCCGCCATGATGGCTCGGGCCAGCCGCATCGTTGAACTCGAAGTCCTCGCGGAACATCGCCAGCAGGTGTTCTTCAAGACCCATCACCAGCGGATGGATCCAGGTATCGAAAATCACGTTCGCGCCTTCCCACCCCATCTGGGGCGAATAGCGCGCGGGAAAATCCTGGACATGAACAGGGGCAGAGATGACGGCGCAGGGGATGCCGAGGCGCTTGCCGATATGGCGTTCCATCTGGGTGCCCAGGATCATCTCGGGCGAGACGGTTTCGATGGCCTTTTCCACCTCGAGGTAATCGTCGGTGATCAGCGCCTCAAGGCCGAATTCCCTGGCCAGCGCCCGGATCGGGCGGGCAAATTCGCGGTTGTAACACCCAAGACCGACCACCTCGAAACCCATTTCATCGCGCGCGATACGGGCGGCGGTCTGCACATGGGTCGCATCCCCGAACAAGAACACGCGCTTGCCGGTCAGATAGGTGCTGTCGACCGACTTGGACCACCACGGCTGACGCAGGCGGGACAGGTCTTTTTTCGGCTCCAAACCGCAGATCCGGGCCACTTCCGCGACGAAGTCATGGGTCGCCCCGACACCGATCGGCACCGTCCTGGTGTACGGCTGACCGCAGGTGCGTTCCAGGTGACGGGCAGCGGTCTCGGCGTGTTCGGGATACATCAGGACATTGAAATGCGCCTGCCCAAGCCGGGTGATGTCTTCTGGCGTGGCATCGAACGGGGCCACGACGTTCACGCCGATCCCCATTTCGAAAAGCAGGGCCTTGACCTCTTCGATGTCGTCGCGATGGCGAAAGCCCAGCGCCAGCGGGCCGATCAGGTTGGCCGTGATCCCGGGCGTGCGGTCGATCGGATGGGCCAACGCCTTGACGATCTGGTAAAACGTCTCATCGGTGCCGAAGTTTTCCTTGCGCTGATACGACGGCAATTCCAGCGCGATCACCGGCACCGGGATATCCATCGTTTCGGCCAGACCGCCGGGATCGTCCTGGATCAGCTCGGCCGTGCAGGACGCACCCACGATCAGCGCCTGTGGCTTGTAGCGGTCATAGGCGTCCTGGCAGGTCTTCTTGAAAATGCCGGCGGTGTCCTCGCCCAGGTCGCGGCCTTCGAAGGTTGTGTAGGTCACGGGGGGGCGGTGGTCGCGCCGCTCGATCATCGTGAACAGCAAATCGGCATAGGTGTCGCCCTGCGGCGCGTGCAGCACGTAGTGCAGCCCTTTCATCGCGGTGGCGACGCGCATCGCGCCGACATGCGGGGGGCCTTCATATGTCCAGACGGTCAGCTTCATTCCGCCGCCTCCAGTTTCAGGAGGTCGCGACGCCGGATCGGGCGGCTGAACAGACCCGCAAGATCACCGGCCTGTTCATAGAAATGCACAGGGGTGAATACCAGTTCGATAGCCCATTTCGTCGTCAGGCCCTCGGCTTCGAGCGGGTTGGCAAGTCCCAGGCCGCAGACTGTCAGATCGGGCCGGGAGGCGCGGACGCGATCAAGCTGCTTGTCCACATCCTGGCCTTCGGAAATCGTCGGGCCGGCGGGCATCAGATCCAGGTCGGGGCCGACAAGACCCTTGTGGATGAACGGCTGACCGATCTCGATCGCCTCCATCCCGCATTCGCGGGTCAGGAAACGGGCCAGAGGGATTTCCAGCTGACTGTCGGGCATGAAAAAGACCGACTTGCCCCTCAGGGCCTGCGACGCATTGGAAATGGCCGTGCGCGCCCGTGCGCGCGGCGCGGCGGTGACCGCCTCGAAGGTTGCATCATCGACGCCGAATTCATCCGCGATCGCGCGCAGCCATAGTGTGGTTCCCTCTTCGCCAAAGGGAAACGGCGCCTGGATCATCCGTGCGCCCCGGCGCGTGAGCGCGGCGGCCGTATCGCCCAGGAACGGTTGCAGGCAGGCGAAAACGGTATGTGCACCGACGCCCGGCGTTTCGGACGTGCGCGGGGCGGGCAGGACGCGGATCGGGCCGATGCCCATCTTGCTCAGCAGGTCGACCGCCTGATCCTCGACCACGTCGGGAAGGGCGCCAACCAACAACAACTCTCGTTCATCGGTGGCGGGCAGAACCGGAACCATCGATGCAAGGCAGGCATCTTCACCCTGGGTAAAGGTCGTCTCGATCCCGGAGCCGGAATAGTTCAGAACCCGCACATGCGGCGCGTGCACCTGCGTAAGGCGCTCGGCAGCGCGGGCCAGGTCCAGTTTGATCACCTCGGACGGGCAGGACCCGACAAGGAACAATTGCTTGATATCGGGACGGCGCGACAAAAGCCGCGCGACCTCACGATCGAGTTCATCATGGGCGTCTGCCATGCCGGCAAGGTCGGTTTCTTCCAGAATGGCGGTGCCGAACCGTGGTTCCGCAAAGATCATGACGCCGGCTGCCGACTGCAGCAGATGCGCGCAGGTGCGGCTTCCGATCACGAGAAAGAACGCATCCTGCATTTTCCGGTGAAGCCAGATGATGCCTGTCAGGCCGCAAAACACCTCGCGCTGCCCGCGCTCCTTTAGGACAGGCGTGTCGCGGCAGGTCGCAGCGGACAGGTCTGCAGGGCGGTTCATGCGCGACCCTCCCCTTCAAGGCGGGCCATGCGCAGCTTCCAGATGAATTGGGCGGCGTTGATGACGTAAGTGGCGTAGGCGGCCAGGGCGATCCACATCTGCACGTCATGGTCCCAACCCATCAGCAGCGCCCAGACATAGGTCAGGTGCAGCGCGATGACCGCAAAGCTGAACACATCCTCCCAAAAGAAGGCATGGGCAAACAGGTACTGATCGAACACGACCTTTTCCCAGATCGCGCCCGTCACCATGATGGTCAGCAAGACAACGGTCTTGAGAATGATCGAGATGGTCGCCGCCTCATATCCGAGGCCGGTCCACATGAAGCGCAGCACCAGCGCCAGCGAGACCAGGAACACAAGGAATTGAACCGGCGCCAGAACACCCTGAACGGTTGTCCAGATGGTAGCGTCACGCCGGGCGCGTTCCTCAGGCGTGTAGAGCTGCCTGGACGGCGCGGCTGTCAGTGTGTCGCTGGGCATGCGGCAACGATTCCTTCCGTTAATACGAAAAACTAGCGCCGCGAGGGCAAGAGTGTCAATTAAAACTTACACTATTGCAGGGTTTCCCGGAACATCCGGCCGACTCCCCCGATCCCTCAACAATACTTTGAAAACAAACGATTTATGTCTGTTTGGTGGGGTGGATCATGCTTTTCAGCCCCTGCAAAACTGCAGGTATGTCAATTTGCTTTGACATGCTGGGTCAATTCACCGAGACTGGTCCAAACGCTTTGCTCACGAACGGGCGCACGACGGCAAATGATGACGTTCGGCGTGGGCACCTGCGGTACGATCAGATGAAAGATTACTCCTTTTCCGAACACGAACCCGTCATTGGCGTGAAGGACGCCGAGGTTCGAGATCTCGCACAGCGCGCGATACAAACGCTCGCGATCCAGGGCCGCGCGCAATCCAGGGCCATGACGCGGCGGCTAGACCTGTTTTGCGACGCCTACACGTCCGAAGATCACGAATTGCACCACGAGGCCTTGCTGAGGTTGCGCCAGGACGGCGTATCGACTGCGGATATCATCGACCACGTCATTCCCGCCGCCGCGCGGCTTTTGGGGGACCGGTGGTGTTCGAACCGGTTGAGCTTTGCAGATGTGACGATCGGGGCCGCGCGCCTGCAGGAAACGGTGCGCGCGCTGATCCGAAAGGAAATTGATATAGGACCGGTGGATAGCCTGCCTGCCATTCTCATGGTGAATCCACGGACCGAGACGCATACGCTTGCTACCCTTGTTGCCGGAGATCAATTTCGACGCGCCGGATACCGTGTAGAGACCATATTGGATGCGCATCCGGCCCAGATGGCCCAACTGTTGCGCAAACGTCGATTTGTGATGATCGGGATAACCAGTTCAGGGCGCAGAACACTTGCATCGACAAGAGAACTGGTAGACGTAATACGGGCCGTGCTGACCCGGGTAACACCCATCGTCATCGGTGGGTCCGTGTTGGACACGGATATCGATGTTATCCGGGCGACGGGCGCGGATCATACGGCGCGTAACGTGCAGACCGCGTTGCGAAAATGTAGACTACCGATTGCGGAGAGTTAGGCTTCGCGCATAGAAACGACCGGGCATTTCTATCGGATATACCGATTGGCGGTTAGGAGCCGAAACATAATGAAAATGCACGGGCCAGAATTCTGGGATGAGCCTTCGACGCCCCAAATCGCGCCGGAGCAGTTCAATGAAATCGTCACCACGGCGGCGGATCTGGCAATTGTGCTGGATACCGACGGTATGGTGCAGTCGGTCATAGTGAATCCCCTGAACCCGACTCTTGGGCGTCTCGATCATTGGAAAGACCGGGATATTCGGGAATTCATGGCCGAAGACAGCCTCGGCAAGCTTGAGGCGCAGCTGAAGGCCTATCGCGAAGGCACCAAGACCGCGGTCGACGCGATGGAGGTCAATCACTTCGACAATGCGAACTGGGAATTCCCGGTGCGCTACACGATACACAAGACCGGCCGTGAAAACGTCATCTTGATGCTCGGCCGGGATCTCAGGCCGATTGCCGAACTTCAGCATCGACTGGTGAAGGCGCAGCTGGCGCTCGAAAAGGACTACGAAACACACCGCGATTACGAAACCCGGTATCGGGTCATCATGGAAGCCGCCCGCGATGCGCTTGTGCTGGTTGACGTGGCTTCCGGCCGGATCGTCGATCTGAATTCCACCGCCTCTCACATGCTGGGCGCCGAGGCCGAAAACCTCACCGGGAGCGCCTTTACCCAGGAATTCGACGGCCGTCGGCGCAGCGAATTCATCGATGGCCTGGTCCTGTCGGCAGGCGATGCCTCCGGCACCCCGGTTCAGGCCACCACGCGGCGCAACAAGACCGATGTCTTGCTGCATCCCATCGTGTTCCGCGCCGCCGGCGAAAGATCGCTTTTGTGCCGGATCGAAACAACGCTCAACGGCGAAGCCGTCGGGGATGAGCTTTCCCAGGCCCTGACCGGTGTGTTCCGGAGCGGACCTGATGCGATCGTCTTCACCGATTCCTACGGGTCGATCCGATCTGCGAATGACGCATTTCTTGGCCTGACGGATGCCGGCCTTTTGAGCGACGTCAAGGGAAAGTCCCTTGCCGAATTCCTGACCCGTGGCAGTGTCGACCTGAAGGTCCTGATCGAAAACGCCACGCGCAGCGGCAAGATGCGCATGTACGCCACCCGCCTCGAAGGCGCGCATGGATCGCAGATGGCGGTCGAGCTTTCGGTCACCCATCTCACGTCAGGCGGGCAAGCCGGGTTTGCCTTCGTCATCCGCGATACCTCCCGCACGGAAATGGTCCGCGAACCCGTGACGTCCCTGCCCGGCCCGGCGCCGGTGTCGGACGAAGCGATGCGCAACGTGATGGATCTGGTCGGCTCCGCCCCGCTCAAGGATATCGTCGCCGCCACGACGGACGTGGTGGAAAAGATGTGCATCGAAACCGCGGTCGAGCTGACGGATAACAACCGGGTCGCTGCGGCTGAGATGTTGGGGCTGTCGCGGCAATCGCTTTATGTCAAGCTCAGGAAATATGGTCTGTTGAGCCGGAACGACCGCGGCGACAACTGACCGGATCGACCCCGTTTCAAGACCTGCGGACCTGTGGTGGAACCCCCTGCGCCGCCCATCCGTAAACCTGTGTTTACACTTGCCGACTCGTAAACTGTCAGGCTATGTTTACAGGTATGAGTGTAACGACCGACCTCACACAACCGAACCCAACTCGCGCGCTGCCCGAAGCCAGGGCGGTTCTGACGCTTTTGAAGCCCATTACGTGGTTCCCGCCGATGTGGGCATACCTGTGCGGTGCCGTATCTGCGGGCGTGTCGCCGGCGGGGCACTGGTTGGTGCTGATCCTGGGTGTCATCCTGGCTGGCCCCATCGTTTGCGGAATGAGCCAGGCGGCGAATGACTGGTGCGACCGTCACGTCGATGCCATCAACGAGCCCCACCGTCCGATCCCATCGGGCCGCATACCGGGACGCTGGGGATTGTGGATCGCGATCGCCATGTCCGTCCTTGCGGCTTTTGTCGGCATGGCGCTTGGCCCCTGGGGTTTTGGTGCGACGCTGGTCGCGATTGCCGCTGCCTGGGCCTATTCGGCGGAACCGGTTCGGATGAAACGCTCGGGCCTTTGGGGGCCGGGTCTTGTGGGTCTGTCCTACGAAAGCCTGCCGTGGTTCACCGGCGCCGCCGTTCTGGCCGCAGGCGCGCCAACATGGCCGGTCATCATCGTGGCGCTGCTTTACGGCATTGGCGCGCATGGCATCATGACGCTCAATGACTTCAAGGCGCTGGAGGGCGACCGCCAGACCGGGGTGAATTCCCTGCCCGTGACGCTGGGGCCCGAACGTGCGGCGCGCATGGCCTGCATTGTCATGGCAGTGCCGCAACTTATTGTTTTCCTGTTGCTTTTCCTTGTCTGGGATCGCCAGGTGCACGGTCTTGCCATAGCTGTATCGCTGATCTGCCAGCTCTACGCGATGCAGGTCCTGTTGCGGGATCCCAAGGGTCGTGCACCCTGGTACAATGGCGTCGGCGTGACGCTTTATGTCGCTGGCATGATGGTGACGGCCTTTGCCGTTCGGGGGCTGGCATGACGCTGGGCTGGGGGGGCATCGCGCGACTTTGCCTCGCCAATGCAGCCATCGGGGGTTTGGCGGCGCTGCCGGTCAACCTGTTCAACCGGTTGATGACGGTCGAGCTGGCCTGGCCGGCGCTGTTGCCGGGCCTGCTGGTGGCGCTGCATTACGGCGTGCAGATGACCCGGCCCTACTGGGGCCACAGATCGGACGCCAAGGGCGGCCGCACCCCGTTCATTATCGGTGGCATCGCCATGGTTGGCCTGGGCCTGATCGCGACGGCCTGGGGCATCGCGTTCATCGAAACGCCGGCCTTGGCGTTGACGGTATGGATCCTCGCCTATGCGGCCATCGGCCTTGGCATCGGGGCGGCAGGCACGTCCTTTCTGGCCCTGCTTGCGACGGCAGCATCGGACGAACGCAAGGGGGCCGCGGCCACAATCGCGTGGCTGACCCTGATCTTGGGGGCGATCGTATCCTCTGTCGGGACCGGCATCGCGCTGGAACCGTATTCGCCCGAGCGTCTGGTCCGTATCGTCCCGGTTGTGGCGCTGATCGCGCTGATCCTGTCGGTGATCGCGACGCGCGGCATCGAAAGCCGCCTTGGCCCCGTCCCCGCCCCGGCCGAGGCCAGGCTGGGCCCTGCCCTGCGCGCCACCTGGGATGACCCGGCCGCCCGGGCGTTCACCGGGTTCGTGTTCCTGTCGATCCTGGCCTTTTACCTGAGCGAACTGGTGCTGGAACCTTTTGCGGGCCATGTCCACGGCCTGCCGCCCGAGGATTCCACCAAGCTTTCGGGCGGCAAGGATGGCGCATCCCTCGTCGGAATGCTCGCCGCCGGCGCGCTGTCGACATTCCGCGTCGGATCGCTGCGCGCATGGGCCGTGATCGGGTGCATCATTTCCGCCATTGGGTTGATCGGCCTCGGGGCGGGCCTTGCGCTTGTCCCCTTCACGGTTGTGCTGGGGTTCGGCAACGGGCTGTTCGTCGTCGGCGCCATCGGATCGATGATGCGCCTTGCCGCATCCCGCGAGGGCGCTGCGGGCACCCGTATGGGCGTGTTCGGCGCCGCCCAAGCCGTGGCGGCGGGCCTTGCAGGCCTGCTGGCAACCGGAATTCTTGATATCGCCCGGCTGGCCCTGCCGGATGACGCCGCCTACGGCGTGGTCTTCGGGCTCGAGGCGGTGCTGTTTCTTGCTGCAGCCCTGGTGGCTGGGCGGCTTTTGCACGCGAGACCCTTCGCGCCTTCACTACAACCTGGAGAATGACCATGATCTACGATGTCGTCGTTGTTGGCGGGGGGCCGTCGGGCGCCACTGCAGCCGAAGATCTGGCCCGGTCCGGGCACCGCGTGGCGATGATCGACCGCGCCGGCCGGATCAAACCTTGCGGCGGGGCCATCCCCCCGCGCCTGATCCAGGATTTCGACATTCCCGACGATCAGCTGGTTGCCAAGATCAAGACGGCGCGGATGATCTCACCCACCGGGCGACGCGTGGACATCCCGATCGAGAACGGGTTTGTCGGCATGGTCGACCGCGAACATTTCGACGAGTTCCTGCGCAACCGCGCATCGGAGGCCGGGGCCGAGCGTGTGACGGGCACCTACACGTCGATCACGCGAGACAAGGACGGCACCCATGTGCATTACCGCGACAAGGCCAGTGGTGAAGATCGCACGCTGACAACGCGTCTGGTGATCGGCGCCGACGGCGCGCGGTCCAACGTGGCGCGGACGCAGATCAAGGGTGCCGAAAAGATCCCCTACGTGATCGCCTATCACGAAATCGTGGAAAGCCCCGGCGAACGGGGCGATTATCATCCGGACCGCTGCGACGTGATCTATGACGGCGCGATCAGCCCGGATTTCTACGGCTGGGTCTTTCCGCACGGAAAGTCCGCCAGCATCGGCATGGGGTCGATGATCAAGGATGTCGATCTGAAACAGGCCACGACTGCGCTGCGCGTCGCGTCGGGTCTCGATGATTGCAAGACGATCCGCAAGGAAGGCGCACCGATCCCCCTGAAACCGCTGGATTGCTGGGACAATGGCCGCGATGTCGTGCTGGCCGGGGATGCGGCAGGCGTGGTCGCCCCGTCTTCGGGCGAAGGGATATACTATGCGATGATGGGGGGCCGTGTCGCTGGCATCGCCGCAGCCAGAAAGCTCCAGACCGGCATGATCAAGGACCTGGGTCTTGCGCGGAAACTGTTCATGAAAGAACACAAGAACGTCTTCAAGGTTCTGGGCGCCATGCAAGACGCCTATTACCGGTCGGACGAACGGCGCGAACGCTTCGTGTCGCTATGCCATGACGTCGATGTGCAACGGTTGACGTTCGAGGCCTACATGAACAAGAAACTCGTTAAGGCGCGACCCCTTGCGCATATCAAGATCGGCTTCAAGAACATGGCGCATCTGACAGGTTTGGTTTCAGCGACCCGCGTATGAAAAACACCATCCCGGCCTGGGTCAACGGCAGCCTGACACCCGTTGAAAAGCTCGAGGTCCATGTGAAAGGTCTTCGGCACAAGGCGATATCGGTCTTCTTGATGCGGGACGATCAGGTGTTGCTGCAACGGCGCGCGCTGGGAAAGTACCATACGCCGGGGCTATGGGCGAACACCTGTTGCACCCATCCGTTCTGGGGCGAAAACGCCGCCGATTGCGCCACCCGGCGGCTGGAGGAAGAGCTTGGGATCATGGGTGTGCCCCTGACCTTTCGCGACACGGTCGAATATCGCGCCAGTGTGGGTGGCGGGCTGATCGAACACGAAGTGGTCGATATCTTCGTGGGTGAAATGGCCGCTGGCCATGAACCCTCACCGAACCCGGACGAAGTGATGGACACGATCTGGCGGCCGCTGGACAAGCTGAAGCAAGAGGTTCTCGAAACCCCGGATCAGTTCACACCGTGGTTGCAGATCTACCTGCGTGACCACGCGGGCGTCATCTTTAACGACGCATGAAAAAGGGCCGCTGCAACACGGCCCCCTGCTGTTTCTGAACGTCCCTTATCCTCCGGTCAGGCACGCGCCTTGCCGTCGAACGCTGCGGTCGCAACGCCCATGGCCTGCAGCGCCGCATCAGCGATGTCCTGGGCGCTCAGGCCGGCCTGGGCATACATGTCGGCGGGGCTGGCCTGGTCGATGAACCGGTCCGGCAGGCACAGGGTGCGGATGGCGCAGCCGCGATCAAGCTGGCCGGTTTTGGCCAGATGGTGCAACACCAGCCCACCAAACCCCAGCATCGAACCCTGTTCGACCGTTATGATGGCGGAATGATCCGCGACCAGACGGTCGATCAGATCGGTATCCAGCGGCTTGGCGAAACGCGCATCGGCGATGGTCACGCTCAATCCACGGGCTTCCAGCGCGCGGGCGGCGTCTGTCGCCTCGGCCAGATGGGCGCCGAAGGACAGGATGGCGATATCGTGGCCCTCTTGCAGGACGCGGCCCTTGCCGATTTCCAGCACGTCCCCCTCTTCCGGCATGGCGACGCCGGTGCCTTCACCACGCGGATAGCGCAGCGCGATCGGGCCGCTGTCATGGGCGGCGGCGGTCGCCATCATGTGCACCAGTTCCGCCTCGTCGGCGCAGGCCATGACGGTCATGTTGGGCAAGGCGGCCAGAAACCCGATATCGAACGCGCCCGCATGGGTCGGGCCATCGGCACCCACCAGCCCCGCGCGGTCTATCATGAAGCGGACCGGCAGGTTCTGAAGCGCCACGTCATGCACCACCTGGTCATAGCCACGCTGAAGAAAGCTCGAATAGATCGCACAGAACGGTTTCATGCCGCCGGCGGCCATCCCGGCGCTGAACGTGACCGCGTGCTGTTCCGCGATACCCACGTCGAACACGCGGCCCGGCAACGCCTTTTGCAAAACGTTCAAGCCGGTGCCGCCGGGCATGGCCGCCGTGACGCCGACAATGGTCGAATCCTTCTCGGCCTGGCGCGTCAGGGTCTGACCAAAGACATTGGTGTAGCTGGGCGCATTGGGTTGTGATTTCTGCTGCGCGCCGGTGGCGACGTCGAATTTCGCCACCCCGTGATAGCAGTCATCGGACCCTTCGGCGGGGGCATATCCCTTGCCTTTCACCGTAACCGCGTGGATCAGGACCGGCCCGGTTGCGCGCGCCTTGGCGCTGCGCAGCACGTTCAGAAGCTCGGGCATGTTGTGGCCATCGACCGGGCCGATATAGGTGAACCCCAGATGTTCGAACAGCGTGGCCGATTTCGGATGGCCCGTCACCAGTTCGCGGGCACGTTCGGCCCCGTGACGCAGCGGTTCGGGCAGATGGGACGCAACGCCGTCGGCCAGATCCTTCAGCGCGGCAAGCGGTGAGGTGCTCGAAAGGCCGGACAGATACCGCGACATCGCCCCGACCGGCGGCGCGATGGACATGTCGTTGTCGTTCAGAATGACAAATAGCCGCCGGCCCAGATCGCCCGCGTTGTTCAATGCCTCATAGGCCATCCCGGCCGAGATCGAACCATCGCCGATCACCGCTATCGCATCACCGGTCGCCTGCCCCATCTCGCGCGCCATGGCAAAGCCGAGCGCCGCCGAAATCGAGGTCGAGGAATGCGCCGCACCGAACGGATCGTATTCCGATTCAGATCTTTTCGTGAACCCGCTCAACCCGTCTTTCTGGCGCAGGGTGCGGATTCGGTCGCGGCGACCCGTGACGATCTTGTGGGGGTAACACTGGTGGCCCACATCCCAGACCAGCTTGTCGTAGGGGGTGTTGAACACGGCATGGATTGCGACGGTCAACTCGACCACACCCAGCGACGATCCCAGGTGGCCGCCGGTTTCGGACACGGCCGAAATGGTTTCGGCCCGCAACTCGTCTGCGCATTGGGACAACTCGGCATCCGACATGCGGCGCAGGTCGGCCGGGTAGTTCACGCGATCTAGAATGGGGGTGTGCGGTCGTGTCATGGTCGTTTCTCCCGAACTGGCAGTTTGGAGATGAAAAAACCGCGAACGGGGTCTGACCCATCCGCGGTCCAGGAGGCCTTACGAAGGGAGGTAAGGAGCCCGGGAAACCTCGGGCGGCAGGTGCCGCCGCCCGGGTTGCTGTTCGGTATGGGTCGCAATGCCCATTACTGCGACGCCGCTTCGAAGGCCGAATAATCCGGCGTTCCGTCCACCACGGCAAGTTCCGGGTAGTTGCGGATCACGTTCAGGCCCTGCATCGGCTGCTGATACCCCTGGTGGCAGGTGCGGCATGCGGCCAGAGGCGCATCGCCATAGACCGGCCCCAGGCGTTCCGGCGGATAGACATCATGCAGGGGCAGCAGGTAATCCGAGATCATCTCCTGCACCATGATGATGCCCAGGCTGGCGGTTGCCCATTGCGGGGTCACCTGGCCGGGATCGTAGAACGCGCGCGAGTTGTGGCAGAAGACACAGTTCACCCCGAGAGAGTTCGCAAAGTAGTTCATGAACCCATAGGTGCGTTCGGTCTGCTGGATCAGCGGGTCGCCCGGCTGCTGCTGTACGCGGCTTTGCAGATCGTGCACGGCGATCGGGTTGTAGGACCCGTCCTCGTTGGCGATCAGGTAGGTTTCCAGGTAGTCCGATGGCAGCGAGGTAAAGTTCGACACCATCGTGACCCGGTTCTGGTTGGCCGACCAACCCGCCACGTTGGAATTCACCGGGCTGACGCGGAACCAG
Source organism: uncultured Roseicyclus sp. (assembly GCA_964460185.1). GTDB lineage: Bacteria > Pseudomonadota > Alphaproteobacteria > Rhodobacterales > Rhodobacteraceae > JAVJPJ01. The sequence goes on along the minus strand of CAYWTM010000069.1, from coordinate 2,118 downwards.
ACGTTGTTCGGCACCGGCTGACCGCGGTGGCAGGTGTAACAGGTCACACCGACCTCTGCATTGGCCTGAACATGCGCCGCCCAGTTCTGGTTGATGTTTTGCGTCATCTGGATCATCGACCGGGCGACAACCTTGGTGTAGAGCGTATCTTCCCCGTAGGTCGAGATATCGCCGTCACCATGGCAGTAGGCACAGCCTTCGTCGGGTGCCACCCACAAAGAGATCGCGGTCATGAGCCGGTTGAAGTTGGCATCGGTCAGATTTCCCAGAACCTGAACGTTCTCGTAGATGTCACCTGCCAGCTCCTCGCCCTCTTCCGGAACGAAGGGTTCGTCCTGGTAGTAGTCGATGACTGTCGGATCGCCCGCCTCGAGATGTGAGACGAATTCCTGCACGTGCATCCCGGTCCCGCGTGGGCCGGTCTGCATCGATTCCGTGGCAAAGGGTTGCCCCCAGCCTATGATCATCGCTGCAACAAAGACGGCCGACCCAGCGACCCCCACCGCGATGGCAGGACCGAAGATATTGGTCGGGTTGTCCCGGTTCCAGTTGTCAAACCACTTAGGAAACATGGCTCATTCTCCCCCGGCCTGGATGCCACCAAAGTCACCGTAGGTGCCGAAGGCTTCGTAGCCATAGGCGCCCAGGTAATCGGGAGCAAAGTTGTGTTCGATGGCCCAGATGAACCAGTTGTCCACGACGGTGCCGGTCAGAAGGATGCCGATACCGCCCGTGATCGGGGTCAGAACCGCGAACCACCAGGCCCAGCGGTGAATACCCTCCATCGTGGCGTTGAAACCCATCGTCCAGCGCCAGAACAGGCCAGCCCGCTCGGAGGCCGTGCCGCGATCATAGATCTGTTCCAGCTCACGGTCGCCGCCATAGCGGGAGACGGCCAGGATGGTCGCGCCATGCATTGCGAAAAGCAGGACGGAGCCATAGAGGAACACGATCGAAAGCGCGTGGAACGGGTTGTAGTAGAGGTTCCCGTAGCGGATCGAGAAGGCCGTGGTCCAGTCGAGGTGCGGGAAAATTCCGTAAGGCACCGCCTCGGACCAGCTGCCCATCAGGATGGGACGGAACAGGCCGAGCACGAGGAACAGCCAGATCGCGGCAAGAAATGCCCAAGCGATATGCTTGCCCATCTTGTGCTGTTCAGCCAGCAGATAGGTCCGCAGCCACCAGGCCATCACCGACACCAGCAAGAAGAAGCTGGAGATGATGTACCATCCGCCGTCATTCAGCGGCGGTATGGACAGGCCATGTTCCGGTCCCGGAGGTTCCAGCGCCAGCCAGAACAGCTGCCGCACGAATTCGGGGATCGACCAATCAACCTGCGCCAGCATGTTGAAGCCGACGATATTGAACCAGGCCAGACCCGTGGCGAGCGAGACAAGCCCCGCCCAACCAAGATAAACCGGGCCAAGCTGGGCATTGCCCAACCATCCGACGAGGGTCGAAAACGTGGCGGTCTTGGTCCGTTCCAGCCCCATGTTGTTTTCGTTGTCCATGCCCATTTCGGGCTCGGCCTGAACCTGGACCTGGGTAAAGATGTTCTGGTACTCGAAGTAAGCCATCAGTCAGTCCCCCCAACCAGGACAGGTGCATTCGCCCCGTAGGTTTCCATGTAGGTCGAGGAATGGACCGGGCCGGGATCCGGCCAGATCGGCAGCTCGAGCCACCAGTTCCACCACTCGGGCCAGCCCGATGTCCAGACCGGGCCGGAGATGATGATACAAACGGCGCTCATGAACCCGGCCGAGATGGCCAGAAGCATGCCGACACGGTGGATGCCGAGCGTCCCGATGGAATAGCCGATGAAATCGCGGAAGAACGTGTCTTCGTGATCAGGGCTTTTTGCTTCCTCACCCTTTTCGGGATTGGCCGCCGAAAGGATCAGACCGCCATGCAGCGCCAAGGCGAAGGTCGTGGCAAAGAACAGCGACACCGCGATCATGTGGGCCGGGTTGTAGTGGAAGTGCAGATAGGCGTAGCCAACGTTCGACACCCAGTCGAGGTGGCTGAAGATGCCATAGGGAAATCCGTGCCCCCAGGCGCCCATCAGAAGCGGGCGGAAGACCACCAGCGTGACATAGGCAAAGATCGCGAAGCTGAAGG
>CAYWTM010000068.1:0-18381 GCA_964460185.1 uncultured Roseicyclus sp. | reverse complement strand
CTGGGACACCGCGATCGGTCCGCTGCGGTTCAACTTCTCGGTGCCGCTGGAGTATGAAAGCTACGACCGCACGCGGGAATTCGATTTCACCGTCGAGGCGCGGTTCTGAGAGGCGTGCCAATGGGCCGCCGCACTACCATACCTTTCGTCTTGCTGATCACGGCGGGCCTGGCGTTTGCCGGGCCCGTGTCCGCTCAGGACAGCGGTGGAACACCCGGGACGGTTCCCGTCCTGCCCGTCGCCCCACCGGAAATCGCACCGTCCCCGGTCACCGCGTCGATTGTCGTTCTCAACCAGGAACGGCTCTTGTCGCAATCCCTGTACGGCCAACGTATCCAGCGGGAACTGGAAGCCGCAGGGGCCATGCTCCGGGCCGAAAACAGGGATATCGAGGTGCGACTGTCCGACGAGGAATTGCGCCTGACCGAACTGCGTCGCACCCTGCCCATCGACGAATTCCGCCCCATGGCCGAAGAGTTCGATGACCGGGTCGAAGGCATCCGTGCCGCGCAAGAGGCCAAGGGCCGCGCGCTTCAGCAGCAGTCAGAAGCCGCACAGGCCCGGTTTTTCGAGATCGCCTTTCCGATCTTGCTGGAAATCGTCAGCGGTCGTGGCGCTGCGGTCTTGATGGATAGCCGCGCTGTCTTGTTGTCCGCGGATGGTGTCGACATCACCGCCGAGGCGCTGGCCCGCATCGATGCCGAGATCGGCGAGGGTGGTCCCGAGCCCCTGATCGATCTGGATGGATCCCGGGCCGGGCCGGTGCAACGCCCCGAGCCCGCACCGCCGCAAAGCCCCTGAGCGGCGCGACTTGCCGCCCCTGCATCGAATTGATACCACGCGCGGGATACGCCAATGGTGGCAGGGCCGCGAAAACGCCCGCCCCCCTCAAGGAGCCTGACCGACATGACGGCCGAAGCCACCGCAGCACCCGTTCCAGACAGCGCCGATATAGATCTGATCCAGCGGATCATTCCGCATCGGTATCCGTTCCTTCTGGTCGACAAGGTGCGTGATATCGTGCCCTTCAAATCCGGCGTCGGAATCAAGAACGTCACTTTCAACGAACCGCATTTCCAGGGTCATTTTCCGGGCGCGCCGATCATGCCGGGTGTCACCATCGTCGAGGCGATGGCCCAGACCGCCGCCGTGATGGTCGGGGTTGCTGCCGGCTTGGCCGACAAGAACATGCTGGTCTATTTCATGGCGATCGACAATTGCAAGTTCCGCCGCAAGGTTGTGCCGGGCGACGTGCTTGAGCTGCATCTCGAGGTCGTTCGCGGCAAACCCGGCGGCAAGGTCTGGAAATTCAAGGGGACCGCGACGGTCGAGGGGGATCTTGCGGCCGAGGCCGAGTTTACCGCCATGATGGATCTTGGTTCCATGGGTGAGGGCGCCTGATGAGCATCGACCCGGCCGCGCAGATCCACCCCAGCGCCGTGGTGGAAGACGGAGCCGTGATAGGCCCCGGCTGCCGCATCGGCCCGTTCTGCCTTGTCGGCCCCGAGGTCGTGCTTGGGCAGGGCGTTGTGCTGCATTCCCATGTGGCACTTACCGGTTGGACCGAGATCGGTGACCAGACCGAGATCTTTCCATTCGCAAGCATCGGCCAGATCCCGCAGGACAAGAAATTCGGCGGTGAACGAACCCGGCTGATCGTGGGCAAACGCAACCGTATCCGCGAGGGCGTGACCATGAACACGGGCACCAGCGGCGGCGGTGGCCTGACACAGGTGGGCGATGATGGGCTTTTCCTGGCAGGCTCGCACGTGGCCCATGATGCCCGCGTGGGGAACCGGGTGGTCATGGTGAACAATGCCTCGCTGGCAGGGCATTGCATTGTCGAGGATGACGTCATCATCGGCGGGCTTTCGGGCGTGCACCAATTCGTCCGCATCGGGAGGGGCGCCATCATCGGCGCCGTGACCATGGTTACCAATGACGTGATCCCTTACGGTCTGGTTCACGCGCAGCGCGGCGAATTGAAGGGGCTGAACCTTGTCGGCCTGAAACGCAGCGGGGTCGCGCGGTCGGATATCATGTCGCTTCGCGCCGCGTTTCAGGCGTTGGCGCAAGGCGAAGGCGCCTTTCAGGATCGGGCCCGTCGCCTGCTGAGCGATGAAGCCGGCGATAGCGCCTATGTGCGTGAGATCGTCGAATTCGTTCTGGGCGATAGCGACCGATCGTTCCTGACGCCGGAGTAGCCCGGTGACCCGACGCGCAATCATCGCCGGGGCGGGCGCGTTGCCGGGTCTCGTTCTCGAGGCCGGTCCCGCCTTGATCGTGCGCCTCAAGGGGATCGCGGTCGAGGTTGACGGGCCGGGGATCGACGCCCGATATGAACGGTTCGGCCAGTTGTTCGACGACCTGCACAGCGCCGGCATAACAGAGCTTTGCCTTGCCGGCGCCGTCACGCGCGCGTCCCTCGATCCGGCCCTGATGGATGCGGTGACACTGGCGCTGGTGCCCCGGATCGAAGCCGCACAGCGCAAGGGCGACGACGCCCTGTTGCGCGAGGTGATCGCCATTCTGGAAGACCAGGGGTTCACGATCCGCGCCGCGCATGAATTGCGCCCCGACCTGGTGGCGCCCGATGGTGCGATCGTCGGCACCGCGGCGCCCGATGGCGACGCGGCGCGCGCGCGCGCGGTGCTGGCAGCGCTGGGGCCGCTGGACGTGGGGCAGGCCGCAGTCGCCGCCAAGGGCCAGATGCTGGGGATCGAGACGCTGCAAGGCACCGACGCGATGCTGCGTTTCGTGGCGCAAACGCAGCCGGGATCGGGGGGGATCTTGGTGAAACGGGCCAAGCCTACGCAGGATCTGCGCGTGGATATGCCGGCCATTGGGCCCGATACGGTCAGATTGGCCGCCGAGGCTGGCCTGTCCGGGATCGAGGTGCAGGCTGGCCATGTTCTCTTGCTGGACCCCGATGCCGTGCGGGCGGCCTGCGTGTCGCATGGTATCAGCCTGTGGGCCGTGGCGTGAGCTTGCGCCTGTTTCTCGTCGCGGGTGAGCCTTCCGGCGATCGCCTTGGGGCCGCGTTGATGGCGGGGCTGAAAACCCTGTATCCCGAACCCATCACCTTCGAGGGCATAGGCGGGCCCTTGATGGAGGCCGAGGGTCTCAAGACGATCTTTCCGATGGCAGAGCTCAGCCATATCGGCCTGACCGAGATCCTCAGGAATTTGCCGGCGCTGTTGCGGCGCGTCTCCCAGACGGTCGACACGATCCTGTCCGACCGGCCCGATGCGCTGATCACCATCGACATCCCCGAGTTTTCCCTGCGCGTTGCCAACAAGGTCAAGGCGCGCGCCCATGATCTGCCGACGATCCACTACGTGGCCCCGACCGTGTGGGCCTGGCGACCCGCGCGTGCGCGCAAGATGGCCCTGTCCATTGATCATGTTCTGGCGCTGTTGCCGTTCGAGCCGCCCTACATGGAAGCGGCCGGAATGACCTGCGATTTCGTGGGGCACCCGGTGGTGACCGAACCGCTTGCGGATCAGGCCGGGGTCACGGCGTTTCGGGATGCGCATGGCATCGCGCCGGATGAACGGGTGCTGCTGGTTCTGCCCGGTTCACGCCGGTCCGAGATCGAACGGCTGGCCCCGATTTTCGGTCAGACACTGGAGCGCGTCCTGACCAGCCACCCGAAAATGCGCGTGGTTCTCCCGGCCGCCCCCGCCGTGGCCGATCAGGTGATGGCAGCCGTTGCCGATTGGCCCGGCGCCCCCATCGTGCTTGATCCGCGCGGAACGCCGGCCGACGTGTTCGCGGCGGAAAAGCGGGCGGCTTTCGCGGCTGCCGACCTGGCGCTGGCGGCATCCGGCACCGTCAGCCTTGAACTTGCGGCGACATCCACGCCCATGGTGATTGCTTATGCCACCAACTGGCTGTCGCAGACCCTTGTGACGTCCCTGTTGCGTGTGGACACCGTCACGCTGGTCAATCTCGTGTCCGGCACGCGTGTCGTGCCCGAGTTCCTGGGCCCTCGGTGTCAGCCGAGCCTGATAGCCCCGGCCCTTGCACAGCTCATCGATGACGAGGCGGCCCGCACAGCCCAGGTCGAGGCGATGTCGCTGACCATGGAACGGCTAGGCCGTGGGGGCCAGCCGCCGGGCCAGCGGGCTGCCGGTTGCGTGCTGGACCATCTGGGCATCATCAACCGGTGAAATCGGCCTTTTGTGCCGCGCTCAGGCGCATCAGGACCGCGGGATCGATGGGAAAGACATGGCGCGGCGTGCCCGCGGCCGCATAGACCAGGTCGAAATCCAGCAAGCGGGGATCGAACCACGCGCGGATCGGGGTCAGGTGGCCGATGGGCGACACGCCCCCGATGGCAAATCCCGTCTGAGCCCGGATCAATGCGGCATCGGCCTTGCCCAGGGGCTCTCCCACCAGCCGGCTGGCCTTGACCGCATCCACCTGATTGCCGCCCGCCGTGATGAACAGGACCGCAGCACCGGAGGTTTCAGCGCCGAAAATGATGGATTTCGCGATCTGGTCCAGCGCGCATCCCGCCGCTTTGGCCGCATCTGCCGCCGTGCGTGTCCCTTCGGCCATTTCCACGACCTCGGTGGCGATACCCGCCGTTTCCAGGGCGCCGGTGACCCGTTTCAGGCTTTTGCTCATCGCAAACCTCTTGCGTTGCCAAGGGTGTCATTCCAAAAAACGGCAGACCGCGCAAGGGAGACACCAATGCAGTCCGGAAAAGCGCCTGTGACCGCCGGCCACGCCCCCCGATTGACCACGGATGCCGCCCGCGTCAGGGTCGTGGGATGAGCTTTGCCGCCCGCCTGACCCGTGGCCCGATCGCCCACAACCCCGAACGTGGGACGGAGGCGTTGGGTCATGTGCATCATCTGCCCCCGGAACTTCGCCCGTTGATCCACGGCGCTGCCGGGTCATCGCCCTACCTTGCGGGACTGATACGCAAGGAAGGCCACTGGCTGTCCCATGCATTGATGGAACCGCCCGAGGATGTGCTGACCGATCTGATTGCCGAGGTTTCCGGCCTCGGTCCCGGAGACCTCGATGCCGGTCTCAGGGGGATCAAGCGCCGGGCGGCTCTGATCGTTGCCCTGGCGGACCTGGGCGGGGTCTGGGCGCTGCATGCGGTCACGCAGGGCTGGAGCGATTTTGCGGACGCCTGCGTGGCGCGCGCGTTGAGTGTCCACGTGGCCACCGAGGCCCGGCGCGGCAAGCTTCCCGGGATGACCGAAGAGGACGCGCAGACCGACGGCGCGGGGATGGTCGTGCTGGCCATGGGCAAGATGGGCGCGGGCGAGCTGAATTATTCCTCGGATATAGACCTGATCTGCCTGTTCGATGATGAACGTTTCGATGCCTCCGACGTGATGGAGGCCCGTGCCGGGTTCATTCGCGCCACCCGCCGCATGGCCGCCAGCCTTGGTGAAAACACCGCCGATGGCTACGTGTTCCGCACCGATCTGCGCCTGCGGCCCGATGCCTCGGTCACGCCCGTGTGCATCTCGATGACCGCGGCCGAACGATACTACGAGGCCGAAGGGCGGACATGGGAACGCTCCGCCTATATCAAGGCGCGTCCGGCCGCAGGGGACATCGCGGCGGGCGCGCGCTTTCTGGACACACTCAAACCCTTTGTGTGGCGGCGGCACCTGGATTTCGTGACCGTCCAGGACACGATGGACATGCGCCAGCGTATCCGCAGCCACAAGGGGCTTCACGGCTCTGTCGTGCTGGAAGGTCATGACATGAAACTGGGCGCGGGCGGCATCCGCGAGATCGAGTTCTTCGCCCAGACCCGGCAACTGGTCGCGGGGGGGCGTGACCCGTCGCTCAGGCAGCGGCGGACGGTCAAGGCGCTGGCGGCATTGGCGCGGGCGGGCTGGATCGAACGCGACGTGGCGGGCGAACTGGCCGAGCTTTATGCCCATCACCGCGAGGTCGAACATCGCATCCAGATGATCGACGATGCCCAGACCCACGCGCTGCCCAAATCGTCCGAAGGCTTCGACCGGCTGGCGCGCCTGAGCGGCGAGGGAGACACGGCGGCCTACCGGGCGCGGCTGGCCGACCGGATCGCGCGGGTCGAGACACTGACCGGTGCCTTTTTCGCGGTGCCCGATGGCACTGGCGCGGCTGCTCCCTCGATATCGGACGCGCAGGCAGAAATCGTCGCAAGATGGCCCGGCTATCCGGCACTGCGGTCGGAACGGGGGCAGGTGATTTTCGAACGGCTCAAGCCCGATCTGCTGCGCCGGTTCCAGACCGCCGCCCGCCCGGACGAGGCGCTGGCGAATTTCGACGGGTTCTTGCGGGGCCTGCCCGCCGGTGTGCAGTTGTTCGCGTTGTTCGAGGCCAACCCGCAGCTGGTGGATCTGATCGTCGACATATGTGCGACCGCGCCCGGTCTGTCGCGCTACCTGTCGCGCCATTCCATGGTTCTGGATGCCGTGCTGGATGGTCGATTTTTCGCGCCTTGGCCCGGTGCCGACGATCTGAGCGCGGACCTGTCACACATTCTGGCCGGGCGTGATTACGAGGCGCAACTGGATCTGGCGCGGCGCTGGCAAAAGGACTGGCATTTCCGTATCGGGGTCCACCAGTTGCGGGGTCTGCTCAGCGCTGAAGAGGCCGCCGTCCATTATACGGACCTGGCCGATGCCGTGCTGCGTGCCCTGTGGCCGGTGGTGTGTGCCGACACGGCCAGCCGCCACGGGCCTGCGCCCGGGCGGGGCGGGGCCGTGGTGGGAATGGGCAGCCTTGGCGCGGGGCGCATGACCGCCGGGTCGGATCTGGATCTTCTGGTCATATATGACCCGCTGGACGCCGAGATGAGCGAGGGACGGCGTCCGCTTGCCCCGCGTGGATGGTATGCAAAAGCCACGAAATCCCTGATCACGGCGCTTTCGGCCCCCATGGCGGCCGGGCGGATCTACGAGGTTGACATGCGTCTGCGGCCGTCGGGGCGCCAGGGGCCCGTCGCCACGTCTGTCGCGGCCTTCCGCAGCTATCAGCGCGACGAGGCCTGGACATGGGAACACATGGCGCTGACCAAGGCGCGCGTCGTGGCCGGCAACGGTGCGCTTGCCGCCGAGATCGAGACCATCCGGTGCGAGGTCATCACGCAAAAGGCCGAGCCCGGCACCGTGATGCGCGATGCGGCCACCATGCGCGCGCGCCTTGCGGCATCGGGCCGGGCAGGGGGCACCTGGGCCGTGAAGGATGGCCCGGGCGGCATGCAGGACATCGAGCTCTTGGGTCAGGCCGTGGCGCTGGCGGCCGGATTGCCGATCCGGCGCACGCCCGAACAACTTGTGGCGGGTCCGACCCTTGGCTGGTTCAGCGCGGCCGAGGCTGACAGCCTTGTGACCGCCCACAGGCTCTATACCGGTATTGCCAGCGCCGCGCGCCTTCTGAGCGAAGACACGCTCGACCCCGAGGATGTCGGCGAAGGGGGGCGGGCCTATCTGGCGAAAGTCGCCGGGGCGGCGGACGCAGCCGCACTTGCGTCGCAGTTGAACAAGACACGCGGACTGGTGTCCGCGATCGTCGACCGAGTCTTACCATCGCCCCACGAGGACATCCCATGAGCCCCATCACCCGTGACAGCGATCCGATGGATCCCAAGAACCTGATCCGGGAAGCTTTCCGTATCGATGGCATCACCGCGCCGGAATGCCGGTCGATTTTCGTCGATTGGGCGCTGAGCGTCGAGGCCGCGGATCCGCGCCCGCAGATTGCGGCTCTGCTGGCACGTCATGCCGACGATCCGGACGACCATCCAATGAAAACGGTGCTTGAGGAAGGTCTGGCCGCGACCCCGGCCAAGGGGCGGCGTGGCGGCAGACGGGCACGCGTCGGTGATACCGGGTATTGATCCGTTGGCCGGCGACCGTCAGGTCCTCTCGCGGGTCCCGTGCGATCCACGTTCGCGATAGGGTGTCGTGTCGTAATGCGCCCGGTAGCATTTCGAGAAATGCGACGGTGAGGCGAACCCGCAGGCAAGCGCCACGTTGATCACGCTCATATCCGTCTGCATCAGCAGGTTGCGCGCCTTGGACAGCCGCAGTTCCATGTAATAGCGTTTCGGCGAGCGATTGAGGTAGCGCCTGAACAGCCGCTCCAGCTGGCGTGTCGACATTCCGACATCCTTTGCCAGTGTCGCAGGGCTGATGGGTTCCTCGATATTCTGCTCCATCATGCGAATGACCTGACCCAGTTTGGGGTGGCGCACGCCGATGCGCGTGGGAATCGACAGCCTCTGCGTGTCCTGATCGGTTCGGATCGAGGTGTAGATCAGCTGATCGGCGACCAGGTTGGCCAGATCCTCGCCATGGTCGTCGGCAATGATTTTCAGCATCAGGTCGATCGATGCGGTGCCACCCGCCGTGGTAATGCGGTTCCCGTCGATCACGAAGACCGATTTCGTCAAGATGACGTCTTCGAATTCCTCGGCAAAGCTGTCCTGGTTTTCCCAGTGGATGGTGGCCCGCTTGCCATCAAGCAGTCCGGCCTTGGCCAACGAATAGCCCGCCGTGCAAAGACCTCCGATCACCGGCCCCTTGCGCGCCTCGCGGCGCAGCCAGCTGACGATCCGCTTGGTCGTTGAACCGGCCACATCGATCCCGCCGCAAACCATGATCGTGTCTTCACGGGTCAGCTCGGCCAGATCGTCATCGAGCTTGAAACCGATGCCCGCCGAACACCATGCCAGATCCCCGCCTTCGCCGATCAGGCTCCAATGATATAAAGACCGTCCCGACATCCGGTTGGCGATACGCAAGGCTTCCACGGCGCTCGAAAAACACAACATGCTGAATTGATCGAGCAGAACGAAAACAAACCTGCGTGGGCTGTTTGGTTCATGCATGGGTCGGCCCTTTACTGCGCGCAATTCCTCCCGCACACCGGGCAGGGTTGACCCGAAAACCGGCGGCCGTTCAGCGAAAGCATCATTTTTTGGCGGACGCAATCCCGAAACCGGACAAATACGGGATTGGACACCCCGCCTGAGCCGCCTATAAGCGCCCCCGAGACGAATGAGGAGCCCGAGAGCCATGACCGGACAGGCCTGGACGAAATCAACCTGGCGCACGAAACAGCGTATTCAGATGCCAGACTATCCCGATGCTGACGCTTTGCAGTCTGTCGAAGGGCAATTGTCAAAGTATCCACCGCTGGTCTTTGCCGGCGAAGCACGACGCCTGAAGGCCGAACTCGCCGCAGCCAGCCGGGGCGATGCGTTCTTGCTGCAGGGGGGGGATTGCGCCGAAAGCTTCGCGGAATTTTCCGCCGACAACATCCGCGACACCTTCAAGGTCATGCTGCAGATGGCGATGGTGCTGACCTACGGCGCCAAGGTGCCGGTGGTCAAGATCGGCCGGATGGCCGGCCAGTTCGCCAAGCCGCGATCGGCGCCCACCGAGGTCAAGAATGGTGTCGAATTGCCGTCCTATCGTGGGGATATCATCAACGAACTGGATTTCACGCCGGCCGCGCGCAATCCCGATCCGGCCAAGATGCTGCAGGCCTACACGCAGGCCGCGGCCTCGCTGAACCTGCTGCGCGCCTTTTCCACGGGCGGGTTTGCCGACATCCACCGGGTGCATTCCTGGACGCTTGGCTTTACCGATCATGACGACGCGGAACGCTATCGCGACATGGCGACCCGTATCCAGGATTCGCTCGACTTCATGACCGCCGCAGGTCTGACGTCGGATACCAACCACGAATTGTCGACGGTGGATTTCTACACCAGCCACGAAGCCCTGCTGCTGGAATATGAAGAGGCGCTGTGCCGGCTCGATTCAACGTCCGGAAAATGGCTTGCGGGGTCCGGTCACATGATCTGGATCGGCGACCGCACCCGTCAGCCCGATGGCGCACATGTCGAATTCGCCCGTGGCGTGCAGAACCCGATCGGGCTGAAATGCGGCCCCACCACCACCGAAGACGATCTCAAGGTGCTGCTGGCCAAGCTGAACCCCGAAAACGAGGCGGGACGCCTGACGTTGATCGCACGCTTCGGGGCAGGGAATGTAGGCGATCATCTTCCACGCCTGATCAAGACCGTCGAGGCCGAGGGCGCCAAGGTGCTGTGGTCGTGCGATCCCATGCACGGCAACACGATCAAGTCGGATTCGGGCTACAAGACACGACCATTTGAATCGGTTCTGCGCGAAGTTCAGGAATTCTTTGCCATTCACCGCGCCGAAGGCACGGTTCCGGGTGGGGTGCATTTCGAGATGACGGGACAGGACGTGACCGAATGCACCGGCGGCGTGCGGGCGGTGACCGATGGTGACCTGTCGTCGCGCTATCACACCGCATGTGATCCGCGCCTGAATGCCTCGCAATCGCTGGAACTGGCGTTCCTGGTGGCCGAAGAACTGTCGCGCAGCCGCGAAGCCTTGCGCGCCGCTGTCTGAGTGATCTCATGGGGCGGGGGCGTTCAGCCGCGCCCGCCCTCGATCACCCGAAGGACCGGACGCTCGCCGCAAGTCAGGCGAAAACGGGTGCGGTCGGAAGGCCGTGAGTTGCCATCCACGACCGGCGTCAGGCGCGCATCATGGATCCAGAAACGTTGCGGCGTGGTGCCGTTCACCGCATCGAGCGAAATCATGATCAGCGCGCGGGTGACGTCGCCCGATGTGTCGCTCAGCGGCAAGGCAATCATTCCGCGCATCTGCTGCACATCCTTTTCGGCGCCCGCGCCCATCGTCATCGTCAATGTTTCCGGTCCGGTGAATACGGCGGCCAGCAACGCGGCCAGCCTGTCACGTGATCCCATGTTGAACAGGGCCCTCACGGGCATGCCGCGTGGGTCCATTCCCAATATGTCAGCAAAGGCCTTGCCCGCGACGCGGAACTTGATCTTGCCCGTTGGTCCGCGTTCGATGATGGCACAGTGCCCCAGATGCCGCTGGATCGCGGTAGGGTCGATATCCGCACGCGCGGGGACCGGGCGCCCTCGCCGCAGACCGTGCCAATAGGTCAGAACCTCGCCAAACCCGGCGGGGGCGTGGCGGGAACCCGTTGTGCGTGCCATCGACCGGGGGGGCACTGTCGTGTCCATTGCAGAAATCTCCAACTCCAGGATCGTCAAGGGATGCACGGGACCGATCCAGGTGATATGGTCGCCCCGCTGGGGCAATTCCCTAGTTATTTTAAATTACTCGATTTTTGTTCAATTATGCAGTCGGAGAATTATCCATTGGTTAACGATCGAAAGACCGCCGATGCGGTTGTTTCCATGACCGGCTATGCGGTGCGTGAGGGGTCGGCCGGCACGACAAGCTGGAATTGGGAACTGCGCAGTGTGAATGGGCGCGGGATGGACTTGAAACTGCGCCTGCCCGATGGTCTGGGCATATTGGAGCCCGCACTGCGCAAGCGTCTGTCCGAGGTCATGACACGCGGATCTATCACCTTGTCGCTGCGTCTTGGGCGTGACGGTGGCGGATCGGAATGGAAGCTGGATCAACGCGCCATCGAGCGCACGCTTGGACAGTTGTCGCAACTTCGAGCGGCCGCCGAGGGCGCCGGGCTGGAGGTTGCACCGATTTCGGCCACCGATCTTCTGGCGATGCGCAACATCGCCGAAGCAGGCCCAACCCAGGAGATCCCTGCCATCAAGGTGCTGTTGGCGGATTTCGAGCCACTGTTATCCGGTTTCCTGATGATGCGGCAGGCAGAGGGCGGGATGTTGGCCAAGATCATGCTCAACCACCTGGACCGGGTGGAGGATCTGGTCAAACAAGCTCGCGTGGCGGCGGATGCGCGGGCCGAACCCCACGCGGCCCGCTTGCGCAACGCCATCCGGGCGGTGCTTGATATCGCGGATCTGGACGAAGCGCGCCTGACCCAGGATATCGCGGCGATCGCGGCGAAAATGGATGTGACCGAAGAAATCGACCGCTTGCGCGCCCACGTGACGGCCGCGCGCGATCTGTTGAAACAGGGTGGCCCGATCGGTCGAAAGCTTGACTTCATGTTCCAGGAATTCAGCCGCGAGGCCAACACCCTGTGCTCAAAGTCACAGGATGCGACGCTGACGGCTATCGGGCTTGACCTGAAACTGGCCATAGATCAGATGCGGGAGCAGGTTCAAAACGTGGAGTAAGCATGGTCGATACCGCCGCGCCCGAGACCCAAGACCGCACACGGGACAATGCCCGCAGGGGGTTGTTGATCATCCTGTCCTCGCCATCCGGCGCGGGCAAGTCGACGTTGGCACGTCGGCTGATGGAGTGGGATCCGACGCTGAGCTTCTCGGTTTCCGCCACCACGCGCGCGGCCCGTCCGGGTGAAGTCGACGGGCAGGATTACCATTTCCTGACCGAAACCGCGTTCAAATCCATGGTGACCGAGGGGGCGATGCTGGAACACGCGCATGTCTTTGGCCATTTCTATGGCTCGCCCATGGGCCCCGTGTCCAAGGCAATCGAAAGCGGTCGCGATGTGTTGTTCGACATCGACTGGCAGGGCGCGCAGCAGATCCGGAATTCCGATCTTGGAAAACATACCTTGTCGATCTTTATCTTGCCGCCGTCGATCCCGGAACTGAAACGCCGGCTGGAAAGCCGCGGGCAGGACAGCGGTGAGGTGATCGAGAAACGCATGCGCAAGAGCTGGGACGAGATCAGCCGGTGGGATGCGTATGACTACGTGTTGGTCAATGACGAACTGGATGCCACCGAAGCGCGTCTGAAGACCATCATCACCGCCGAACGTTTGCGCCGGGAACAGCAACCCGGACTGCAGGCCCATGTGCGCAGGTTGCAGACCGAATTCGAGGAGTTGCAGAAATGATCTACGCCTTGGACGATGTCGCGCCGCGGATTGCGCAAGATACCTGGATCGCGCCCGATGCCAATGTGATCGGGCGCGTCGTGCTGGAGGAGGGGGCGTCGATCTGGTTCGGCACCACGATCCGGGGCGACAACGAGGAAATCCGCATCGGGGCCGGGTCCAATGTGCAGGAAAACTGCGTGCTGCACACCGACATGGGCTATCCGCTGAGCATCGGGCGCGACTGCACGATCGGCCACAAGGCGATGTTGCACGGCTGCAAGATCGGGGATGGATCGTTGATCGGGATGGGGGCAACGGTTCTGAACGGCGCGGTGATCGGCAAGGGCTGCCTGATCGGCGCCGGCGCATTGATCCCCGAGGGCAGGGAGATCCCGGACGGATCGCTTGTCATGGGGATGCCCGGCAAGGTGGTGCGTGCCCTGGACGAGGCCGCGCAAGCCCGTTTGCTGGCATCAGCCGCTCATTACCGGGACAACATGCGCCGATTCCGTGCGGGACTTGCCGAAGTGTCCTGACCGTCGGGTTGCATCGGGTCCCGGACAGGGCGCGCGGCCCACGGCCCTAGCTTGTCGACATGGACAGGCCGGTGTCGTGGCCAACATAGTTCACCGTCCGATCCAGCGCCCCGGCCGCGATGTGGAGCGCTGCAAACTGGACCTCGGAGGGCTTCAGGGGACGTCCCGCCGCCCCCATCCCGAAACGCAGGGTCGACCATAGCGCGTCGTCCAGCTGGATGCGCGCGGCGTCTGCGTCGAGTTTCCAGGTTCCATTGCCCTCGATCCCGATGCGCAGCGGCCCGCCCATCGGCAGGGCGGTTTCGGCGCACAGGATCATCAAGAAGGCTAGCTTGGCCTGTACCCGCGGAAGGTCGGTGTCGACCCGCCAATCGACGGCCAGCCGTGTCCCCTTGTGCAGGTCCAACGCGG
The DNA here is from genome assembly GCA_964460185.1 of uncultured Roseicyclus sp. GTDB lineage: Bacteria > Pseudomonadota > Alphaproteobacteria > Rhodobacterales > Rhodobacteraceae > JAVJPJ01. The sequence goes on along the minus strand of CAYWTM010000068.1, from coordinate 4,654 downwards.
CGACGCGGGCCTCCCGTGCGCTCAACATCTGATGGGGTCCCGCGGCCCCGAAAGCGATGCGGAAGAACCGGATGCGGGCCTGCGCTTCGTTTACGGCGTCCCGGATAAGCGCCATCTCGGCGCCGGCCACGTTGCCGGTCATTTCGGCCAGTTCCACCCCATTGCCGATTGCGCCAAGCGGGTTTACCAGATCATGGCACAGGCGAGAGCCGATCAATTCGGCCAATATCTGTTCACCACGGTAGGTCTGATCATTCATGGCAGGGGACCCGATATGCATGACGACATGAGCGCGATTCTTGAGCCGGGAATGCTGGTGCGCCAGCCAGAGCGCCCGGATTGGGGACTGGGGCAGGTGCAATCCAATATCGGCGGAAAGATCACGGTGAATTTCGAGAACGAGGGCAAGATCGTGCTGGATGCACGACATGTGCCGCTTGTGATCGCCTTCATGAGCTGACCCATCAAATCCTCACCTGTGTGCGATCCTGTTGTAAACGTCCGATGGTTAACAGCACTTTAATGCGTCGAGCGGGTTGGACTGTATCACCGTCGCGTGTCCGACGGATGATTTGAATCCGGGACAGAGCCTGATAAACCGCTGGTCGACCCGGCCCGTCGGGGCAGAGCAGTGAGCAGTCATGCAGATTGACGACAGCCATTTCGAGCTTCGCCTTGCGGCCACGCAGGCTGATCTTCATGCGGCACAACGCCTGCGCTACGACGTGTTCGTGGCCGAACTGGGCGGCGATGGGCCGATGGTCGATCACGATGCGCGCCGGGAGGCGGACCGGTTCGATCCCTATTTCGACCACCTGCTCTTGCTGGACCGCCGCCGCGCCGACACCGAACAGGTCGTGGGCGTGTACCGGTTGATGCGCGACGGGGGCGCCCGGTCGGCAGGACAGTTCTATTCCGAGGACGAATACGACCTGTCGGTGCTGAAATCGTCCGGCAGGCGGCTGCTCGAACTGGGACGATCGTGCCTGCACTCCGATTATCGCGGCGGCACGGCCATGATGCACATGTGGTCCGGACTGGCCCGGTATATCGCCGACCACGAGATAGAGGTCATGTTCGGCGTGGCCAGTTTTCACGGGACCGACGCCGCCCCGCTGGCCGCGCCCTTGTCCTTGCTGCTTCACCGACACCTTGCGCCGGCCGATATCCGTCCCGTCGCGCTGGCGGAAGGGTACCATGCGATGGACATGATCGCCGAGGAAGCCCTGGACCGGCCTGCCGCGATCCGGGCCATTCCGGCGCTGATCAAGGCGTATCTGCGTCTTGGCGGATTTGTCGGGCAGGGGGCGTTCATCGACCGGCCCTTCAATTGCATCGATGTCTGCCTTGTCATGGATGTGGCCCGGATGTCGCCCAGGCACCGCGCCATCTACCAAAAGGGCGCGGCGTGATGAGTTCGACCTGGTACGGGGACAAACCGCCCGCGCCGCACCGACTGGACGCCATGGGGATCGTACTCATCGTGGTGCGCGGGGGGCATATCATCGCGCTGCTGGTGGTCGGTTTCCCGCTGTTGCTGATCCTGCGCCCGGTCGAACGGGCGGTCTGGGGACTTGTCCGGCCGATCACGCCGCATATTACACAATTCGTCTGCCGCCAGGCATGCCGCGCGCTGGGGCTGAACCTGGAGATGCGCGGCGCGCCTATGACGGGGGCCGGGGCCTATGTGGCCAACCATGTCAGCTGGCTGGACATCTTCGTTCTCAATGCCTGCAAGCGGCTGTATTTCGTGGCCAAATCCGACGTTGCGCGATGGCCCGGAATCGGGTGGCTGGCGCGCGGAACGGGCACTGTTTTCGTCGAGCGCCGGCGCGGCGCGGCATCGTCGCAGACGCGTGTGTTCGAAGACCGCCTGCGCGCGGGCCACCGGTTGCTGTTCTTTCCCGAGGGCACCTCGACCGACGGGTTGCAGGTCTTGCCGTTCAAGACGACGCTGTTCGAGGCGTTCTTTTCCGACCGCCTGCGCGACGCGCTGCACGTTCAACCCGTCAGCCTGATCTATCATGCGCCCGACGCGCAGGATGCGCGGTTCTATGGCTGGTGGGGCGATATGGAGCTTGGTCCCTCGATCCTGTCGATCCTGAGCGTGCGCAGGCAGGGACGGGTGGAGATCATCTACCATCCCCCCGTTGCGGTTGCCGATTTCGCCGATCGCAAGGCATTGGCACGCCACGCGGAGGACGCGGTGCGATCCGGGCTGTCGCCGTAGGGGCCCACGGCGCGGGCGGGGCTTACCGGATCGGGGCGATCAGGCGGCGCAGGGCTGCCACGGCATCGTCTTCGCGCCAGATCTCGGAGCCGATCGAAAAGAAATCCGTGACCGGGGCGAATTGCGCGATCAGCGCGGGTGTCAGGGCGCCTTCGGCCACCACCGGCACCTCGATCATCTCCGACCACCAGGCAAACAGGTCATGGCCGGCCAGGGGCGCATCGCTGAGCGGTGTTGCAGCCAGGGGGCCGAAGGTCACGTAATCCGCCCCGCTTTCGCCGGCGGTCATGCCGTCATGGTTCGAGGCTCCGCAAAAGGCGCCGATGATGGCATCCGCGCCGAGGGCCTTGCGCGCGGCGCGCACCGAGCGTGCCCCATCTGTCAGATGCACACCGTCAAGCCCCAGACGTTCGACCAGGCCGACATGGCCGGTGATCACCAGCGGCACATCGCGGGCATGCGTGATCTCGCGCAGGGCGTCGGCGGCGCGGGTCAGATCCTGTTCATCCTCTGCCACCAGCGCCAGGCGCACGCAGGCGATGGGTTCGGCCGCCATCACCGCGTCGAGACGCGGCATGAAGGCGTCGATGTCAAAGCTTTGCGGGGTGACGAGATAGAGGTTTGGCTGTTCGGTCTCGGTCTCGGTCTCGGTCTCGGACATGGTGGCGGCTCCGGTTTGGTGACTGGCGTGATAGCCGGGCGCGGGCGCGTCGGCAATGGGGCGCTGGACGGGGCGACGCGGCTCGGCTATCGGCTGCGGCCATGGAACATGACGATCAGATCCGCCAGCCGAGTTTTGTCCTTGTGCGCCCGCAAATGGGTGAGAACATCGGGGCCTCGGCCCGTGCGATGTGGAATTTCGGGCTCGATCGGATGCGGGTCGTGGCCCCGCGCGACGGCTGGCCCAATGAGCGCGCCGTGGCCCTGGCCTCGGGGGCGGGGCGGCTGCTGGACGAGGCGGGCCTGTTCGACGACGTGCCTTCGGCCATTGCCGACAGCACCTATGTGTTCGCCACGACTGCTCGCCCGCGCGGGATGACCACGCCGGTGGTGACACCGGAACGCGCCATGCAGCAGGCCCGCGCCATCGCCGCGCGAGGCGGCAAGGTGGCGATCTTGTTCGGTCCGGAACGCGCGGGCCTCGAAAACGAGGATATCGCGCGGGCCAACGCGATCATCTCGGTCCCGGTGAACCCCGAATTTCCATCGCTGAACCTGGCGCAATGCGTGTTGTTGTGTGCCTATGAATACCGCCGTGCCAGTGTCGAGGTGGCGCCCGAGGTCATGGAGATGGCGGGAACCGAGTTCGCCACCGGCGCCGAGATCGCGGCGCTCGGCGACCATATAGAGGACCGCATGGAGACGGCGGGGTTCTTTTTTCCGCCGACCAAGGCGGAGGGCATGCGCCGCAACCTGCGTCACATGTGGGCGCGGTTGCCGCTGACACGCGCCGATGTGCAGACCTTGCACGGGATCTTTCGCCAGATGGTCCGATGGGCGGAGCGTCGCGGCCCGGACGAGGACCGGCACCGGGATCGGGACTGACAGCGCGGGTCTGCCCCGCATCTCGGCCTTCGGCCTGCGTCAGCGAGGGCGGTGGCACCGGGCGGGGCCCGGTGCGGGCGGTGGCAATCCTTGCTCTTGTGCCATGGCACATCGGCCGGGCAGGGGGCGCTGCCCCCGCGCCTGCGGCGCCCCCCGCCATATTTTCCGGGATAAAGATGCCAGGAGCGGGGTGCGACGCTGACGTAATGCCGCGTTTGCTTGAAGGGGACGGTAGGTCGGGATAGGTCTGGCGCGAGAGTGCAAGACGAGGCGCAGGCCATGGCGAAACCCCGCAGTATCTTCGAAGAGGTCAGCGAGACCCGAAAACCGGCAGCCACACCCGGGGGTGTGAGCCGGGACCGGGGTCGCGGGCGGCGCTGGGTTCGGGCCTGGTTGATGGTGCTGTTTGCGCTGGTGGTGATCATGGTGGCGGTGGGTGGCTTGACCCGCCTGACCGACAGTGGCCTCGCGATCACCGAATGGGCGCCGCTTTCGGGTGCGATCCCGCCCCTGAGCGCTGCCGATTGGCAAGCGGAATTCGATGCCTACCGGGCCATCCCGGAATACCAGATCCAGAACCGGGGCATGAGCCTGTCTGAGTTCCAGTTCATCTATTGGTGGGAATGGGGCCACCGGCAGCTTGGCCGCGTCATCGGGCTGGTCTGGGCGCTGGGGTTCGTGGGGCTCCTGGCGGCGCGCGCGATCCCGCCGGGCTGGACGGGGCGGCTGGTGCTCCTGGGCGCATTGGGCGGGGCGCAAGGCGCCATCGGGTGGTGGATGGTCTCTTCGGGGCTGGCGCCGGGCATGCTGGATGTGGCGTCCTACCGGTTGGCCACGCATCTGGGGCTGGCATTTCTGATCCTGGCGCTGATCGCCTGG
>CAYWTM010000067.1:0-18569 GCA_964460185.1 uncultured Roseicyclus sp. | reverse complement strand
AAGGCGGGGTTGTTTTCCAGCGTCTGCACAAGGTTGGGCTGCATCGCGTCTTTCAGCAAGACGGTCATCGCGCCATCGGCCTTGATATCGCGGCAGAACACCGGGGACCTGTCGCGGCGATAGGCCACGATCATGTCGCCCAGGCGCTTTTGCAGGTCCTGCAGGTCAGAGGCGAGGCACAAGATCGCCATGACCTCGGAGGCAACGGTGATGTCGAACCCACCCTCGCGCGGGAAGCCGTTGGCCACCCCGCCAAGTGAACACACGATCTCGCGAAGGGCACGGTCGTTCATATCCACAACGCGGCGCCAGACGACGCGGCGCAGGTCGATTTCCTGCTCGTTGCCCCAGTAGATGTGGTTGTCGATCATCGCGCTCAGCAGGGAATGGGCACTGGTGATCGCGTGGAAATCGCCGGTGAAGTGCAGGTTCATTTCCTCCATCGGAACAACCTGCGCGTAGCCGCCGCCCGCGGCCCCGCCCTTCATGCCGAAATTCGGCCCAAGCGAGGCTTCGCGGATGCAGACCATCGCCTTCTTGCCGATCCGGTTCAGACCATCGCCCAGACCCACGGTGGTGGTTGTCTTTCCCTCGCCCGCCGGGGTGGGGTTGATGGCCGTCACAAGGATCAGCTTGCCGTCTTCACGATCCGCGAGGCTGTTGATGAAATCCTGGCCGACCTTTGCCTTGTCGTGGCCATAGGGCAGAAGCGCCTCGGACGGGATGCCGAGTTTGTCGCCGATCTCCTGGATCGGGCGCTTTTTCGCTTCACGAGCGATTTCGATGTCGGATTTGTAGGCCATGGGTGCCAGGCTCCCTCCCGGTGTAGCGGCGTCTTTCATTCGCCTATAACGGGTGCGGAGGTATTGGTAAGGACAGATTGCGACACATTCCCCCCAAGGCACGTCAAGAACAGTTTCCGATCGGAAATCGCGGTGCCGGATGACCCCATACCGCAGCCCGGACACCGGCTTGCCGTGCGGCGCTCGGCGCCCGTGGGTGTGTCTTTGGGCAAGGGTGGCTCAGGTCGCCCGTGTCTTGCCGGCGCGCGCCACGGAAAGGTGCGGCCAGACCGGTTGATCGGGAATATGCAGGCGCAACGTCGCCCCAAGCGCGATCGTCCCTTCCCGTTCCACCCATGCGGTCACGCCGCGCCGGTGATTTGCCGCGCTCTTGAAGGCCTTTCCACGGCCCGGATGGCGCGCCTCGATCCCGGGCGCGGGCAAGGTGCAGGGGCGGTTTTCCATGTCTACCGTCAAGGTGGTGCCGCTTGCCTCGTCCTGCAGGCGCGAGGACGGGGGAATGTGGCTGAAATCCGGGATGCCTTCGACCACCATGGAGGCCCCGACCAGTGCGGGGTCCAACGCCCCGATGCCCATGGCGGCGGCGATCGCGGACAGGTCTTCGGCCGACAGGATCGACAATTGTCGAGTGTTTCGGATCTCGGTGCCGCGTTTGTATTGCGACACCACGCGGCTGTCGGACGGGCGCGTCAGGCCCGCGCGGCTTTCGGCTCCGTAGCCTGCAAAGGTCAGCGGCATCGCCTCGAGCGGGGCCGTTGCCAGTGCGGCCTCACGATCCGCATTGTGGCCAAGCCAGATGACAGTGCAGATGAAATTTGTCGGCAAAAGGGCGGGCATCGTCACCTCGTGGATCATGTCGCGGACATCTGATGCAAAGCGTTACGCCCCCGCAACCCGGAACCACATGTTTGTCCGATCACTGGCGCGCTTTTGCAAAAACCGTGTTAGGCTCCCATGGATCCAACTTGAAACAGGAGACCGGAAGATGGCGGACAACACGGATTTCTTGGCACAGGCCAAAGCGCAGATGGACGCCTGGGGCGACGAAATGAAGAAGATGCAGGCCAAGATGATGGAGGCCGGCACCGCGGGCCAGGATCAGATGATCAAACAGATCGAGGCCATGAACGAACAGCGAAAGCAGGCCGAAAAGCACCTTGAGGAGCTTGGAAAGGCCAACATGGAAGCCTGGAAGGACGTTCAGGGCAGCATGGAAAAGGCGTGGAAGGACCTGGAGAAATCCATGGAAGACGCCCGCAAGAAATTCATGCCGTAACCCGACCGCGGCCAAATTGACCATGGCGCGCGGCTGAACGAGGCCGAAGCCCGCGCCGGTCTTGCGGCTTTAGCCGTTCGGGTCGGTCTTTTGCTGTCCACGGGCAAGAAAGCCATCGATCATGCGGTACGTCCCCGGCATGAAATGACCCAGCGGCCGGTTCTGCGCCCACCAGGCGGCCCCGCCGGGGCTGGTCAGCATCTCGATGAAGTAATTGGTCATCGCGTCTTCGAGACCCTCCAGCTTGCGGGGAAGACTGTCGTTGTGTTTGACGAAGTTGCCAATGACATGGATGCCTTGTTCCAGATACATGCCGAACCGCCGCTTGTCCGCGGGGCTCAGCGCGTCATAGTCGGCGTGCCCGCGCTCGACCAGGTCGGCAAATTCGGGATCCTGCGTCAGGCCCTTGTAGACGACAAGCTTGTCGAGCAATTCTCGCCAGTTCGTCAGTTCCGTCTGGCGTCGGGTCTGGCGCATCTCCCAGGCAAGGACGATCACCGTGACCATCACGCCCAAAGCGGCCAGAACATCGGCAATCGGGGTGAATTCAACGAGTGTCATGGGCAAGGCGGCTCCGGCGGGGGTGCCCGATCAGGTTAGGTGCTGGTCCCTGCGCTTGCAAAGGAAATACCGCCACTCGGACCCTGTGCATCGGGGTGCCGTGCCGGTCGCTTGACTTCGTACACAGGCCCAAACACTGTGCCCTTGTCACTGGTATTCCGGCCCGTTTCACCGTCAGGGAGATCTGTTGAATTGGCGTTTCTGAACAGAGTTGCCTACAAGCGCGAGGCGACACGGATCTTCAAGACCCTGTCGCCCGAAACCCGCAGCTGCGCCGAAATCTCGGGTGCATTCGGCAAACCGTTCGGGTTCAAGACCTACGAGGAATTCCATTTTCCCGATCACGACATCTGCCGCGACGTCTTCCGCGGCCCTGCCCGCCGCGTGCGCAAGTTCGACATGATCATCGCGGACCAGGTTTGGGAACATCTGGACCGGCCCTATGCGGCAACGCGCAATGTTATCAAGATGTTGAACCCGGGCGGCGTGTTTTATGTCTGCGTGCCGTTCTACGTCCGCTATCATGCCTTTCCGGTGGATTGCAGCCGCTGGACGGCGCGCGGCCTGACCAATCTGCTGATCGAAGCCGGTTTCGACGAAGACCGGATCGAGGCCGATCAATGGGGGAACCTGCCCAGTGCGCAACGCGATTGCGCAAAGAAATGGGCCAAATACGATCCCGATATCGACACGCTGGAAAACGATCCGAATTTCCCCATCGTCGCCTGGGCCGTGGCCCGGAAATAGCAGGCTGGGCCGTCAAGACCCGGTGACCCCATGCAAAAGGGCCGGAGCGCAACACGCCCCGGCCCTTTTGTTTTTCTTTCTGCATCCCGCCCGGATCAGGCGGAAGGTTCGGGTTCCATATCGCCCGACGGCTTGGATTTCGGCTTGAGCTTGGGGATCGACGTGATCGAGGGCGTGCCGCCGGACGTCGGCGTCACATCGTCATTGTCGTCGCCCCGGTTCAGCGGCTCGCCCGCGATGACCTTGGCGATCTCGCCCCCGGTCAACGTCTCGTATTCCAGCAGACCTTCGGCCAGGCGCACAAGGTCATCGTGCTTTTCGGTCAGGATGCGCTTGGCGGTGTCGTATCCTTCATCAACCAGGGCCTTGACCTTGTCATCGATGATCTTCTGCGTGGCAGCCGAATGGTTGGTGCCGCCGCCATAAGCGCCCAGGTAGGATTGCTGTTCATTGGCGTAATCGACATAGCCAAGCTCTTCCGCATAGCCGAATTGCGTGACCATCGCGCGGGCGATCTTGGACACCTGCTGAATGTCGGATGCCGCGCCCGAGGTGACGTATTCCTTGCCGAATATCAGTTCCTCGGCCACGCGCCCGCCCATCGCCATGGCGATCTTGGAGGTGTATTTGCGGTAGCTGACCGACAGCTGATCCCGTTCAGGCAGCGACAACACCAGGCCAAGCGCCCGACCACGCGGGATGATCGTGGCCTTGTGGATCGGATCGTGATCCGGAACGTTCAGGCCTACGATCGCGTGGCCCGCCTCGTGATAGGCGGTCAGCTTTTTCTCATCCTCGGTCATGACCATGGACCGGCGTTCGGCGCCCATCATGACCTTGTCCTTGGCGCTTTCGAAGTCTTCCATCGTCACGAAACGCCGGTTTATCCGTGCCGCCATCAGGGCCGCCTCGTTCACGAGGTTGGCCAGATCGGCGCCTGAAAATCCGGGCGTGCCGCGCGCGATGATCCGCAGGTCGACATCGGGGCCCAGCGGCACCTTGCGGGCATGCACGCCCAGGATGCGCTCACGGCCCTTGATGTCGGGGTTGGGCACCTGCACCTGGCGGTCGAAGCGGCCGGGGCGCAACAGCGCGGGGTCAAGCACGTCGGGCCGGTTGGTCGCCGCGACGATGATGATCCCCTCGTTCGCCTCGAACCCGTCCATCTCGACGAGCAACTGGTTCAGCGTCTGTTCGCGTTCGTCATTGCCGCCGCCATAACCCACGCCACGCGACCGGCCCACGGCGTCGATCTCGTCGATGAAGACGATGCAAGGCGCGTTCTTTTTCGCCTGTTCGAACATGTCGCGCACGCGGGACGCGCCCACACCCACGAACATCTCGACGAAGTCGGAGCCCGAGATGGTGAAGAACGGCACGCCCGCCTCGCCCGCGATGGCGCGCGCCAGCAGCGTCTTACCGGTGCCCGGAGGGCCGACCAGCAGCGCACCCTTGGGGATCTTGCCGCCAAGACGGCTGAATTTCTGCGGATTGCGCAGGAATTCCACGATTTCCTCAAGCTCTTCCTTGGCCTCGTCGATGCCGGCCACGTCATCAAAGGTCACGCGGCCATGTTTCTCGGTCAGCAGTTTGGCCTTGGACTTGCCAAAGCCCATCGCGCCGCCGCGCCCGCCGCCCTGCATCCGGTTCATGAAGAAGATCCAGATACCGATCAGCACCAGCACCGGCAGCCACAAGGACAACACGCTGAGGAAGCCCGACTGTTCCTGCGGCGTGGCGTCGATGCGCACGTCATTGGCCAACAGCGTTTCGGTGGTGTTCGCGTCGCTTGGCGCGATCGTGGAATAGGTGCCGTCCGAAGTCGTGAACTGGACGTTTTCGCCATCCAGCGTGGCCGTCGAAACCGACCCGTTCTCGACCTGCCGGACGAAATCGGAATAGGGCACATTGCGCTGGTTCACCTGGCTCTGGCCACCCGAAAACAGGTTGAACAAGGCCAGGATCAGCAAAAACAGAATGACCCAGAATGCGACGTTTCTCGCGTTACCCAAAGTGAAGTCTCCTCCGAAAGATCGTTTTGCGGAGGGAAGGCGCCGCAAACGGTTGGTGTTAAGATAAGCTATAGGACGGCGAGTTCAACGCGTTTGCACAAATGCGATGAACCCCGAGGGCGGGTAAAGATGGCTGACGGTATGGACCGGGCCGAAATCGAGCGCCCGACAGGCAACCAGACGCGCACCCTCGAACACCGCCGGCAGCGACAGGGCACTGTCATATGGTAGTATTTTCTCTTTTCTTTCCGTGATTTGCGCCCATCCATCAGGGCCAAGCGCACGAACACTCAGCCCGTCGATCGCGGCCCCGGACAGGCGCCAGGCCCGATCCCACGGATATGCGGCCCCGGACGGCGTCATCAGGTCGCGCACCGCCTGGTATTCACGGAAAATCCGGAAATTTTCGCGTTCCACCCTGATCTGTGCGCCATGCAGGGTGCCACCGGCCCCGCCCAGCACACGGTCCAGGAGAGCTTCGAGAGGGGCCGCACGGGGGCGGTAGGGCGCGGCCGAGACATATTGCAGCGCACCCGCCAAAAGACGCAGCTGCGTGTCACGCTCCACACCGGCAAAGCCGTCGCGCACGAAAAGAATGTGTCCCGTTGCGGCAGGTGACGGGGCCATGATCCGCGCGGCCACATCCGCCGCCCGCGCCCTGAGGGCAACGCCCGCGCGCGACATGCGGCCTGCAGTTTCGACGAGGGTCCGGCGCGTCAGACCAAGCGGCGCCAACGACCCGAGCGCGACGCGCGCCTTGACCCGATCGAACCGGGGATCGTCATTCGATGGGTCGTCGACATAGGGCAGTTTCAGAATATCGGCATAGTGGCGCAGATCAGCGCGGGTTTCCCCCAGCAAGGGGCGCACCTGCCAGAAGCCCTCGGGAACCTGTCTTTTGTCATCCATCGCCGAAAGCCCCTCGACGCCGGACCCGCGCGCCAGCCGCATCAGAAAGGTTTCGGCCAGGTCATCCAGCGTGTGCCCGAACAAGACGTGGTCCACTGCGCCCCGCCACGCCCCGATCAGGTCAAGCCGCGCGCGGCGGGCGGCATCTTGCAGGTTTCCGGTGCCGTCCCATGTCCAGTTGAGCGTGGCGTGGGGATGGCCAAGGGCCGCGCATTCGCGGGCCACCATGGCCGCTTCGGCCGCGCTGGCGGCGCGCAGGCCATGATCGACCGTCGCCACAAGCAGCGAGACGCCCCAATCGCGTGCCCATCCATGCGCCAGCGCAAGCAAGGCCATGCTGTCTCCGCCGCCGGACACGGCAACACCGATCGCCTTGGGAAAATCAGGGCCAAGCAGCTGCCCCATCCGGGCAGCAAAGCGCGCCTCAAGCGTGTCGTCGGGGGGTGGCGTCACGAACAGCCAAGTTGCACGCGGGTGGCCTCGGCCTGCGCCACCGCAGGGTTGCCCGGGAACCGCGCGCCAACCTCGGACAGGGTGATGCAGGCCTCGTCGACCTGCCCAAGCTGTCCCAGTGATCCGCCAAGGTTCAACAGCGCGTCCGCGGCACGGATGCCTTCGGGGTCGGCGGTGAAACTGTCCAGATAGGCGCGCGCGGCCCGGGACCACGCGGCCTGCTGTGCCTCGGACTGGCCGCGCAGGAAATGCGCCTCGGCACTCAACGGGCCGCCGGGATAGGTCTGGGTGAAGGCTTCGAACAATTGCGCGGCCTGCCCGTAATCGCCGCCCTCGTAGGCTGTGCGCGCGCGGTCGAAATCGCTTTGCTCTGCAACGGCCAGGTTCGCGCCGCCCGTGATCGGCGTGGCCGGCGCGATCGGCACAGATGTGCCACCGCCCTGCTGCACCTCGACCCCGCCCAGACTGGGTGTGTCGCCCAGGCTGCCGATGTCGCAATCCGTTTCCAGCTCGCACAGGCGAAACTCGAGATCGCCGATGCGGTTGGTGCCGTCGATGACGATCCGGTCCACGTTGATCTGCAACTGTTCTGTCAGGCCGGTCAGACGGCGCAGTTCGGATTCGATGGCATCGACCCGGTTGAGGACCGATCCCGAGCCGCCGCTGCCGGAGGCCCCTGTGGTGGTGTTCAACTCGCCGCGCAAGCGTTGAAGTTCAACGAAAAGCACCGACAATTCCTGCCGGATATCGGCCAGCGTCTGCGCCCTGTCCTGCGCCATCGCCATGGGCGCGGTCAGGCCAATGCAAAGGGCAAGGATCAGGGCGCGGCGCATAGGATCAGGCCCCCAACCCGGCGGACACCACCGTCACCGCGCGGCGGTTCTGCTGGTAGCAGGCTTCGGCCGAACAGATCTCGAGCGGGCGTTCCTTGCCATAGCTGATGGTGCGCAGGCGGCTGTCGGGCACGCCCTGCGATGACAGGTAATCACGCACGGCGGCCGCACGGCGGGCGCCAAGGGCAAGGTTGTATTCCCGCGTGCCCTGCTCATCGGCATGGCCTTCGATCAGGGCCGAATATTCGGGGTTCGACAACAGCCATGTTGCCTGCTGGCTCAACACGCTTTGCGCGGCGGCGGTCAGGCTCGATTGATCGACCTCGAACAAGACGCGGTCGCCGATTGTCTGGTTGAAATAGGCCGGGCTGGACGGGTCCGAGGCCGACCCGAGACCGCTGTTGGCGGCGTTCAGGTCAACGTCATTGCCGCGCATGCCACCCTGGGCACAGGCGCCAAGGGCCAACACGGCGGTCAGAAGAAGGGCGGAAGTACGAAGACGCATCGTCATGGGATCACGTATCCTTTGGCTTTTTGTTTCATTAACATGGGGCGCGGTGCGCCGTCCATGCGACTTGGCGGTTTGGGCTGACAGCGCGCCCTATGGCAGAAGGGGTGACCACGCGGGGTCGGACGCCATTCCGGGTGTCGCCACCCGTTGCAGGTTCCGCCCCGAGATATCGACAGAATAGACCGCAGGCGCGCCATCGGCCCCTGCGGTTTCACGGGTGAACATCAAAACACGGCCATTCGGGGCCCATGTCGGGCCCTCATCGAGGAAAGAGGCCGTCAGCAGACGTTCCTCGGTGCCGTTGGTGCGCATGACCCCGATGTGAAAGCGACCCGCCTCTTGCTTGGTGAAGGCGATGTAGTCGCCACGCGGCGACCAGACGGGTGTGCCGTAACGCCCGGTGCCCTGGCTGACCCGTGTGGCCTGCCCGCCGTTGGAGGACATCACGTAGATCTGCTGATTTCCCGAACGGTCGGATTCGAAGACGATCTGGCTGCCATCGGGGCTGAAGGACGGCGCCGTTTCGATCGACGGCGCATTGGTCAGTTGCGTGCGGGTGCCGCTGGCCAGATCCAGCGAATAGATATCGCTGTTGCCGCCCTGTTCGAGCGAGAACACCACGCTGGCGCCATCGGGCGAAAAGCGCGGCGAGAACGTCATGTTGCCGCCGGGAATGGCCTCGAGCGGGCGGCGCTGCACGGTCGCCACATCCATCAGGTAGACCTGCGGCTGGCCGGATTCGTAACTGGTATAGAGAATACGGTCCCCTTGCGGGCTGAACCGGGGGGCCAGCACCAGTGCACGGCTGTCGGTCAGGTATTGGACATTCGCCCCGTCGTAATCCATGATCGCGAGCCGCTTCAGGCGGGCATTCTTGGGGCCTTCCTCGTGGATGAACACCACGCGCGTGTCGAAATAGCCTCCCTCGCCGGTGATCCGCTGATAGACCTGATCGGCCACGCGGTGCGCCATGCGCCGCCAGCCTTCGGGGGGACCCACGAATTGCAGTCCCTCGCCAAGCGGCTGCTGCGAGAACACGTCGAACAGGCGGAACTGAACGATCAGCTGGCCGCCGGTTTCCTGCACCGAGCCCACGATCAGGGCCTGGGCGTTGATCGCCTGCCAGTCATTGTACTGGATGGGCGCGTCGAAATTGGTGACGGTCGAGATATGCGCGCTGTCGGGGATCTGCCGGAACAGGCCGGTGCCGCGCAGATCCGCCGCGATGACACGTGTGATGTCGGCCGCCGCATCGGCAGCGCCACCGTTCTGGGCGATGAAGGTCGGGATCGCGAAGGGCAGCGGTTCGATCACGCCTTCGGTGATTTCGAGCCTGAGCGGGCCGTTTTGCGCAAAGGCAAATCCGGGCAGGGCCGTGGCCGCCGCGAAGGCGGGGGCGGTGATCATCAGGGTACGACGGGTCAACATGGGTACACCTCCTGCCACTGTGGGCCGGTTTGGGTCGAAAGGGTGGGCGCGCGCCGGGTCATCTCAGCCGCATCCCGTTGGGGTTGAAGACCAGTTCGACCTGGTCCCAGTGATCATAGCTTTCCTCGGGCAGGTCATACCCGTTGGCCCCGCAGCGCAAGATCGCGCGGCGGGCGGCCTCGTAGGCCTGCTGCGCGGCGGTGTCGGAGCCGCCGGTGAATTCAATCAGGCGCAGGCTGGCGCTGTCGGGGCGGCCGTCGCGGGTCATGTCGAAGCCTACCACAACCGTCGTTTGTTGTGCCTCGTTCGACAACGAGCCCACGTTCCAGCACCCCTGCACCGCGATGCGAAAGCCATCGCGCGCGGCGGTCGACAGGGGCGGGCCCGAGGGCGTGGCCGCCGGTGACGGGGTCGTGACGGCATCGGCAACAGCGGCTGCAACCGCATCGGCGATGGAGTCTGCGGCGGGGGCGGCCGGCGCGGGCGTATCGGCCACGGCCTCGACGGGGGCCGGCCGGTTCGGACGGGCCGTTGGCCGGACCGACGCCACCGGGCCAAGCGGACCGCCCGACGGGTCTTCGGCCTCGGTCACGATCTCGGTCGTGGCTTCCTCGGGCGCGGTTTCGGGCTGCGCCTCGACCGGGGTTTCGGAGGTTGCGGGGGCCGTGGCCTGTTCGATCACCTCCGGCGCGGTTTCGACGTCGGGCTCGGGTGCAGGTGCGGGCAATGGCGCGATGCGGGGGGCCTCACGCGGGGTCGGCGTGGATGTGACGGGCAGATCCGGATCGCCCGAGGGCGGTGCCGGGGGGGCGATGGTATCGGTCACCTCGGCCTGTGGCGCAGGCGGGCTTGGTTCCGGCGCGGTGTCGACCTGCGGCTCGGGCGTGGGTTCGGGCGGGGCCGCTTCGGCCGGGGCCGTTTCGGCGGCGGGGGCCTCGGGGGCTGCGGCCTCTTCGGTCACCTGCGGCGCGGGCGGGGTATCCAACACCACCGGGGTGGGCACCTGACCGGTGGTCAGCGCCTCGAATTCCGCGGTGGACAGGATCGTCACGCCGGTTATCTCGAACTCTGTATCAGGGTTGGCCCGAAACAAGGACCCGCCGATCGCAACCCAGAGAAGGATCGCGGCATGGATCGCCGTGGATGCATAGAGCGACCGGCGCATGGCCTCAGCACTCCCTCACTCTCCGGGCCCGTCAAGGCGCGGGCCGCCCGCGTCGGTCACCAGGCCGATCTCGCGGAACCCGCCGGCGTTCAACGCCCCCATCACCCGCATGACATCCTCGTAGGGGATGCCACCATCGGCGCGCAGGAAGATGCGCGTGCTGTCGCGCTCGCCCGCGATCGCCTCAAGCCGCGTGATCAGTTCTTCCAGTGGCACGGGCGTGGTCTGGATCATCACCGCGCCATCGGGTGCCATGGTCACGGTCAGCGGCTCTTCGTCCTCGGATGGCAGCGCCTCGGCCGAGGTGTCGGGCAGGTCGATGGGCACCCCCACGGTCATCAGCGGGGCCGACACCATGAAGATGATCAGCAGGCACAACATCACGTCCACAAAGGGCGTGACGTTGATCTCGGACATGGTGCCGCCGGTGCGACGTCCCCTGCCCCGGCGACGCGCACCGCTGCTTTTCGCGATGGACGCCCCCATCAGTCGAGCTGCCGCGACAGAAGGGTGGAAAACTCGTCCGCAAAGCCTTCGTAGCCCTGGATCAGGCTATCGGCATCGGCGTTCAGTTTGTTGTAGCAGATGACGGCGGGAATCGCGGCCAGAAGGCCCAGGCCGGTCGCCAGAAGCGCCTCGGCAATCCCCGGCGCCACGACCGCAAGCGAGGTGTTGCCCGATATGGCGATTTCCTGAAACGACCTCATGATGCCCCAGACGGTGCCGAACAGGCCGACGAAGGGCGCGGTCGCCCCGGTGGTCGCCAGGAAATTCAACCCGTTGCTCAGCCGTTCGCTTTCGCGGGCGATGGCCACATCCATGGACCGGTCCACGCGCTGCTGCACGCCGGGGATCAACGCGCCATCGTCGCGCAGGGATCGCCGCCATTCGGTCATGCCGGCCACGAACACGCGTTCAGACGCGCTCTTGGGGGCGTCGGCCACGCTGTCATACAACTCGTCCAGCGGCTCGCCCGACCAGAAGGCGGCGTCGAACGCCGCCGTGTTCGCGCGCGCACGCCGAAACATCGCGACCTTGGAAAAGGTGATCGCCCAGACCCAGATCGACGCCACGATCAGCGCGATCATCACAAGCTGCACGGTTATGGATGCACGGAAGAAGAGCGCGATCAGCGTGAAATCCGCCTCTTGCGCCAAGCCAAGCGTTTCGGTTTCCATGGGTGGTAAATCTTCCCTCTGCCCCGACCTCAATCAACACGGGCGCGGTTTGTTGCGCCTCATTAAGGGATGAGTTTATCAGTAAAAAAGGGGGAATGCGAACACTTCTCTGTCACTGACTGACATCCGCCGTGAGCGTTGCAATTTTTGCGCGAATATCCGCCGGAAGACGGGTCGCGCGGCCGGCTTCGTTCAGAACCACGACCCGGACCAGCGCCCGAAACAGCAATGTCTCGCCCCGCCAGACCTCTTGCGGCATGTCGAAAGACGCGCCTTTCATGTTGGTCAGACGGGTGCGCACCTCGATCAGGTCGTCGTATTTCGCGGGGCTCAGGTAGTCGGCTTCGACCCGGCGGACGGCAAAGACGAGGCCCGCGGCCTTCATGGCGGATTGGTCGATACCCGCGCTTCGAACCATTTCCGACCGCGCCCGTTCGATGAAGCGCAAGTAGTTGGCGTAGTAGACGATCCCGGCCAGATCGGTGTCTTCGTAATAGACGCGGATGGGAAAGCTGTGTTGCATGGGCGCACCGGTATAGGGTGATCCATGGGTAGCGGGCCAAGCGGATCGCCGCAAGATCGCGTGCCGGGTCAGGCCTGCATCCGGCCAAGCCGCGCGGCCAGGCGCAACGCATGGGCCGCATCGGTCGCCGCCACCGGC
This sequence comes from uncultured Roseicyclus sp., assembly GCA_964460185.1. Lineage (GTDB taxonomy): Bacteria > Pseudomonadota > Alphaproteobacteria > Rhodobacterales > Rhodobacteraceae > JAVJPJ01. The sequence goes on along the minus strand of CAYWTM010000067.1, from coordinate 6,032 downwards.
AACACGGGGTCGTAGGCCGCGCGGATCAGATCGGCGATCTGCGGCTTCAGGACAGCGGGGCCACCCTGTTTCAGCACCGCAAGCGGCGATGCGCCCAAAAACGCCGTATCGGACCACAGAACGATGGTCTGCACGACTTGCGACAGCGCGATGGTTTCCGCGGGGACCTGTGCCAGAGCCGTGTCCATGCGCACAAAGACAAAGCCCGCCTTGATCCCGCCGTCGGCGTCGAACCGGAAGGACCGGTACTGGTTGGCGTCCAAATCCTGCAGCCGCGCCACGGTTTGCGCCAGATCGGGGATCAGGCGGTCGAGATTTGGTGTCTGCGTCAGCTCGGCCCAGTCCCGGATGAAAAAGATCATCAGGTTGGCACCCAGTTCCGGGTCGGTCTCGGCCATCTGGTGACCGGCCAGAGCGACAACAGCCTCGATCGCGCCTTTCAGGGTCGACACGGTCGCCTCTTCGACCCCGAAAACCACGGGCGCGATGGGGCGCCCCCATCGCGCGAACAGGTATTGCCCGTCCGCGCGGGTAAACAACGCCTCAACCTCCCGGGGGGACAACATGGACATGGCATCATCCGACATGGGCCGCGTTCTACGGTCAGGGCCGGTGGGCTGCAATGGCCGCGCTGAGAGTCGGATCGAATTGCGCGAACCCGTAAAGGTCCGCCGGCCGGTCACGATACAAGATAGCCGCGCCCACAGCGCCGTCCGATATTCGCAGGGCCCACAGACCGCGTTGCAGATTGCAGGCATGGGGATAGCAGCCTTGCCCGATGACCCAATCGCCCGCGCGTGTCGCCGGGTTGGCGACGCTGACCGACGTGGCCAGTTCGGCGATGCGCGTCTCGGGCATCACGGTGGCCAGACGCGCCCGTTCCCCGGGATCGGCAAAGACGTCATGGGGATGGGTGCCGATCCACCGCGTCACATCCGGGCCTGCGCCCGGAACCCGCGCGGCGGGCGCCTGTCGCACCAGGGCCTGCGTCAGTGTCGCCCCATCCCATTCATAGGTTTGCCGGTCGATGGCCAGGTCGGAATGCGGCAGGTCCAGCGCGATCCGGCCCGGACCCACCCTGAGATCCAGCAAGGGCCACACGCACCCCCCCATCGGCGGGCTGACGGCGACACCTTGCGCCGAGACCATAATGGCATGAAACGGCGGGTCGCAGGCATTGCCGCCCGCGAAATGGGTCACGAGGACCCAATCGAAGGCTTCCTCGGCCCGGCCCCAGGCCCCAGCGATGGACAAGACGCCCTGATCCAGTCCCGCGATCTGCTGAGCGTTCCAGTAGAGCCGTTCGCCCCCCCAGCCGCCCCGGACCTCGACGGTGCCGAACCGGGTGGTGATCTGATCGTAAAAACCGATCTCGACCTCCGCCCGCGCGGGCAGGGCCGCCATGACGACAAGCACCAGTGCAATCAGCTTGCGCATGCCCCACCTCTTTAGAACAGATCGCCCTGATCGGGTTTCGACGGCATGGGCAGGCCCAGATGCGCCCATCCCTTGCTGGCCAGCATCCGGCCGCGCGGGGTGCGCGCGATCAGGCCCTGTTGCAGCAAGAACGGCTCGATCACCTCTTCGATCGAATCCCGGCTTTCGCTCAGCGCGGCGGACAGGGTTTCGACCCCGACCGGCCCGCCACCATAGTTTTCGGCCATGAGGCCCAGATAGCGCCGATCGGCGGAATCAAGGCCCAGATGATCCACGCCAAGGCGTGTCAGGGCGCTATCGGCAATCTCGCGCGTGAGCCGGCCGTCGCCTTCGACCAGGGCGAAATCGATCACGCGGCGCAAGAGCCGCCCCGCGATGCGCGGTGTGCCGCGCGCCCGGCTGGCGATTTCACGGGTGCCTTGGGGGTCGGCATCGATCCCGGACAGGCGCGCGCCGCGATCCACGATGCGGGTCAGTTCCTCCGCGTTGTAGAAGGTCAGGCGCGTGGGTATGCCGAACCGGTCGCGCAGCGGTGTAGTCAGCAGGCCCAGGCGCGTGGTCGCGCCGACCAGCGTGAAGGGTTGCAATTCGATCCGCACCGTGCGCGCGGCGGGGCCTTCGCCGATCACCAGGTCCAGCTCGAAATCCTCAAGCGCGGGGTAAAGCACCTCTTCCACGGCGGGGTTCAGGCGGTGGATCTCATCGATGAACAGGACGTCGCGCGCCTCCAGGTTGGTCAGGATCGCGGCCAGGTCCCCCGCCTTGGCCAGAACCGGGCCCGAGGTCATGCGGAAATTGACACCCAACTCGCGCGCCATGATCTGCGCCAGCGTGGTCTTGCCCAGACCGGGCGGGCCGTGGAACAGCACGTGATCCATCGCCTCGCCCCGCCTGCGGGCACTTTCGATGAACACGCCGAGGTTCGCGCGCGCCTCGGCCTGCCCGATGAAATCGGTCAGCGCCTGGGGCCTGAGCGCGCGGTCGGTATCCCCGGGCAGCGGATCAGGGCGAAGGGTCGGGTCGGGTTCTGTCATCGCGGTCATCTATGCAGCACGCTGCGCGGTTCTGCCAGTATCAGCTGCGCGCGCCATCCCATCAATCCTTGGGCGCCAGCAGCCGCAGGGCCGCACGGATCAGGGTTGCGGTATCGGGATCTGTATCTGCACCGGCGGCCTCGGCCACGGCGCGCGCGGCATCCGATGGCGCGTATCCGAGGTTTTGCAGCGCGGACAGGGCCTCGGCCTGCGCAGGGGCACTGCTGGCGGGACGCGGGGTGCGGGCGGGTTCTGTGGTGTCGACCAGATCAACCGGCGCATCACCGAGGGCCTGATGAACCGTGCCGCCCAGCGCCATGATGCCGGGCGCCTTGTCCTTGAGCTCGTTGACAACGCGCTGCGCGATCTTGGGACCGACCCCGGGTGCCGCCTTGACCGCCCCCCAATCGCCGATTGCGATGGCGCGCGCGATGCCGTCCGGCCCGAGCGTGCCGAGGATCGCCATGGAGGCCTTTGCCCCGATGCCCTGCACGGACACCAGCAGGCGGTGCCATTCGCGTTCATAGGGCGTCGGGAACCCGAAGAGTTGCAACAGATCCTCGCGCACGAGCAATTCGGTATACAGCGCGGCCATTTCGCCCGCGCCCGGCAGCGCCGCCAGCGTGCGCTCGGAACAATGGACGGTGTAGCCGACCCCGCCCACATCCAGCAGGACATGATCGGCGGCGCGGTAGTCCACGCGCCCTGTCAGTTTGCCGATCATGATGCGGCCCCGATGGCAGCGGCGAGGCGTCCAGCACTTTGGGCATGGAAGGCATGACAGATGGCGATGGCCAGCGCATCGGCCGCATCCGCCCCGACAGGATTGCAGCCGGGCAGCTGCAGGCGCACCATGTGGTCGATCTGCACCTTTTCGGCATGCCCCACGCCCACGACGGCCTTCTTCACGGCATTGGGTGCATATTCGGCAACAGGCAGCCCCGCCTGTGCCGGAACCAGCATCGCGATCCCGCGCGCCTGGCCCAATTTCAGGGTCCCTGCCCCGTCACGATTGACGAAGGTCTGTTCAACGGCAGCCATGTCCGGCCTGTGGGCCTGCATGACCGCAGTCAGTTGGACGTGAAGCGCCAAAAGCCGAGTGGCCAGGTCGCCTGTTCCGCTTTTGCATTGACCATTCGCGACATGCCGCAACCGGGGGCCATCGGCCTCGATCACGCCCCAACCGAGACATCTGAGCCCCGGATCGATTCCGATAATCCGCATGCCGCCCGACCTCGCCCCATCCATACTGCATCGATGGCCGCTTTTTGCGACCTTTCTGCACCACTAGCACGAAGCAGGAACATTGCCTAGCCATCGTCGAATTCAGCGACCGAAATGTCGTGTTTGGACACCACCCGTGGCGCGGCGATCATTTCCGCCTCATCAGATGCTGAAAACGACACCGACAACATCCATTTTTCCTAGATATTCTGGTGGTTTATGGCGACATTGCGACATGCAGAAAATGCATGGGACCCATGCAAAAAATCGGCTTGTTCGGGGGATATGTGAACTTTAGATGCCGTTCATCCGCGGGACATGTTTCCCGTGCCCATCAACCGACGATCGGAAAGGATTACACCGATGGCCATCATCACCAACCGCCCCGTTGGCGCCGGCTTCAGCGCTTCTCGTGTTCTTGCCGATGTCGTCGGCATGATCGCCGCATGGAACGACGCACGCGTTACCCGCAAGGGCCTGTCGCAGTTGAGCGACCGTGAACTGGACGATCTGGGCCTGGTCCGTGGCGATATCGACGATATCGCAACCGGAACCTACTCGCGCCGCTGATTTCACGCACCCTTATCCCAAATGCAAAAGGGCGCCCCGGAGGATACCGTGGGCGCCCTTTTACTTTGAGCGGTTGTGCAGAGGCCTCTGGAATGGGTTCCTAGCCTGCCTCCGCCGGAACGGTGTTCTGGAAGGCTGCAATCTGCGCCGCGATCCAGTCATACTGGCCGACAACCCACATCGTCAGGTGATCGGGCAACAGAATACGGCCCGCGACCTGTTCAAAGCTTGTGCCGGTCAGCAGCTCCAACACCTCTGCCTGGTAAAGATCCAGTCCCAAGAACCAGATCAGATACGCCTTTACCGCGATTGCGGCGACGAAAGCGGTCAAAAGGCCACGCAGCGGAAAGCGAAAACGCAAGCGCCGGGTCTTGGGCACAAGCAAGCCGTTCGACTGCAGAACGAACTCACCTTCGACGCGATTGCGCCGGGCACGATCGATCCGCTGAACGCGAGATTGAAAGTTCGGATAGTCCTGATTCATCTGGCAACTCAAAATCGTTGAATCGCCCCCACATTCCGAATTTAGCAAAAATTATGGCCAATTGCGAGCAAATTGGGGCCTTTTTGAGGGGGCCTAGGCCATCATGGTTAACGTCGTCCATTCTCCCCGGACAAGACGATCCTGAAGCGTCAGGCCCTGCGCCTCATAGGCGGTCACGACCTCTTCGGCCTGCGGGTTCAGGATGCCCGACAGAATAACCCTGCCATCCTTGGCCATATGCGCGGCGACAGAAGGCGCAAGATCGATCAGCGGGCCCTTTAGAATATTAGCAAAAACAAGGTCATAGGGCGCCTTTTTGGCCAGTTCCGGGTGTTCGAACCCTGCGGCTTCAACACAGGCGATACGCCCGCCCACGCCGTTGGCCTGTGCATTCACAAGTGCCACTTCGACGGCGACCTCATCGATGTCGGAGGCAATGAAATCGCCCTCCAGAACCTTTGCGGCCGCGATCGCCAGAACCGCCGTTCCGCACCCGATATCGGCCACGTTCCGGGGCCTGAAACCATCCGTCAACAGTTTGTCCATGGCTTCCAAACAACCCTGCGTCGTGCCGTGGTGCCCGGTTCCGAATGCCATCGCGGCCTCGATCAACAGGCCGATCCGCCCCTCGGGAAGCTTGTCGGCGTCATGGGAACCGTAGACGAAAAACCGCCCGGCATCGACCGGATGCAGTTCACGCCGCACATGGGCAACCCAATCGGTTTCCGGCAGTTCAGAAACCGTGAACGGCTTGGCACCATGGGCCGCCGCCAGGATCGCCAGCGCGATTTCATCGGGGGCATCGGTGAAAAAGCCGCCGACCTCCCACAGGCCGGATCCATCCTCCATCTCGAAGACGCCGACGCCGGTGGGTTCGGGCTCCAGATCTTCGAGGGCAAGGCCAAGCGCTTCGGCCCGCACTTTTTGCGGCAGGGTGGTAAGGGCGGTCCAGGTGGTCATGGGAAGGCTCCGGGCAACTGACAGTTGCGGAGCGGTAGCGCCTTCGATCGGGCAATGCAATCGACGCGGTCAGCTTGACGAACCTATTCGGCGGCCTGCGGCACAGGGCGCGACAGGCGCGTTTCGTTTCCCGGCACCGGATGGCGCGGCACAAGCAGGGACAGGCCAAGCGATACCATCGCCATGCCGGCGGCGAGGAAGAACACGGTCGTGGGCGAGGTCAGCCACAAGTACCCAAGCCCCGCCGGCAAGAACACCGCCGCGATATGGTTGATCGTGAAGGCCACGGCCGCCGTGGGCGCGATATCACCCGGCGAAGCAAT
>CAYWTM010000066.1:0-18712 GCA_964460185.1 uncultured Roseicyclus sp. | reverse complement strand
ACCCTCAAGCGCGCTGTCGGGTTCGGGGGCGGGCGGGTCGGGCCATCCGAACGGGGCGCGCAGGCGCACTGCATAGGCCGCGTCCACCACCTCGTCACAGCATGCGCACCTGTAGCCCGGTGCGGTCAACCGGCGCGCAAGTTCGTCCTCCGGCAGAGGTTTTGGCGCGCCCTTGATACGCTTGAAAAGGCCGATCACTCTGCGGCTTCCACCATCTTGAACCCTTTGGCCACCTGGTCGGTGGGGCGCACGGGATAGTCCCCGGAAAAACACGCATCGCAATAGGCCGGTGCATTCGGATCGCGGCCCGCGGCCACGCCCACGGCGCGGTAAAGCCCGTCCAGCGTCACGAAGCGGAGCGAGGCCACGCCCAGGTGATGGCGCATCTCGTCCTCGGTCATGGTGGCCGCCAGGAGTTTTTCGCGCTCGGGCGTATCGACCCCGTAAAAACAGGGCCAGGCGGTGGGCGGGCTGGCGATGCGGAAATGCACTTCGGCCGCGCCGGCATCCAGGATCATTTCCTTGATCTTGCGGCTTGTGGTGCCGCGCACCACGCTGTCGTCGACCAAGATCACCCGCTTGCCTTTGATCAGCGCCCGGTTGACGTTCAGTTTCAGGCGCACGCCCATGTTGCGGATCTGCTCGGTCGGCTCGATGAAGGTGCGGCCCATATACTGGTTGCGGATGATCCCCATCGCGTAGGGAATGCCGCTTTCCTGGCTATAGCCGATCGCCGCGGGCGTCCCTGAATCGGGGACGGGGCAGACCAGGTCGGCATCGACAGGGGCCTCGCGCGCCAGTTCCACGCCGATCTGACGACGGGTCTCATAGACCGACCGGCCGCCGATGATGCTGTCGGGGCGGCTGAAATACACATGCTCGAAAATGCAGAACCGTGACTTGCGCTGTTCAAAGGGTTTGTAGCTTTCGATGCCCTTGGGGGTGATGACGACCATCTCGCCCGGCTCGATCTCGCGCACGTAGTCGGCGCCGATGATATCCAGCGCGCAGGTTTCCGAGGACAGGGCATAGCCATCACCGACCTTGCCCAGAACCAGGGGGCGCACACCCAGCGCATCGCGCACGCCGATCAGCTTGGTCCGGGTCATCGCGACGATGGAGAACGCCCCTTCGACCCGTCGCAGCGCATCCTTCATGCGTTCGGGGATGTTTTTCTGCAGCGAGCGCGCCATCAGGTGAATGATGCATTCACTGTCCGACGACGATTGAAAGATCGACCCGCGTTCGATCAGTTCGCGGCGCAATTCGTCGGCATTCACGATGTTGCCGTTATGCGCGATGGCCGCACCGCCCATGGCAAACTCGCCAAAGAACGGCTGCACGTCGCGGATGGCGGTGTTGCCCTTCGATCCGGCGGTGGAATAGCGCACGTGCCCGATCGCCAGTTCGCCGGGCAGGGTTTCCATCAGGCTTTGCTTGGTGAAGTTGTCGCGGACATAGCCGAAGCGGCGGACGGAATTGAAGCCTTCCTCGGGGTCATGCGCGACAATCCCCCCGGCCTCCTGGCCGCGATGTTGCAGCGCGTGCAGGCCAAGGGCCACGAAATTGGCGGCATCGGCCACGCCGATAACACCGAACACGCCACATTCCTCGCGCAGCTTGTCGCCATCGACGGGATCGAACGGGTGGAAGGGGGCAGCATCCATAAAGGCGAATCTCCGACCGGGTTCTCGGTTCCACATAGGCCGTCAGGCGGCCGGTGTCACGAAAGGATCACAAAGCTGCGGCGGGGTTTCGCTGTGGACGTGGCCCGTGGGCATGCCCTAGCCTGCACAAGGGGCAAAAAATCAGCAGAGGAAAAAAACCATGCGTGCAATCATCTTCCTGGCAGGACTTGCAATGGCGGCAAGCTGGGCCCTGATCTGGCTGGAATTGCCCTTTGCCGGGCCCGATATCTCGCCCATGGCGCTGGCGCGCGACGGCGTGATCGTGATCGGGGCGGATTCCTCGTGGCAGACCTGGGTTTTCGTGGGTGGCTTCGGGGCCGCCGCCCTGGCCGGGCTTCTGGCGCTGATGGGCCGCGCCTCGGGGGTGTTGTGCACGCTGGCGGGCATCTCTCCGGTGGTGGTGGGCGTCGATGCCTACCTGCGCGCGGACGAGTTCATCGGCCAGCTCAACCTGCCTGTTGCGATCGATTTCGGCGATGTCCAGCAAACCTGGGAGGTGGCGCAGGATTTCGTCCGGCTTGGCCTGTGGGCCTACCTGGGCGGCGCTGCAATCCTGCTTTTGGCGGGGTTGACGCTGACCTCTGCGGGCCGTCGATAGGCGGCGCGGCTTACTGCGCCGCGTCGTCCACCACGCAGGTCGCTGTCAGCTGTTCGTAGCGCGACATGATCCAGCCGGGTGCGTCGGTGGGAATGCGCGCCTCGATGTTGTCCTGCAATTGCGCGAACACCTGGGCCGACCGGCTGTCGGACACCATCGCGACCGGTTCCGATCCGACGACACGGTCATAGGCAATCAGCGCGACAACCACCAGCAACACCCCCCGCGCGACACCGAACAGAAACCCGAGCCCCGCATCGACCCCGCCCACCACGGACCGTTGCACGGCGGTCGACAACAGCGGCGTGAACAGGGAAATGACGACAAGCGCCACCGCAAACACGGCTGCAAAGGACCCCATGATCCCCAATTCGCAGCTATCCCCGATGAATTCGCCCAAGACCGGAATCTCGCGGATCAGCGGCATCGCGTTGGGGGCAAAGATGAACGCGACAATTGCCGCCAGGATCCATCCACCGATCGAAAGAACCTCGCGCACCAGACCGCGCGCATAGGCAAGGATGGCCGAGATCACGATGACCCCACCCACGATCCCGTCGACGATTGTGAAACCTTCCATGCCCTAGCCTCTGCCGTTTATTGCCTGCGTTTGCGCGTCTCAGCGAGGCCTAGTCTGCCCCAAACACCTCGCCCACGAAACTGGGTAAATCCGCCATGGACTGAACTCTGACCCCGCTTGCGTCCGAGATCTTGCAGCCCGCTGGCGCGATCGCCGAGCAGAAACCAAGTTTTTGGGCCTCTTTCAACCGGTTTTCCGCCTGCGACACCGGGCGCAGGGCACCCGACAGCGAAAGTTCCCCAAAGACCACACAATCGCGCGGCAGCGCCGCATCCTCGCGCGCGCTCAACAAGGCGGCGGCCACGGCCAGATCGGCGGCGGGTTCCGATATGCGCATGCCGCCCGCGATGTTCAGATAGACATCGAGGCCGGCAAAGCTGATGCCGGCGCGCGCCTCCAGCACGGCAAGGATCATCGACAGCCGCCCGCCATCCCACCCCACGACGGCACGGCGCGGCTGGCTGAGCGACGAGGGCGCGACCAGCGCCTGGATCTCGACCAGAACGGGCCGCGTGCCTTCCATGCCTGCAAACACCACCGCGCCCGGTGCGGGTTCCTCGCGGTCGCTCAGGAACAGGGCCGAGGGGTTGGTGACCTCGGACAGGCCCGCGCCCGTCATCTCGAATACGCCGATCTCGTCGGCGGGCCCGAACCGGTTCTTGACCGACCGCAGGATGCGGAACTGGTGGCCGCGTTCGCCTTCGAAATACAGCACGGTATCGACCATGTGTTCGACCACCCGGGGGCCCGCGATCTGGCCGTCCTTGGTGACATGACCCACCAGCATGACCGACACGCCACGCCGCTTTGCGAAACTGGTCAATTCGTGGGCTGCGGCGCGCACCTGGCTGACCGACCCCGGCGCGGCCTCGACGGTATCGAGCCACATGGTCTGCACGGAATCGATGATCGCCAGATCGGGCATTTCCGCCTCGAGCGTGGTCAGGATGTTGCGCAGGTTGGTTTCGGCGGCAAGCAATACGGCGCTGTCGGCCAGGCCCAGTCTTTGCGCGCGCATGCGGACCTGCGCGGTCGCCTCTTCGCCCGAGACATAGATGACCTTGGCGCCCGCCCGTGCGAAACTGGCGGCGGCCTGCAGCAACAGCGTCGATTTCCCGATCCCCGGATCGCCTCCCACCAGGGTGGCGGATGCGGCCACCAGGCCACCGCCCAGAACCCGGTCGAATTCCGCGATCCCCGAGGTCTGACGCTGGGGCGGGGCTTCTTCGGTGCGCAGATCGGTCAGCCCCATCCGCGTGCCCTTGGCGGCGCCCAGACCCTTGCCCTTTGGGCCGGTCGACAAAGGCGCCTCTTCGGTGATGGAATTCCATTCGCCGCAGGCATCGCAGCGGCCCGACCATTTCTTGTGGGTGGCGCCGCAGGCGGAACAGACGAACTGGGTGACGGGTTTGGCCATGACACCCGCTTACCGAAGCTGCCCCGACTTGGCCAGATGGGCCGTGACGATGCTGACCCCCAATGACATCAGCACACAGGCCGTGAACAGCCACAGGCCCCAGGCGGTTTCGACCCGGCCCACGGCCATGCCTTTGGCCAGGGTGATGTAGACGGCGATCAGGAAGATGTCGGCCATCGCCAGTTTGCCCAGGATCTGGGCGGCCGGCAGCAGCGTCAGCGGCGCCCTGGACAGGTGCACCAGCGCCAGCGCGATGGTCTTTGCCAGCGGCGCCACCAGCGCGAACAGCCCCACCAGCGCCGCCAGCGCCCATTCACCGTTCCGCCACAGCGAGCCGAGGCCCGACAGGATCGAGATCTCCTGCAGCCCGAAAAACGGCAACAGGCCGGCGCGCATCAGCGGCGCCCCCCACGATATCGGGAACAAGACCAGCAGCATCAGGTTGAGGGCAGTCAGGGCGCGCAACATCTCCAACATGTGGGCGCGCCCACATGCCGATTGCAAGGCCGCCTCAGGCGATCTGGCGCAGGGTGATGATGACCGCGCCCAGGGCCAGCGCCAGGCCGATCCGGGCAAGTTCGCCCCGCAAGCTCGCTTGGGGCCGGATATCGTTCAGGGACATGTGCATGCCAAAGGCCAGGCCTGCCGGGAACAGGATCGCGATCAACACGACCACCGATGGCAGCCCGATCATGGCGCCGGCGATCACCACCACCAGCAGCGTGATCATCGCCGGCACCAGGTTGCCCAACAGATCGGTGATATGGGGAATGTGCTCGCGCCTCGAGGCGCGCCTGAGATGGCCGGCCCAGACCACGAACGTCACCCCCGCATAGCACCACAACAAGGTGGCGATGGCTTCGACGATGGCGATGGTGCTCATTGGGTGGGGGCCGCCAGGGCCACGCCGGAAAACACCGGGGGCACACCGCCGGCCTGGTCGGCCATCTGCGCATAGGCGGTGAAATAGGCCAGTGCCGCCACGATCACCAGCATGTCGACCCAGACCGGTCGCGCGCGGGCCACCGCCGCGCCCGCCAGCCAGAACAGCACCGAAAGACCGCCCGCCGCCAGCCCCGCCAGCGCGCCAAGGCCCGTGTCGACGCCCAGTGTGGACAGGGTCAGAAAGGCCAGCGCCCCCGCACCGCAAAGGCCGGTGACAAGATGCACCACGCGCCCGCTGGCCCGCGTCATCCACCGCACGACACCCGCCAGCGTCAACGTGCCCACAAGCGCGAAGACGCTCAGCGAAAAGATCAGCGCCAGGTGCGATTCAAGCAGCGCTGACATGGCCTAGCGCACCGTTTCGATCGGGCCATCGGCCGACCCGGTCACGAATTGGCGCAAATACGGATCATCGGCCGTGTCGATCTGGTCCACCGGTCCATGCCAGCGGATCTTGCCGGCATGAAGCATCGCGACCTTGTCGGCGATCGCCCGGACCGATGACATGTCATGGGTGATGGTCACGGCGGTGACGCCCATCTCGGTGACGATCTCGCGGATCAGGTCGTTGATCACGCCCGACATGATCGGGTCGAGGCCGGTTGTCGGTTCATCGAAAAAGATGATCTCGGGATTGGCGGCGATGGCGCGCGCAAGGCTGACGCGTTTTTGCATGCCGCCCGAAAGCTCGGAAGGATAAAGCTCGGCCACATCCCCGGTCAGGCCCACGCGGCGCAGTTTGTCCAGCGCGATCTCGCGGGCCTCGGCCTTGGGGCGCTTGCCCTCGCCGCGCATCAGGCGAAAGGCGACGTTTTGCCAGACCGGCATCGAATCGAACAGCGCACCGCCCTGAAACAGCATGCCGAACCGCGCCAGAAAGGCGTCGCGGTCGCCTTGCGTCACATCCTGCCCCCCCACGGTGATCTGCCCACTGTCCGGGCGCACAAGGCCAAGGATGCATTTCAGGCACACCGATTTCCCCGTACCCGATCCGCCGATGATGACGCAGCTTTCGCCCTGGGCCACGCCAAGGGTCAGGCCCCTGAGAACCTGTTTGCGTCCGAAGGCCTTATGAACGTCGCGAAGCTCGATCATGCGTTGAAGAACAGTTCTGTCAGAAGGTAATTCGCAGCCAGGATCAGGATCGAGGCCGAGACCACGGCATTGGTGGTGGCCCGGCCCACGCCGCGCGCGCCCTTGCCCGACTTCATTCCGTGGTAGCAGCCCATGATGGCCACCAGAAAGCCGAACACGGCCCCCTTGATCAGGCCCGATGTGACGTCCCAGACCTCGAGAAAATCGGTGGTGTTCTGGATATAGGCGATCTCGTTGAAGCCCAGCCGCGTGGTCGAAACGAGGTAGCCGCCGAAGATGCCGATCGCGTCGCCCACGGCCACGAGGATGGGCAGCGACACGGTCGCGGCGACCACGCGCGGCACGGTCAGATATTTCATCGGGTTGGTGGACAGGGTGACCAGCGCGTCGATCTGTTCGGTCACCTTCATGGTGCCGATCTCGGCCGCGATCGCCGATGCAACGCGGCCCGCCACCATCAGGCCGCCCAGAACCGGGCCCAGTTCACGCACGATCCCGATGGCGACGATCTGCGGCACCACGGCCTCGGCGTTGAAACGTGATCCGCCCGCAAAGATCTGCAGCGCCAGCGCGCCGCCCGTGAACAAGGCCGTCAGCCCCACCACCGGCAGCGACAGCCAGCCGATATGGAGCAGTTGATGGGCCAGTTCACGCGGATAGAAGGGCGGGCGGACCACATGGCCGAGCGTCCGGGCCACAAAGATCGCCACGCGCCCGATGGACGACAGCAGCGCAAGGGTCGACCGGCCGATGGAGGCCAGCGGGGTGAGAAGCACGGTCATTCGGTCGCCCCGATGACTTGGCGCGTGTAGCGCGGGCCCAGGGAGGTGAGGATCTCGTATCCGATCGTGCCCGCGGCCTGCGCAAGCTGGTCCACGCCCTGATGGGGCCCGAGGATATCGAGGTGATCGGGCACGTGGTCCAGATGCGTGACATCGACGGTCAGCAGGTCCATCGAAACCCGGCCCGCAAGGCGGCAAGGCACCGTGTTTGCATACAGATGCGCGGCGTTGCTCATGTGTCGGATGAGCCCGTCGGCGTAACCTGCTGAAACGGTTGCTATTTTGGAATCCCTGTCGACGACGAGGCTGGCGCCGTATCCAACGCTTTCGCCGGCCGTCAGGTCGCGGACCTGCACCACCGGCAGGGACAGGCGAACGACCGGTTGCGCGGTCTCGAAGGGCAAGCCGCCATACAGGCCAATTCCGGGGCGGGTCAGGTCAAAATGGTAGGACGGCCCCAGAAGAATACCACCCGTCGCGCTGAGCGACCGGAGCGCGGTGACCCCCACGGTCATTTCGCCAAAGGCTTGAAGCTGCATGGAATTCTGGGGGTGCCCGGGGTCATCCGCGCAGGCCAGGTGCGACATGACCAGGCTCAGCGGTCCGGCTTCCAGCGCGGTGCGGGTTGCAGCCCATTGCGCGGGCTCCATGCCAAGCCTGTTCATGCCGCTGTCCAGCTGCACCCCATAGGCATGATCCGGCAGGGCCGCGCGGTGGCGGGCCGCCTGTTCGGGGCTGTTTAGCATCGGTGTCAGGGCATGGTCGCGCAGCAGTTGCGCATCCCCGGCCATATGTCCCGAAAAGACGTTGATTTCGGGGCCCGGCCCGAGCGCCTTGCGCACCGCGATGCCTTCTTCGGCGACGGCCACGAAAAAGCGGCGGGCACCGGCCCGGGCGAGCGCGCGCGCCACGAGGCCGGACCCGAGACCATAGCCATCAGCCTTGACCACCGCGGCGGTTTCGGCGGCCGACATGGCGTCAAGCGCGCGCCAGTTGGCTGTGAGCGCGTCGAGGTCGATGGTGAGAATGCCGGTACCCATGCCTCTTCTGTCAGGCTTTGGGCGGGCGGGGTCAAGGGGGGGCGCTGCCCCCCGTGCTGACGCACGCCCCCCGGGATATTTTCGAAACAGAGAAACGGGACCCTGTCGGGCGCCCCAACGCCGACCACCGGCGCATGCTGTCAGATGGCGCGTGTCAGAAGCCGCGGTCGGGGGCCTGTTGCCACGGTTTGACGAGGTTGCCGAACTTGGTGAAGCGCCCTTCGAAGCTGAGTTCCACCGTGCCCACGGGGCCGTGGCGCTGTTTGCCGATGATCACCTCGGCCTTGCCGTGGAGTTGCTCCATGTCCTGCTGCCATTTGGTCATGGCCTCCAGGTTTTCCTCGCCGGGTTTTTCGCGTTCCTTGTAGTATTCGCCACGGTAGACGAACATCACCACGTCCGCGTCCTGTTCGATCGACCCGGATTCGCGCAAGTCACTGAGTTGCGGGCGTTTGTCCTCGCGCTGTTCGACCTGGCGCGACAGCTGCGACAGGGCGATGACGGGGATGTTGAGTTCCTTGGCGATGGCCTTGAGGCCCTGGGTGATCTCGGAGATTTCGTTCACGCGGTTCTCGGACCGGCCCGAGCCGCGCAACAGCTGCAGGTAGTCGACCACCAGCAGGTCGAGCCCGTGGGGCGCGCGTTTGAGCCGCCGGGCGCGGGCCGCGACCTGGCCGATGGGCAGGGCGGGCGTGTCGTCGATGAACAGCGGGCAGCGTTCCAGGTCGCGGGCGGCATGCAGGTAGCGTTCGAATTCCTGTTCGTTCAGATCGCCCTTGCGGATCAGTTCCGACGGGATCTCGGCGGCCTCGGACAGGACGCGCTGCGCCAGCTGGCCTGCCGACATCTCGAGGCTGAAAAAGCCCACCACGCCCCCGTCGATGGTGCCCTGGCTGCCGTCGTCGCGGGTGCCCTGTTTCCAGGCCTTGGCGACATTGAAGGCGATGTTCGTGGCCAGCGACGTCTTGCCCATGGAGGGGCGCCCGGCAAGGATCAGAAGGTCGGATTTGTGCAGGCCGCCGAGCATCCGGTCGAGATCGGTCAGCCCCGTCGATACCCCGGCCAGGCCGCCGCCGCGGTTGTAGGCGGCGTTGGCGGTGTTGACCGCGTCGTAAAGCGCCGAGAGAAAGCTCTGAAAGCCGCGATTGGTGGTGCCGGTGGCCGCCAGCGAGAACAATTCCGATTCCGCCTCGACGATCTGGTCATCGGGGCTGACATCGTCGCGCATCGTGCGGGCGCGGTCGGTCACCCGGTGGCCCAGGTCGATCAGCTGGCGGCGCACGGCGAGGTCATGGATCAGTTGCGCGTAATCGCGCGCCGCCGAGGTGGCGATGGCCGACAATTGCAGGCGCAGCAGGTATTCCGCGCCCCCCAGGTCCTTGAGGCCGGGGATATCGGCCACGAAGTTCTTGAGCGTGGTGGCGTCGGTCGCAAGGCCCTTGGCGATGCGGGCCTGGGCCATGGTGAAGATCTCGCGATGGACGGGGTCGTGGAAATGGTCGGGTTTGATCAGGTCGTCGACCCGGTCGAGCACGTCATTGGCCCCCAGGATGGCGCCAAGAAGCTGTTGTTCGGCTTCGACGTTATGGGGCAGGGGTTGGGCTGCGGTCTCGGCCATCGGCGTGCCGCCCGCCGGCACTGGTACATGCTCGTTCATCATCTGCCCCAACCGTGTTGTCGTGCCCTGCGTCCGCGTTTGCGCAAGGTGTCCACCGGGTATAGCGGGTGCGCCTGCGGCATCGTCAATTGCCCAAAGCTGTGAGTAACCTGTGGGTGGTTTTGACCGCAACATCTGGGGAATCGAGTGCCGGACACCCCATGATCTGGACGTAGTGTATCAGCATTGTGTCGGATTCGCCACGCTGCAAGAGAATGCGCAGCGATGCGGTGTCAGGCCAGGCCACGATCCGTGCGCCAGGCTTCGGGGTCGGACAAGAATCGCTCGACCTCCGCCAGGGTCGCCTCGTCGAAATCGCCGCCGCGCCGGGCCTCGGCGATCACGTCGGCCCATGTGCACAGGTAATGCAGCGCCAGCCCGTGTTCGGCCAGCCGGTCCTCGGTGCCCGCCATGACGCCGTAGAAAAAGACCACCGCCGTGTGGTTGCACTCGGCCCCGGCCGCGCGGATCGCATCGACGAATTTCAGCTTTGACCCGCCATCGGTCGTCAGATCCTCGACCAGAAGCACCCGGTCGCCTTCGCGCATCTCGCCCTCGATCTGGGCGGTGCGGCCATAGCCCTTGGGTTTCTTGCGCACGTAGGACATGGGCAGCGCCAATCGCTCGGCCACGAAGGCCGCGAAGGGGATGCCGGCCGTCTCGCCGCCCGCGATATTGTCGAAGGCTTCCAGCCCGGCCGCGCGCATCGTCTTGCAGCACATGAAGTCCATGAGCGTGGACCGCACGCGCGGGTACGAGATGATCTTGCGGCAATCGATATAGGTGGGCGCCTGTCTGCCCGAGGCATGGGTGAACAATTCGGCCGTGTTGAAATGCACCGCACCGATATCCAGCAGCATCCGGGCGGTCATCTGGGCCATGGTCTGGGCGTCGGGATAGCTGGTCGGGATCATGGCGGGCCTTTGGATTGCGGTGGATTGGAATGATGTGACGGATCAGCCGGCGACGTGCCAATACAGCGGATGGCCCGGATCGAAAACGGTCACCGGGCCTTCGCCGGTCTCGATCTTGGCGGGGTAGGCGGCGGGCGTGTCGCGTTTTTCCAGCGTGAGTGTCTGATCCGATGGCGCAAGGCCGTAGCGGGCCGGGCCAAAGAGCGAGGCAAAGCCTTCCAGCCGGTCCAGCGCGCCGTCCTGTTCGAACACGTGGGCAAGGCACGACATGGTGTTGGTGGCCGAAAAAACGCCGGCACAGCCGCAGGCGCTTTCCTTGTTGGGGTCGGTATGCGGCGCCGAATCCGTGCCGAGGAAAAAGCGGGGATTGCCCGAGACGGCCGCGCGGCGCAGCGCCTGTTGATGCGTCGAGCGTTTGGCGACGGGCAGGCAATAGTAATGGGGCCGGATACCCCCCGCCAGGATATGGTTGCGGTTGATCATCAGGTGGTGGGTGGTGATCGTGCCCGCGATATCGCCATCTGCCCCCGTGACATAGTCGATGCCGTGCGAGGTGGTGATATGTTCCAGCGTCACCTTCAGATCGGGGATCGCCCTGCGCAGCGGATCGAGCACCGTATCGAGAAACACCTGTTCGCGGTCGAAGATATCGACATCCGGTGTCGTGACTTCGCCATGGATGCAAAGCGGCAGGCCGATCTCGGCCATCTTTTCCAGCACCGGGATGACGGTGTCGATATCGCGCACGCCCGAGGCGGAATTGGTGGTGGCGCCCGCGGGGTAGAGCTTGACCGCATGGATCAGCCCGTCGGCGAACCCCGCGGCGACATCGGCGGGGTCGGTCGTTTCGGTCAGGTACAGCGTCATCAACGGCTCGAACGCCATGTCGCCCGGCAGCGCAGACATGATGCGCTCGCGATAGGCGGCGGCGTCGCGGGTCGTGACCACCGGCGGCACGAGGTTCGGCATGATGATGGCGCGGCCGAAATGGCGCGCGGTTTCCGGCAAGACGGCCTCGAGCATCGCGCCATCGCGCAGATGCAGGTGCCAGTCGTCGGGGCGGCGGAGTGTCAGGCGTGTCGTCATGACCTTGGCGCTACACGTTTGGGCGGCAGCCGACAAGATGGCGGGTGGCGAACCGGCGCGATCCGATGGCCATGGCGCGCCGTTTGCCGGCCGCGGCGGCGCATCGTCACGGACTTGGCCGAGGGGCGGCGCGCGGACGCGCATCGCCGGATTGCCTGATTCTTGGGCAGGAGGACGGACAAAGCCATGGACGCGGCCGGGTCTCTCTTGCGTCCGGGGCGCGCGCGCGCCTACGCTCGGGCGGATGTTGGACACGATGGCCTCTTCTGCGCAGATGCAGCGCGTCAAAGGGCGTGCCGGGGCCCGGATCGGGGCTTCGGGGCGGCTGAAAGACCTGTATCAGCAGGGCTCCGCCAAGGTTCTCTTGCCGAAAATGCACGGCCGCGCACCCGAAGTGGTGTTCCTGAACACCGCCGGCGGTGTCACCGGGGGGGATCGGCTGTCCTATTCCCTTGACGTCGAGGACGGCGCCGCGGCGGTCGGCACCACCCAGACGGCCGAGCGGGGCTATCTCAGCGCCCGGGGCCGGGGCCGGATCGAGGCGCGCCTGACGGTCGGCGCGGGCGGGCGGCTTCACTGGCTGCCGCAAGAGATGATCTTGTTCGACGGCGCGGCGCTGGATCGCCAGGTCACCGTCGAAATGGCCGGTGATGCGGAATGCCTGATGCTCGAAACCCTGGTCCTGGGCCGGGCGGCGATGGGGGAACGGCTGTCGCGCCTGACGTTGCGCGACCGGCGCGAGGTGATCCGCGATGGCGTGCCCGTCATGGTCGAGGCGATTTCGCTGGACGATGCCGATCTGTCGCGCAGCGGCCCGGCCGGGCTGAACGGGGCCGTGGCGCTGTCGACGCTGGTCTTGTTCGCGCCCGACGCCGTGGACCGGCTTGCAGAATTGCGCGCAGCCCTGCCCGAAGGCGGCGCCGTGCGCGCCGCGGCCTCGGCCTGGGACGGGCGGGTCGTGGCGCGATTTGCCGCCGCGCAGGCCTATCCGTTGCGCCGGGCGGTGGCGCGGGCCGTGGAAATCCTGAGCCGGGGGCCATTGCCCCGGGTCTGGCAGATTTGAAGGAAGACGAGGGAATAACATGAACCTGTCCCCCAGGGAAAAAGACAAGCTCCTGATCAGTCTTGCGGCCATGGTGGCGCGCAACCGGCTACTCAGGGGGGTGAAACTGAACCACCCCGAGGCCATCGCGCTGATCACCGATTTCGTGGTCGAAGGCGCACGCGACGGTCGGTCGGTGGCCGACCTGATGCAGGCCGGGGCCCATGTGATCACGGCGGACCAGTGCATGCCGGGCATCGCCGAGATGATCCATGACGTCCAGGTCGAAGCCACGTTTCCGGACGGCACCAAGCTGGTGACCGTCCATCACCCGATCCGTTAGAACAATAGGAGAGGCACAGATGATCCTGACGTTCCTTCTGGGTGTTGCGGCGGGCTTCGCCACGCCGTTCGTGGAACCCTTCGTGCGCGATGCGATAGCCAAGATCGCGCTGGACGAGGTGCCGATCAGCGACAGGGAATTCGACCTTCTGACGCTGGTCCTGCTGCTGTTGCTGGCGGCGCTCCTGACCGGGGGCAGCTCGTCGCTGGCCTTGCTGGTGGGGGCTTTGCTGGGTGTTTTCGGCAAGCGCATCGTCGCGGCCATTCAGGGAAAGGGAGGTGACGCATGATCCCCGGGGAAATCATCACGGCCGCAGGGGACATCACCCTGAACGAAGGCCGCGAGGCGCTGGTGCTGGAGGTGTCCAACACGGGCGACCGGCCCGTACAGGTGGGCAGCCACTACCATTTCGCCGAAACCAACAGCGGATTGAGCTTCGACCGGGATGCCGCGCGCGGCATGCGGCTGGATATCGCGGCGGGCACGGCGGTGCGGTTCGAACCCGGACAGACGCGCGAGGTGCAATTGGTCCCTTTTGGCGGGGGCCGTGCGGTCTGGGGTTTCAACCAGCAGGTCATGGGCGATCTGTGAGGGGTCTTTGTCTCATAGGCGTGCTGTGGGCCGCCCCGGCTGTCGCCCAGGACTGGGATTGCAGCGATTACGCAAGCTTGCCGCAGCAGGGCATCAACCTGTGTCTCGCGGCGGAATACGAGCGGGCCGATGCGGACCTGAACGCGGTCTACCAGGCCGCGCGCGCGGGCACCGGCGAGACGATGAGCATCCTGCTGCGCGATGCGCAACGGGCGTGGATCCCGTTTCGCGATGCCGCCTGCGAGGCCGAGGCCGAATACATGCGCGGCGGGTCCGGCGAGCCGATGATGCGGTT
This sequence comes from uncultured Roseicyclus sp., assembly GCA_964460185.1. GTDB lineage: Bacteria > Pseudomonadota > Alphaproteobacteria > Rhodobacterales > Rhodobacteraceae > JAVJPJ01. The sequence continues at coordinate 4,639 of CAYWTM010000066.1, read as the reverse complement.
TTCGTGCCTGATCCGCCTGACCAAGGCGCGCACGGATGATCTGCGCGCGTTTGCAGGGATGAATTGAGGCCGGGGCACTGCTCCACCACCCTTTTCGGAGGATCGATGCAATGTATGACACCCGAGCAAGGACCAGTTTGCCAGGCCGCATTCCGTTTCGACGGAAGGTCTTGATGGCCCCCGCAGGTGCGGTCGGTTCCGCACCGATCCGCGCGGTGGTCTGAGATGGGCACCGTCACGCTCTTGTCGGACGACCAGCTCAGCGCCGAGGCGCTGGCCGTCTTCGAAGACATCCGCGCGGCGCGCGGCACCGATTACATCAACAATTTCTGGCGCGCCCTGGCCCATGATCCGGCCACGCTGCGCGCCACATGGGACCGGCTGCAAGACGTGATGGCCCCCGGCGCGCTGGATCCGCTGGTCAAGGAAATGCTGTATATCGCGGTCTCGACGGCGAATGGGTGCAGCTATTGCATCCACTCTCACACCGCCGCCGCCAAGGCCAGGGGCATGAGCCCCCAGATGCAGGCCGAGATGCTGGCCGTGATCGGAATGGCGATGCAGACCAACGGTCTGGTGACCGGCTTGCAGGTCGACGTGGACGAGGTGTTCAAGGCATGAGCGGGTCGGGCAAGCCGGATATGGACACGCTGCTGGCCGCCCTGCACGCTGGTATCAGTCACTCGAAACTCGCGTTCGAACGGCATGAGATCTTCATGACCTCGATAGCCCTGTCGATGTCAGCAGCGGAGTAGCCCCCAATGCCCACCCGCACCCACCGCACCCTTTTTGCCGGTTCCCGGGTCGGAGCGGCCCGTTCGGGCCGCCCCGTGCGCCGGGTCGGCTCAACCTGAGTCGGGCAGGGGGGGCAGGGTGCGCAGGTACAAGATGATGGCGTCAAGATCGTCGGCGCTCATCCGGGCAAGGTAGGGGTAGGGCATCGGTGGCGACATCGGGCTGCCATCGGCGCGCACCCCTTCGATGATCATCTGCGCCAGTTCCGCATCGGTGTAATTGGCCAGACCGTCCTCGTGGGTGGTGATGTTGGGCGCCACCGATACCCCCCATGGCCCGTGGAATTCGAACCCGCCCCGGCCCAGATGGGTCTCGAACATCGGACCTTGCGGGCCAAAGGTCGTGTGGCATTCCATGCAATGGGCGACCGGGCCGGCCAGGTAGGCCCCGTATTCGACCGTGACGCCGGCTTCGGGCGCGCTGACCGTTTCGATCGGCGGGCCATAGGCGGGCGGAAGCGGGATGTTGTAGACGGAGTCGCCGGGATCATTCTCGACCGGGTCCACCGTGCGCAGGAACATCACCATCGACATCAGGTCGTCGTCGCCAAGCCCGCGATACAGGCCGAAGGGCATGGGCGGCCCGATCACGCTGCCATCGGGCCGGATACCCTCGCGGATCGAACGGGCCAGTTCCGCGTCGCTCCAGCCGCCGACATCGCCCGCGGGCGTGATGTTGGGCGCGATGGCACGAAACGCCGCGTTCTCCTCGACCAGTTGCCCGGTCAGTTCCATGCCCGCAACCGGGCCCTCCGGCCCCTGGGGCGTGTGGCAATTCCCGCAGCCCGCGATGCCGCGCACCAGGTATTCCCCCCGTTCGACGCTTGGCTCAGCCAGCGCCGCTCCTCCCACGAAAACCACACCGATCGTCACAGCGGCTACAAAATTTGTTCTTGTCATAACGCCGTCTCCTTAAATCGGGGACTGTCCCCAACCCAAGTGGCGCGCATTTCGCGAGTCGAGTCAAAAGCATACCAACCAAACTAGAATCCGACGCAAGGGACCCAACATATGCCCATCAAAATCCCCCGCACGACCTATGCCGACATGTACGGCCCGACCACCGGCGACCGGGTCCGGCTGGCCGATACAGACCTGATCATCGAGGTTGAACGCGACCTGACCACTTACGGCGAAGAGGTCAAGTTCGGCGGCGGCAAGGTGATCCGCGACGGCATGGGCCAGTCCCAGGCCACGCGGGCGGGCGGTGCCGTCGATACCGTTATCACCAACGCGCTGATCGTGGATCACACCGGCATCTACAAGGCCGATATCGGCCTGCGTGATGGCCGCATCCACGCCATCGGCAAGGCCGGCAACCCCGACACGCAGCCGGGCGTCGACATCATCATCGGACCGGGGACCGAGGCGATCGCGGGCGAGGGGCGCATCGTCACGGCGGGGGGCTTTGACGCGCATATCCACTTCATCTGCCCGCAGCAGATCGAACATGCCCTGCATTCCGGCATCACCACGCAACTGGGCGGCGGCACCGGCCCGGCGCATGGCACCCTGGCCACCACCTGCACGCCGGGCGCATGGCATATCGGGCGGATGATGCAGGCGCTCGATGCCTTCCCGATGAATTTCGGCCTGTCGTCCAAGGGCAATGCGTCCCGCCCCGAAGCCCTTGTGGAAATGGTCGAGGCCGGGGCCTGCGCGATGAAGCTGCACGAGGATTGGGGCACCACGCCCGGCGCCATCGATTGCTGCCTGTCGGTGGCCGATGACATGGACGTGCAGGTGATGATCCACACCGACACCCTCAATGAATCCGGCTTCGTGGAAAACACGCTGGACGCCATCGGCGACCGCACGATCCACGCCTTCCACACCGAAGGCGCGGGCGGTGGCCATGCGCCCGACATCATGAAGGTCGTGGGCTACCAGAACATCCTGCCCTCCTCGACCAACCCGACGATGCCCTACACCGTCAACACGCTCGAGGAACATCTGGACATGTTGATGGTGTGCCATCACCTGGACAAATCCATCCCCGAGGACGTGGCCTTCGCCGAAAGCCGGATCCGCAAGGAAACCATCGCCGCCGAAGATATCCTGCACGACATGGGCGCGTTTTCGGTCATGGCCTCCGACAGCCAGGCCATGGGCCGGGTGGGCGAGGTCATCATCCGCACATGGCAGACGGCCGACAAGATGAAGAAACAACGCGGTCGGCTGGCCGAGGAGGTCGGCGACAACGACAATTTCCGGGTCAAACGCTACATCGCGAAATACACCATCAACCCCGCCATCGTGCATGGCATGGCACCCCATATCGGATCGGTCGAGGTCGGAAAACGCGCCGACCTGGTGATCTGGAACACCGCGTTTTTCGGGGTGAAGCCTGAAATGGTGCTGATGGGCGGCACCATCGTCGTGGCGCAGATGGGCGATCCCAACGCGTCGATCCCGACCCCGCAGCCGGTGTACAGCCAGCCCATGTTCGGCGCCTACGGGCGGTCTCTCGAACGGTCATCGGTGATGTTCGTCAGCGCCGCGGCGCAAGCGGCGGGAATCGGCGCGACGCTGGGGCTTGCCAAGGATACCGTCGCCGTCGGCGGCATCCGCACCGTCAGGAAATCCCACATGATCCACAACTCCGCGACGCCAAAGGTCGACGTCCATCCCGAAACCTACGAGGTCCGCGCCGACGGGGAGCTTCTGACCTGTGAGCCCGCCACGGAATTGCCCATGGCGCAGAGATATTTCATGTATTGAAGCCGCGCGATCTGCCATGATGCGCGGGGAGGGTTTGAACATGAAACACGCAGGTTGGGTGTTGCTTCTTGCAGCCACATGCGGGGCGCCGGCACTGGCGCAGGATTGCCCCGCCGGGCTGGCCGGCGATGGCGTCTACATGCGCTTTGCCGATCGCACGGTCCTGTTCCGGCATCTGGACGACGGGCGCACCGCCGAGACGGAGTTCCGGTTCGACGACACCACCTTGATCGAATACCGCCTGGCCCCGCTGGGGCTGATCTTGCAATCGTGGGAAATGGTCAATGGCCTGGTGCCCGAGGGGGAGATGGAAACCGTCACTTTCGAGGGCCCGCCCATGCCCGCGCCCGCGCCGGGCGCCAGGTGGAGGGCGACGGAACATTCCGTGTATTCCGACGGAACGCGCAACCAGTATCAAACCTCGGTCGAGGTGGGGGCGATGTCGCGCCTGTTCATCGGGTCGTGCAGCTACGACATGTTGCCGATCACCGTGCGGCGCATCGGCCCGGACGGCGCGAGCGTGCCGACCGACCTGGTCGGACATCTTCCCGATCTTGGCTTGTCCGTCTTCCTTGGGGATTCGGAACAGGGCTTCAGCCAACTGCCCGATCCGCCCCTGGAAATCGGTTTGGACCCGCCCGGCGCGGCTTCTGCTGCGCCTCGACCCGCGCCTGCGCCCACGAAATAGGCAGGCGCGACAGGCTTTGCCGCGCGACTGCAGGTCGGGGATTGCACCTGTCCGGGCGCGCCGTATCGTGACCCGGAACAGACCGGAAGGGGAGAGATCATGGAACGGGCAGTCACGGTGAAACGCGCCGGCGCATGGCATGGTCCGGCCGCCGATCGGCTGGTCCTGGACTACGAGGGTCGGTTCGTGCGCCGGCGCAAGCTGGTCGGCGCGTCGGGGGCCGAGATCCTGGTGGACCTGCCCGAGACGGTATCGCTGGATGCCGGCGATGCGCTCGAGACCGACTCCGGGGCGCTGGTGGAAATTGCCGCCGCCCCCGAACCCCTGCTGCGGGTGATGGGCGATCTGACGCGCCTGGCCTGGCATATCGGCAACCGGCACACGCCGTGAGATCGGAAGAGCACACGTCTGAACTCCAGTCACTCCGGAGAATCTC
>CAYWTM010000065.1:9714-18829 GCA_964460185.1 uncultured Roseicyclus sp. | reverse complement strand
GATCCCTATGACGCCGCGACCGCCGCGTTCCGCGCGCGGCTGGCACCGTGATTTCGCACAAGGACCAGACCCATGCACCTGAACGCAGACTTTTCGCAGCGCATCGTCATCCGCCCCGGGGATTATGACTGGATCGCGTCCCCGTCGTCGGGCGTTGAGCGGATGATGCTGGACCGCATCGGCGACGAGGTGGCGCGCGCCACGACCATCGTGCGCTTTGCCCCCGACAGCCGGTTCGACGCTCATACCCATGGGGGCGGCGAGGAATTTCTGGTGCTCGACGGGATCTTTTCCGACGAACATGCCGATTACCCGGCAGGCACCTATGTCCGCAATCCCATCGGCACGTCGCACACCCCTCGTATCGGGCCCCATGGGTGCACCATTCTGGTCAAGCTGTGCCAGTTTGCCCCTGACGACACCGAACAAAAGGTCATCGACACCCGCAGCGCAGAGTTTCGTCCCGGCTCGGCCCCGGGGCTCAGTGTGCTGCCCCTGCATTCGGTGCCGGGCGAAAACGTGGCGCTTGTGCGGTGGGCGCCCGGCACCAGGTTCGCCGGCCATGCCCATTGGGGCGGGGAAGAGATCTTCGTGATCGAGGGCACGTTTCAGGATGAACACGGCGATTACCCCGCGGGCACCTGGATCAGGTCGCCGCACATGTCACGCCACACCCCCTGGTCCGACGCGGGTTGCCTCATCTACGTCAAGACCGGCCATCTGCCGATGCAGGCGGCCGCTTAACGCGGCGCGGGGTTCAGCGCCTTGTTGTAGGGGCGCCAGTCGGTGATGTCGGGATAATACCGTTTGCGCCATGCCTTCACGCGGGGGTTCATGATCCGCTTCCACAGGGGGGGGACCATCGCTGCCGTCGACATGACCGGATAGCCAAAGGGCAGTTGCGGGGCCTCATCCTCGGAATAGGTCTGCAGCAAGGGAAACCGCCGGTCGGGTTTGTAGTGATGATCGGAATGGCGTTGCAGATTGATCAACAGCCAGTTCGACGCCTTTTGCGACGCGTTCCACGAATGACGCGGCAGGACATGTTCGTATTTGCCCTCGCCCAGGTGGCGGCGGGTCAGACCGTAATGTTCGATGTAGTTGATCAGTTCCAACTGCCAGACCGCGACCAGGGCCTGGAACAAGAACAGCCCGACACCGGCCCAACCGCCAAGCCCGTAGGCCAGCACAAGGCAACCCGCTTGCAGGCCCCAATAGATCCAGAACGGATTTTCGGCGGCCGTCCAAGGCTTGTTCTTGCGCGCCAGCATCGCCTTTTCGGCATTGAAGGCGCTGATCCAGCATTGGCGCAGCACCCTGGGAAAGAACCGATGAAAACCTTCATTGTAACGTGCCGTCACCGGGTCGCGCGGTGTGCCCACGTAACGGTGGTGGACAAGCAGGTGTTCCGACCGGAAATGCGAATACATCACGGTCGCCAGCAGCAGGTCGGCCAGGCGGCGTTCCAGCCTGTTCTTCTGATGCATCAACTCGTGGCTGTAGGTGATCCCCACCGTCCCCGAGATCACGCCTACCCCGAAAAACAGCCCGACCTGTTCCCATCCCCCCAGGTGAGGCGCGCGGGTGGCGTACCAGATCAGACCGAACATCATTCCGAATTGCAGCGGAAACCACACCAGCGTGACCAGGCGATACCAGAACAGGTCGGCCTGCGGGGTTTCAAGGTCGCCATTGTCCTGATTCAGCCCCGTGACGGCATCCAAACCGGAAAACAGCCACCACGTGCTGGCCGGCAGCAAGATCAGCCACCAGCCCCCCTGGCCCGCAACAATGGCGATCAGCGGAAACAACGCCAGCGACAGCCAGAATGGCAGCGCGCGGGTGAGGCGCGCCATCTGGGATGCGGGAATGATGCGGGGTTGTGCCATGGTACCTGACAATAGCGGGCTAGCCGGTGGTGTCGTCAATCATCCCGCCACGCCGCTTGGCCGAGATCATAGGCTTTTCGCATCACCGTTGGCAGATTCGAGGGCCGGAATGTGGCCCGGAGGTGGAATTCGCCGTGCAATGGACGGGTGTCCATGTCGACCTCGGCCAGGCGCAGAGACAGGCGCAGGTGGAAATGGGTGAAGGTATGCCGCACTTCCAGCCCGGGATCGCGCCAATCGGCGGCTATGGGCGGTGCCGGTATCGGGTCCTGTTCGGACCAGGGGGTGCCGGGCCACCCCAGCATGCCGCCCAACAGGCCCTGGTCGGGCCGGGTTTCCAGCAGCACGGCGCCATCCGCGCGTCGGGCCAGATAGGCGATGCCGAAGCGTGTGGGCTTGGGTTTCTTGGGGGTCTTTCGGGGCAGGTCCGGGGCGATCCCCTGCGCGCGCGCCTCGCACATGTCCATGACAGGGCAGATGCCGCAGGCGGGCGATTTCGGGCTGCAGATCGTTGCGCCCAGGTCCATGACCGCCTGCGCATAGCAACCGGGCCTGTGCGTGGGGGTCGCGGCCTCGGTCAGGGTCCGCAGCTCCGGCTTGGCGGCTGGCAGGGGCGTTTGCACGGCGAAAAGCCGCGCCATGACCCGTTCCACATTCCCGTCCATCACCGGCGCAGGCCGGTCAAAGGCAATCGCCGCGATCGCGGCGGCCGTGTAGGGACCGATGCCGGGCAGGGCGCGCAGGCTTTCCTCGGTGTCGGGAAACTGCCCGCCATGAACCGACGCGACGACGCGGGCGCATTTCAACAGGTTGCGGGCCCGCGCATAGTACCCAAGCCCCGCCCATTCGCCCATCACAACCGAATCTTCGGCTGCGGCCAGGTCGCCAACCGTGGGCCAAAGCGTGGTGAACCGTTCGAAATACGCCTTTACCGCCGCGACCGTGGTCTGTTGCAGCATGACCTCGCTCAACCAGACGCGATACGGGTCCGGCCGCAGGCCATGGCTCAGGGCTTGCGGACCGACGCGCCATGGCAAGTCGCGGGCATGGCGGTCATACCAAGGCAAAAGCGCCCGATGGACGGCGTCATAACGCAAGCTTTATCGCTCCCCCGGTCGGTTGTTATTGGTTAGCGGCGCGCCAACGCATAGATTGCGGCGAAGCAGAGGAAAATAGCCCATGTCCATGCCGCGCCAACCCGACACGCCCAAGATACCGCGCCGCAAGCGCGGTTTCGAGGCGACGGGCGACCTGTTGGCGCGCGACCTCAACAGCCCGGCGGAAAAGCGCGGCTTTGGTGAGGCCAAGCTGCTGACCCATTGGCCCGAGATCGTGGGCGAGGATCTGGCCGCCATCGCGCGGCCGGTCAAGATCACCTACGGCCGTGGCTTCGGGGGCACGCTGGTGCTGCTGACGACGGGTGCGAATGCGCCCGTGCTGGACATGCAGAAGGATCGGATCATCGACCGTGTGAACGCAACCTATGGCTACCGCGCCGTGGCCCATGTGCATATCACCCAAACCGCACCGACCGGGTTCGCCGAAGGCCAGGTGGCCTTTCGCACGCCCAAGACCAAACCGCGCCCGGACCCGGACCCGGCGAAACTCGCCCGGTTTCTGGCGGGGGCCAACGATATCGAAGATCAGGGGCTGAAAGACGCACTGTCGCGTCTGGCCCGTAACGTGTTAACGCCGCGAAAAAGCTGAGGAGAAAATACACCCATGGATCGCAGGACCCTAATGTTGGGCGCCGGAGCAGGCGCCGTCGCTGTCGGAACCTACGCGCTGTTGCGCCCCGGAACGCAGGCGCAACTGCCCTTGCTGCCCCAGCCTGCAAATGCGCAAGAGGCGACGACCCCGGCCAGTGGCGCGGTCCCCGAAGTGCTGGAAATGGTCGTGGGCGATCCCGACGCGCCGGTCGAGGTGATCGAATACGCCTCCTTCACCTGCCCCCATTGCCGCAGCTTTCACCAGAACGTCTACCCTCAGCTCAAGGCCGACTATGTCGAGAACGGGCAGGTCCGTTTCGTCTACCGCGAGGTCTATTTCGATCGCTTCGGCCTGTGGGCCGGCATGGTGGCGCGCTGCGCCGGGCCGGACCGGTATTTCGGCATTGTGGACATGATCTACGAAAACCAATCGACCTGGACCCAGGGTTCGCCGGCCGAAGTGGCCGAGAATCTGCGCCGAATTGGCCGGACGGCCGGTATGACCAACGACCAGCTGGATGCCTGTCTGACCGACGCCGAGATGGCGCAGGCAATGATCTCGACCTACGAAGGCCACATGGAAGTGCATGACATAAGCGGCACACCGGCCTTTGTGATCGCGGGACAACTGTATTCGAACATGAGCTATGCCGATTTCCAGGCTCGCATAGACGCGGCGCTTGCCGCCGCCCAATGACAGCCCCGCTGAACGGCGTCCGGGTGCTTGAACTGGCGCGCATCCTGGCCGGCCCATGGGCCGGTCAGACGCTTGCCGATCTGGGGGCCGAGGTCATCAAGGTCGAGGCCCCCGGGGGCGACGATACCCGCCGGTGGGGCCCGCCCTTCGTGGAACGCGGGCACGATGTCTCGGCCAGCTATTTCCATTCCTGCAACAGGGGCAAGAAATCGGTCACGGCAGATTTCCGCACCCAGGAGGGTCGCGCGCGGGTTCTGGCGCTGGCTGCCGAAGCGGATGTCCTGATCGAGAACTTCAAGCTCGGCGGGCTGGCGAAATACGGGCTCGACTACGAAAGCCTCAGGGCGGTCAATCCCGGTCTGATCTATTGCTCGATCACCGGGTTCGGGCAGACCGGCCCGTATGCGCACCGCGCGGGCTATGACTACATCATCCAGGGCATGTCCGGCCTCATGTCGGTGACCGGCGCGCCCGAGGGGCAGCCGCAAAAGGTCGGCGTTGCGGTCACCGATATTCTGACGGGCCTGTATTCCGTGAACGCGATCCTGGCCGCGCTGCATCTGCGCGACCAGACCGGGCGCGGGCAGCATATCGACATGAGCCTTCTGGATGTGGCGACGGCCTTCATGGCCAACCAGGCGATGAACTACCTGACGACCGGTAAGGCACCAGAACGCATCGGCAATGCGCATCAGAACCTGACGCCCTACCAGGTTTTCGATTGTTCCGATGGCTGGATCATCATCGCGACCGGAAATGACCCTCAATATCAGCGGCTTTGCCGGCTTCTGGGTCTGGACGACATGGCCACCGCGCCCGCGTTTCTGACCAATGCCGACCGTATCGCGAACCGCGACGAGATGACCCGCCGGCTGACCGAGGCGACCATGCAGCGATCAAAGGCCGAACTGCTGGCCGCCTGCGAAGCCGACGGTGTGCCGGCAGGACCCATCAACGACCTGGCCGAGGTGTTCGACGATCCGCAGGTCAAGGCGCGCGGCATGCAGATGGATCTTGACGGGGTGCCGGGCGTGCGCCCGCCGTTCCGCTTTTCCGATGCCGATATCGCGCTGGATCGGCCTGCCCCGACCCTTGGCGAAGATGACGATCTGACCGGGTTCAGCCCACGGGCCTAGGCCGGCTTTCGTGCGGGCCTAGGGCAGGATGCGATCCAGCGCCCGGTCGATCACCGCCCAATCGGCGATCTCCAGCCGGACCGGAACCGTCATGACCTGCGCGCGCAACGCCGGTGGCAGCCGCACCGCGTCCTTTTCGGTCGTCACCACCTGGGCGCCGATGGCGCGCGCCTCGCGCAGGAGCCGGGTCATCAGGGGTTCGGTCAGGGGTTGATGATCGGCCAGCGCATGGGTGCCACGAAGATCGGCCCCCATGGCCTTGAGCGTCGAAAAGAACTTTTCGGGGTGGCCGATGCCCGCAAAGGCCAGGACCGGCACCCCCTGCAGCGGAAGACCCGTCGGCAAGGGTTCGAGATGCCCCGCGACATGCGGCACCGGGATCTGTTCCCCCCATGTCGCGGCAAACCGGGCCTGCGCCGCGTCCGGGCCGATGGACAGCAGCAGATCCGCCCGTTTAAGGCCCTGTGCCACCGGTTCGCGCAGGGGGCCGGCGGGAATGACATGGCCATTTCCGAACCCGCGGGCTGCGTCCACCACCACCAGCGACAGGTCATGGGCGAGGGCCGGGTTCTGGAACCCGTCGTCCAGCACGATGACCTGCGCCCCTGCTTTTGCGGCCGCCCTGGCGCCGTCTGCCCGGTCCTTGGCAACCCATGTGGGCAGGAATGCAGCCAGCAACAGCGCCTCGTCCCCGGTTTCGTCGGCGGTTTGGGTGCGCGGATCGACCTGTGCGGGTCCCTCCACCTTTCCGCCATAGCCGCGAGTGACGGCGTGAACGGCCAGGCCGCGCGCCTGCAAATGTTGCGCCATGGCGATGACGGTGGGTGTTTTCCCGGTTCCGCCCGCATTGATGTTGCCCACGCAGATCACCGGAACCCCGACGCCCAGCCGCGCCCCGCGCGCCAGGCGCCTGCGTGTGGCGGCACCGTAGACCGCGCCAATGGGTGACAGCAGGGTCGACAAGATGCCGGGCGGTTCGTGCCAGAAGGCCGGGGCGCGCATCACCCGCGCCCCGAACCGCTGTCCAGCTTGTCCAGCAGCACCTCTTTTGCCCGATCATTCACACCTGCGCCCGCGGACACCACCTCCCACGCGGCATGGGCCATGGCCGCCGCGCGGTCCGGGGACAAGAGTTGATCCACCTCTTCCGCAAGGGTGTTGGGGGCCGATACCAGCCGCGCCGCGCGCGCTTCGGTCAGGCGCTGGTAGATATCCACGAAATTGGTGACATAGGGCCCATGCAGGATCGCGGACCCGAGGGCAGCGGGTTCGAACGGGTTGTGACCCCCGATGGGTTCCAGCGACCCCCCCACGAAGCTGACGGCAGCCAGCCGGTACCAAAGGCCCAGCTCGCCCATCGTGTCCGCCAGGTACACCTGCGCTTCGGGCTCGGGCCCGTCCCCGGCGCTGCGGCGGGTGTAGTTCCACCCGCCTTCGTCCAGCAGAGCGGCGATCTCGTCCCCACGATCGGCGTGGCGAGGCACGAGAAGCAACATCAGTCGCGGGTTGGTGCGCAACGCGGTGCGATGCGCGTCCAGCACCTTGACCTCTTCGCCCGGATGGGTCGAGGCGGCAAGCCATGTCGGACGCCCGCCCAGTTCGGCACGCAGTGCTGCCAATTCCGCGTTGTTCGCAGGCAGGGCGGCCGCCCCCTCTTTCAGGGTTCCAGTCACTTCCATCCGGCGTTCGGGCATGCCCAGGCGCCGCAGGTAGATCTCGGTCAGGCTGTCTTGCACCAGCGCCAGATCGAACCGCCGCAACAAGCTACCCGCCATGCCGCGCAGGAAGCGCCACTTGTCATGGGAGGCCTTAGACATGCGCGCGTTCACCAGCAACATGGGGATGCCGCGTGCATGGGTTTCGCAAATCAGCGTCGGCCACAACTCGCTTTCGGTCCAGACCGCGAGATCGGGCCGCCAATGATCCAGAAACCGGTTCACGAACACGCCCGCGTCCAGCGGAACGAACTGGTGAATGGCCCTTTCGGGCAACCTGTCCGCCATGACGCCGGCCGACGTGACGGTCCCGGTCGTGACCAGGACCGTCAATTCGGGACGGTCTTCCAACAGCAGCCGGATCAATTCCAGCAGCGCAAGGGATTCACCCACGCTGGCGGCATGAAACCAGATGAGCGGGCCCTTGGGCCGGGCCCGCACCGCGATGCCGCGACGTTCGTCCAGGCGGTCGCCATCTTCCTTGCCGTCGGCCAGCCGTTCGCGCAGCTTGCGTTCGGCAAACCGCGCCGCGCCGCGGCGGGACCAGGCCAGATACAGGCCCAAGGCGAGAGAGGATGACATGGCGTGCGCTGCCTTACCGGCCAGGGTCTTTGACGGGCGAACCCGAAGCCTCTTCATCGCGCAGTCGATGAAGATCGGCAATGAAATACCGCATATGGGCGTTGTCGACCGTCCGCTGCGCCTCGGCCTTCCAGGCGGCGTGCGCGCTGTCGTAGTCGGGGAACATGCCAACGATATGGATGTCGTTGATATCGCGGAACTCGGTGCGTTGCGGATCGACAAGTTCGCCGCCGAAAACCAGATGCAGGCGTTGGGGCATGGGGGGACACCTCGGGTCTAGAAAAAGGGGGTCGGGTCGGCCGGCACCCTAGGGATTGCGGGCGCGGGGTCAAGCGCAGGTGATGTGCCCCGGCAAGCAGAGCCTTGCCAGCGCCAAGGCTGCACCCATCTTGTCACCCCCATCCCCGCGTCGAGAAATCCGCGCCGCCATGACGGCAGACAGATCAGGCCTTTCGCCGGTCCAGCAACCCCGCATGCAGACCCGGAGCCGTGGCCAGAACCCCGGCCACCTGCCGCAAGGCGCCGTTGAAGCGCAGGGGGGCGCCGGCGCCATCGGTCGCGGTGCCGCCGGCTTCGGTGATGATCAGGGCACCTGCTGCGATATCCCATTCCCAGGTCGGGCGGAACGTGGCCATGCCATCGAAGCGGCCTTCGGCCACCAGCGACATCCGATAGGCCAGCGACGGGCGATAGACCCGTTCGACAGCCGGCACGCCGCCCGGCCAATGGGCGTCGGTCATCGTGTGCCGGGTGGCCAGCAATTCGGCGCCCGCAACCTCGGTGCGGGCACTGGCGCGGATCGGGGCGGCGTTCATCGTGGCGCCCAGGCCAATGGCGGCGGCGTACATCTTTTCGCGGATCGGCAGGTAGACCGCCGCCGCGATGGGTTGGCCGCGTTCGACGACGGCCAGCGAATGGGCAAAGGCCGATGCCCCTTCGATGAAGGCCTGTGTGCCGTCGATCGGATCGATGATGAACACCCGGTCCCGGTCAAGCCTTGCCGGATCGTCCTCGGTTTCCTCGGACAGCCATCCATAGTCGGGCCGTGCGGCCATCAACCGGTCGCGCAGCATGGCGTCAACGGCCAGATCGGCCTCGGTCACCGGGCCCGCGCCATCGGCCTTGTCCCAGGTTTCGGGGTCTTCGCGGAAAAAGCTCCGTGCGATCTTGCCGGCTTCGCGGGCCGCCTCGATCAGCAAGGCCAGATCGGCCTTGGCGTCAGGCCCCGGCAATCGTCAGACCCTCGACCAGCAGCGACGGGACTACGCGGCTCAGATGCCCACGCGCGTCATTGGCGGGCCGGATCGTGCGCAGCATGTCGCGCAGGTTTCCGGCCACCGTGCATTCATTGACGGGATAGGTGATCTCGCCGTTCTCGACCCAGAAC
>CAYWTM010000065.1:0-9704 GCA_964460185.1 uncultured Roseicyclus sp. | reverse complement strand
AGAACCCGGACGCCCCGCGCGAGTAATCGCCGGTGGTCGCGTTAATCGAGGATCCGATCATCGACGTGATCAACAGGCCGGTTCCCATCTCGGCCAGCAACCCCGCAAGGTCGGTATCGCCCGGCGTCAGTGTCACATTGCCGACGCTGGGCGAGGGCGGCGCGGTGGTGCCGCGCGCGGCGCTGGCGGTGGACGACAGGCCCAGTTTGCGTGCAGTGGCCAGGTCCAGCGTCCAGGCTTGCAGAACGCCGTTCGACACGATCTCGCGCCGGGTCGTCGGCAGGCCTTCGGCATCGAAGGGCCGCGAGGCCGAGGTGCGGGGGCGGTGCGGATCCTCGATCAGTGACAGGCCTTCGGGCAGAACAGCCTCGCCCATCAGATCGCGTGCCCAGGACGCGCCGCGCACGATCGCACTGCCGTTGGTGGCGGCCAGAAGATGGCCGATCAGGCCCGAAGAAATGCGTTCGTCGTAGATGACCGGATAGGCCCCGGTCGGGGGTTTGCGGGCACCGGCCCGCGCGATGGTGCGTTCGGCCGCGATACGCCCGATATCTTCGGGTGACATCAGGTCGGCGGCATGGTTGCGCCCGTCGCCGAAATAGTCGCGCTCCATCTTCAGGCCTTCGCCGGTGATCGCCACGCAGCTGATCCCGTGGTCGGTGCGCTCATACCCGCCGGAAAACCCGTTGGTCGCGGCCAGATGCACCTGGCGGCGCGAAAACCCCGCGCTTGCCGATTGCACCTGGCTGATGCCGGCGATGGCCAGCGCCGCGGCCTCGGCCCGTTTGGCGGCCTCTTCCAGCATGGCGGGGTCGGGGTCGGCGTTGGGGTCGGCCATATCCAGCCCGCCGCCGTCACGCACAAGGCTCAGATCCTCGGGATCGGCAAGGCCCACGGTCGGGTCATCGGGCGCAAGCCGCGCCATGGTCACCGCCCGTTCGGCCATTTCGGCCAGTGTCTCCGGCCGGGTGTCCGAGGACGACACGCAGGCCTGTTTCCGGCCGACGATCACCCGCAGGCCGATTTCGATGCCCTCGGACCGTTCCGCCTGTTCGAGCGCCCCGTTCAGAACCCCAATGCTCAGCGAGGTGCCATCGATCGCGATGGCGTCCGCCTGATCGGCACCCGCGCGCCGCGCGGCATCCAGTATGGCTTGGGTCAATGGGGCAAGCGGTTGGGTCATGGTGTGATGTGTCCTGTCTCGGGCCTGTCCCGGAGGTAGTGCCGCAAGGGTCAGGCCGCAAGGCAAAGAAATCCCCGCCCAGGCACGCGGCCCGGACGGGGAGACCGGAACGGATCGGTTTTAACGCAATGGCACGCCGTTTGCGCTGATGCCGCCGCCTTCGGAAAACTGGATCGTGGATTCCAGCGTGTCGGGTGTGGCGCCGGGCCGGGCGAAGGCCCCCAGCATGCCCCGCGCCATGGCCAGTTGTTCGATCGGCACCAGCCCGCTTTGCTGCAAACGGTCCAGCAGGGCATTGCCGCCCGCCAGGCGCAGGTCGACCGCGCCGACCGGCATCGGGACGGCCTGACCGGGCGCAAAGGTCATGTCGCCGGTTCCCGACAACTCGGCGCCGCCGACGGAAATCCGAAGCTCGTTCAGGCTCAGCTCACGCAGCTCCCCCGGGGGGGCGGCCATGTTTTCGGGATCCATGGCCAGGATGTTGGCGGTCACCTGAACGGCCCCCGTAAGATCCGCGATCACCGTGATCGGATCGCGCGGAAAGGCCTGCATGGGATCCATCATGTTCCACAATTGCGCGCTGAAGGTCACATCCTGGTAGGCCAGCCGCGCCGACACGTCCTGCGGCGCGTCGCCGGGTGCCAGCGGGATACGGAACGACGCCTCGGCGCTGCCCACCTGCGCCTCGATCGGGAACGGCAGATCCGGCACGATCACGCGGGCCTGCGCGCCCGCCGCCGACAACGCGTAATCCAGCTCGGTCTCCGAGAAGGTGGCGCTGATCGCGCCGCCATCATTGCTGTAGAACATGGCGAAGGGATCGCGGGGATGTTCAAGGGTCACCTCGTAGCTGACCCGGTCATAGGTGAACTGACCGTTCAGATCGAAGCCCGCCGGCACAAGGTCGGGGTTTTCCGAGACCATCAGGAAATTCCCCAGCGTGCCCGACCCGCCCCCCTCGACCGCGCCGACCGAAAAGCTGAATTTCAGATGCCCGTCCTCGTTCGGTGGCGGGGTCACATCCAGAATGCCGCGCGCCCCGGAAAACGACGAGGTGCTGGTATAGGACATGTTGTCCGGGTCACTGCCGTTCAGCAGGTAACTGGCCACAAGGTCGCTCAAGGTGATTTCCATGTCGATGATGGGCGGTGGCCCGCTTCCGCCGGTCAGCGGCCCGTCGACAACGGTGATCGAGCTGGCCGAATAGTCGTAGCTGCGCGCACCGGCTACGCCGCCAACGGTTATCAACAGGTTCTCACTGAGCAGGTCGACCCCGACATTGGCGGGCGGCGCGCCCCGGGTTTCGATGAAGCTGATGGTGAGCGCATAGGTATCGGACATCGTGATGCTGACGGTGCCGTCCGCGTTGTCCGTCATGACGATTTCATCGATGCGACCGACGGTCGAAACCTCGCCGTCGGAAAATGTGGTGGTAAAGCCCGACAGCGTCAGACCTCCATCGCGTTCGACCACTTCAGTTGCCGACAGGACCTGACCCATCGTGGCGCTTTGGGTTTGCCATTCGGCCCACAATTCGACCGCCGTGACATCGGCAAACGCGGGGGCCGCGACGCTCAACGCAATCGCGGACAGGCTGACAGACAGGAGCTTCGTTCTGGACATGGATTCGATCCGTTCCTTGTGAGATTGCGGTGATGTTCGCGGTCAAGCCCCCCTTGCGTCAAGGCTGGATACCCTGACCTTGAGGCATGTTGCAGGGCTGGCCCCCGGCGCCCGTGGACTGTACCACGGTCTGAACATCGGATTCCTCTGGCTGGGAGATCAGGCATGCCTGCTGATTTGAATGGAAAAACCGTGGCCATCACGGGGGCGAGCCGGGGCATCGGCGCCGCCGCCGCGCGGGCCTTTGCCGATGTGGGCGCTAATGTGATCTTGCTGGCCCGTGACCGCGAGGCGATCGCGTCGCTGGCGGGCGAGATCGGACCCGCCGCGCTGGCGGTGCCCTGCGACGTCACCCGCTACTGGGAGGTCGAGGCCGCCTTTGCGGCTGCGGCCGATGCCTTTGGCGGGCTCGATATCCTGATCAACAATGCCGGCGTGATCGAACCGATCAGCCATATCGCCACCACCGACCCCGATGCGTGGGGCCAGCTGATCGATATCAACCTCAAGGGTGTCTTCAACGGGTCGCGCGCGGCGATCCCGCATATGCTGGCCGCCGGTCAGGGCACGATCATCAACATCAGTTCGGGGGCCGCCGTGAACGCGCTGGAGGCATGGAGCGCCTATTGCGCCTCAAAGGCCGGGGTCAAGATGTTCACCGCCTGCCTGCACAAGGAACTTGCCGCTCAAGGTATCCGCGCGCTGGGCCTGTCACCGGGGACCGTGGCGACGCAGATGCAGCACGTGATCAAGGCGTCGGGCGTGAACCCGGTCAGCCAGCTGGATTGGTCGGACCATATCCCCGCCGATTGGCCCGCGCGCGCGCTGATCTGGATGTGCGGGGCCGAGGCCGATGCCTACCTGGGCGACGACATCTCGCTGCGCCTGCCCGAGATCCGCAGCGCCGTGGGCCTGACCGCATGATCGGGGTCGCGCGCGAGGGCGGGCTGTGGACGGTCACGCTGAACCGTCCGGAAAAGGCCAATTCCCTGACCGCCGACATGCTGTCGCGCCTTGTCGATATCATGGCCGAGGCCTCTGCCGCGCCCGACCTGCGCGCGCTGATCCTGACCGGGGCAGGCGACAAGGTGTTTTCGGCAGGCGCCGATCTGGACGAAGCGCGCGCAGGTCTTGCCACATCCCCCTTGTGGGAACAGGTGTCGGGTGGGCTTGCGGGCCTGCCGTGTCTTACCATCGCGGCCCTGAACGGCACGCTGGCAGGCGGCGCCTTCGGCATGGCGCTGGCCTGCGATCTGCGGATCGCGGTGCCAACCGCCCGGTTCTTCTACCCGGTCGCCAAGCTGGGATTTCTGCCACAACCCTCCGATCCGGGGCGTCTCGTGGCGCTGATGGGTCCCGCCCGGGCCAAGCTGATCTTGCTGGCAGGGCAGAAACTGACTGCCGATGAGGCGCTGAGCTTTGGCCTGATCGAGCGGATTGCCGCGCCCCGGGACCTGTTGGATCATGCGCGCGACCTGGCCACCGATGCCCTGGCAGGCAAGCCCGAGGTTTTGACGCGGATCAAGGCGATGTCTCAGCCCTGACGCCGTGTTTTCCAGCCGCGTCGCGCGCCGGGGGTCCTGGAATGAAAATCGGGCGGACGTTTCGCGACCCATCGGATAAATTTCTGCAGGCGCGGATGGGTGCGCAGCGCCTCGATCGTGTTGAAATTGCGGGCCAGTTCGGCCTCGGACAAGGTGGCGTGGATCTCGTTATGGCAAATCTGGTGCAACAACACGGTCGGCCCGCCCTTGCCGCCGCGAAGCTTGGGCGTCAGGTGGTGCAGGCTTTGCGCGGCCGTCGGCGGGATCGGGCGCTCGCACAGGGGGCAGGTTGGAAGGATATCCATGATCTGGTGATGTGGCGTCACGCGCGCCGGAGGCAAGCCCATGGGCACTGACCCCATCGACGCCTTGGTGATCGGGTCCGGGCCGGCGGGCCTGATGGCGGCAGAGGTCCTGTCGCGCGGCGGCCGCCGCGTGGTGATGGCCGAGGCCAAACCGTCCGCCGGGCGCAAGTTCCTGATGGCGGGCAAATCCGGTCTGAACCTGACCAGGGACGAGCCCGAGGCCCGGTTCGCGGCCGCCTATGGCACGTCAGGGCAATGGCTGCGCCCGATGCTGGATGACATGATGCCCGAGGATGTGAAGGCCTTTTCCACGACCCTGGGCCAGCCCGTTTTCACCGGCAGTTCAGGGCGCGTGTTTCCCAGGTCGATGAAGGCCAGCCCCTTGTTGCGTGCCTGGCTCAGGCGGATCGATGCGGACTTGCGTCTTGGCTGGCGCTGGACCGGATGGGACGGGGCGGATTGGGTCTTTGATACATCTGAAGGCCGCAGGGCCGTGGCGCCGCGCGTCGTGGTGCTGGCCCTTGGCGGGGCCAGTTGGTCTCGGCTTGGGTCCGATGGGTCATGGGCCGGCCTTTTGGCCGCGAAGGGGGTCAAGATCGCCGCCTTTCAACCCTCGAACATGGGGTTCGAGGTTGCGTGGTCGCCGCATATGGCCCCGCATCTGGGGGCGCCGGTCAAGACCGTGGCGCTGCGTCGTGCCGACGGCCGGTGGGTGCGCGGTGAATTCATCATTTCAAGGCACGGGGTCGAAGGCGGCGGCATCTACGCCGTGTCTGGTGATGTGCGCGACGGCGCACCGCTGGTGGTCGACTTGTTGCCGGACCTGCCGCTGGAAGAGGTCGCGCGCCGCGTGTCGGACCGGTCCCGAAAACGCACGGTCGCGCAACACCTGGCCCGCGCGCTGAAACTGGATCCGGTCAAGCGGGCGCTGCTGCAGGAAATGGGGCGCCCGCTGCCCGAAGGCGCGGCACTTGCCGGATTGATCAAGGCGCTGCCGATCAGGCATGCCGGGCCCCGTCCGATGGACGAGGCGATTTCGACGGCGGGCGGGGTTGCGCAGGGGGCGCTGGATGACGGTCTGATGCTGCGCGCCATGCCGGGCGTGTTTTGCGCCGGAGAAATGCTGGACTGGGATGCGCCAACCGGCGGCTACCTGATCACCGCTTGTCTGGCGACCGGGCAATGGGCGGGGCGGCATGCGTTGGGCTGGCATGGCTGACGGGGTGCTGGGGGCGCTGCCCCCGGCGCCTTTCGGCGCCTCCCCCGGGATATTTTTGAAACAGAGAAACGGACCGGCGCCGGTGCCGTCAGGGGGGCTACGTCCCCATGGCGCGGTGGAAGGCGGGGCGGTCGCGCAGTCGGGCGATGAAATCCTTGAACAGAGGTTCTGTCACCGGGAAGTTCGCGCTGATCGCCCAACCGCCGCAATGGGCCAGCAAGATATCGGGGATCGTCATGGTGTCGCCCATCAGGAAGGGCGCGTCTTCGGCCATGCGCGGGATCAGGTTCCGTTCGCTACGGCCGAATTCCCATTTCAGGCTGTCCTTGATCTCGGGCACCCGGTGTTCCTCGGGCAGAATGAAACTGTGCCGGGCGGCGGTCCACAGAAGGCTGTCGAATTCATCGAGTATGAAATGGGTCAGGCTGTCCTGCCGGGCGCGGTCGATGGTGCCGGCGGGATAGGTCAGGGCGCCATGCTTGTCGGCCAGGAAGGTCATGATCGCCACCGAATCGCTGATTGGCACGCCATCGACCACCAGGACGGGAATTTTCCCCGCCGGATGGAAGCGGGTCACCTCGTCCGAGCGCGGCAGGGCCGGAACGTGGTCGTAGTCCAAACCCAATTCCTCGAGCATCCACAGAACGCGCAAGGCGCGGCTCTTGACGCCGCCGATCACTTGGTAGGTCATCTATCTTCCTTTTCGTGCCGGCATCATCGCGAGCCGGATCAAGGCGCGTTCCATCACCGCCATTTGCGGTGCGGTCTGTGCGGATCTGAGTGTCAGGTCGGTCTCGACCAGCAGGCTGAGCGCCTGTTCCAGGGGGGCCTGCCCCCATCGCTGGGCCTGCCGGATCATGCGGTCGCGACGCGGCCCGAAGACGGGCGGGCGTTGCGCCTGCAGCCCCGCAGCGGGTCCACCGGGATGTGAGGCCGCCAGGTGCAGGGCGCGGAAATGGCGCAGGGCCGCGATGCACAGGCCCACGGGTTGAACCCCTTGCCCTGACAGGCGCGACAGGATCGGGCCTATGGCGCCGGTTTCGGCCTCGGCGGTGGCATGCAGGATATCGTCCATCTCGGCTTCGAGCGTGAGGGGGGCCACGGCGGCGATATCGTCGGGTGTCAGCGGGGTCTTGTCGCCGCGTTTGTAGAGCCCCAGTTTCTCGACGGTTTGCCGGAAATCGCCGGGCGGCAGGCTGCGGGCCAGCACTTCGAGGTCGCCGAACGCGTCGCGGCCGATGTCGTGCAATCCGGCGGCGCGGATCAGATCCTCGATCTCGGCGCGGGACGGGGGTTCGTCGTAGATGGCGGCGGCGCGCGCGGTCTCGTGGCTTTCGAACACCTTGCGCAGGGCGGATTTCGCGGTCAGGCGTCCTGCGGTGGCGATGATCTGGGCATCGCCCGTTTGCCATTCCTCGAATGCGGTGGCGAAGACAGGTGCCAGCCCGTCGCCCGCGCCTTCGACGAACACCGCGCGGGGGCCGGGGAAGAATCCGACCGCCTTGACCGCATCCAGAAGGGACGCGGGATCCCCCCGCAGATCGGCGGCGGCCAGACGGGTCAGGCGCATTTCCTCTTCCGCGCCGTCGCCGAGCAGGTTCTTCAGCAATTCCTGGCGGCGCAGCGCGACGCGCATCGCGTCATCGCCGAAGATCAGGCAACCGGCCGCCGAGCTGTCCGGGCGCCTAGCATAGGCCGCCACGTCACGTGGCGACAGTTTCATTGCCAGGTCCCGGCGTCCGACAGCAGCCGCGAGATGATCTGATCTGCCAATGCGATCATCAGGCGATCCTCCGCGTCGCGTCGCGCGGCCGTTGTCGACACGGGCGAGCCGGTGGTCGAATAGGCGGTAAAGGTCGAAACCGTGCCGGCCTCGATCTGCACATCGGATCCGGATTCGGTCAGGCGGTAGGTGACCGAGCCGTTGATGTTGACGCGGGTGATGTCCTCGGTTCCGGTGATGGCGAGGTTGCGGTCATCGGTTTCGATATCGAAGGTCAGCACGTGGGTCGGTGCCGTGGCCCGCCCGATTCGGTCTTCCAGCCGCGACACCAGTTCAAACCCCAGCCGCGTGTCGGGTGGTTGGATGCGGATGCGGCCACGCAGCACGTTGCCCGATCCGCGCGGACCATACACCGGCGTAAAGCCGCAGGCGGCCAGCGGTGCCGCGGCAAGCAACGTCAAAAAGGTTCGGCGATCAGACAACGACATTCACGATCCGGCCCGGGACAACGATCAGTTTCTTGGGCTGACCACCGGCCAGCGCCTTGAGCACAGCGTCGTCCGCGAGCGCGATCTTTTCAACCTCTTCCTTCGACGCATCCCGTGCGACCACGATTTCCGACTTGCGTTTGCCGTTGATCTGGATCGGCAGGGTGACGGTATCCTCGACCAGCATGGCCTCGTCGGCCGTGGGCCATGGCGCGTCGGCGATCAGCCCCTCGCCCCCCTGGTGGGCCCAGATGTCTTCGGCCAGATGCGGCGTCATCGGGGACATCAGTTGCGCAAGCACCATGATGGCCCGGCGCTGCGCGGTATGGGAGGCACCGGACTTCGCCAGAGTATTGGTGAAGGCGTAAAGCTTGGCGATGGCCGCGTTGAAGCCAAAGGATTCGATGCCGTTGGTGACATCGAAGATCGTCTTGTGCATGGCGCGCAGCAGATCTTCGTCGCCTTCACCGGTCGCGGTTCGGTCCATGTCGGCGATCCGATCGCACAAGGACCAGACCCGGCCCAGATGCTTGTAGGCGGCCTCGGCCCCCGCCGCCGTCCATTCCACGTCCCGTTCGGGGGGCGAATCGGACAGCACGAACCAGCGCGCGGTGTCGGCGCCGTATTGCTCGACGATGGCGACCGGATCGACGACGTTGTTCTTCGATTTCGACATCTTGGCCGAGGGGATGATGTCGACCTCGGTGCCGTCCTCGAGGAACCCCTTGCCGTCTCGCAAGGTGACGGTTTCGGGGTAGTGATAAACCGGCCGGCCATCAGCGCCGGTGGTTTTGAATATGGCGTGGGTCACCATGCCTTGGGTGAACAACGCGTTGAACGGCTCGCGGCTTTTCTCGGGGAGGTGGCCGGTGATGTGCATCGCGCGGGCGAAGAAGCGGGAATAGAGCAGGTGCAGGATCGCGTGCTCGATCCCGCCGATATACTGGTCCACGTTCATCCAGTAGGCCGCGGCCTCGGGATCGGTGGGCGTATCGGCATGGGGCGCGGTGAAACGCGCGAAGTACCACGAGGAATCGACGAAGGTGTCCATCGTGTCGGTTTCGCGTTTTCCCGGCTTGCCGCAATTGGGGCAGGGCACGTCACGCCATGTCGGGTGACGGTCCAGCGGGTTGCCTGGCGTGTCGAACTCCACATCCATCGGCAGGGCGATGGGCAGGTTTTCCTTTTTCTCGGGCACCACGCCGCAGGTGTCGCAATGAACGACGGGGATCGGACAGCCCCAGTACCGTTGGCGGCTGAGGCCCCAGTCGCGCAGGCGGAACTTGGTCACGCCCGTTCCAAGGCCCCTGCTTTCCATGGCGTCGATGGTGGCATCGATGGCGTCTTGTCCGGTGGCTTCATCCAGACCTGTGAAATGGTTGATCCACTTCACCTTTTCGGTCTTTGGGGGGATGAAGGCCTCGGTCGTCACGGGTGCGGGATTATCCAGCGCCACGAAGGTATCAATCACCGGCAAATCGTATTTGCGGCAAAAATCGAGGTCGCGCTGATCATGGGCGGGGCAGGCGAAAATCGCGCCGGTGCCGTAATCCATCAAGATGACATTCGCGACCCAGACCGGGATTTCCCAATCCGGGTTCAGCGGGTGCCGCACGCGC
>CAYWTM010000064.1:0-19041 GCA_964460185.1 uncultured Roseicyclus sp. | reverse complement strand
GAATACAAGGAAGGCAAGATCAAGTAATCGCCATCCACATTCAGACTGCAAAGGCCGCGCCGGGAAACCAGCGCGGCCTTTTTTCATGTCGTCCCCAAGGCCCCAAAGGGCCCGAAACAGGAGACCGGGGATATGGAAGACCAGATCACCATAAGGCCCACCTCGCAGCGCGATCTTGTGGCCGTCGATGCCTTGCTGGCAGCCAGCTACCCGGTCCTGCTGAAACCGGACTACCCGCCTTCGGTCCTGGTGACCGCGCTGCCGCTGATCTCGCGGGCGCGCCCGGACCTGCTGCGGTCAGGCACCTATTACATGGCCGAAGACGGCGAGGGCCGCGCACTGGCCGCCGGCGGCTGGACCCATGGCGCGCCCCAGGGAGGCGTCGGCCTGCCCGAGGTGGGCCATGTCCGCCACGTGGTCACCCATCCGGCAATGACCCGGCGTGGGCTGGCAGCGGCGATCATGACCCGCTGCCTGGCCGAAGCACTGGCCGGGGGCGTCCAGCGCATGGTCTGTCAAAGCACGCGCACGGCGGTGCCATTCTACACCAAGATGGGGTTCCGCACGCGGGGCGAGATCGAGATCGTCCTGCGCCCCGGCATCACCTTTCCCGCCGTGGAAATGGTGCGCGAACTGTAATCCGGCCCGGCGCGAAATCCTTGCAAGGATTTCATCAGGGTCTTGCAAGACCCTGACGCTGTCACAGGTCGATCTTGTCGCCCACTTCGGGCGTCAGGACCTGCGCATCCGGCAGGGCCGCGATCAGGGCGTCGGCGGATTGTTCCAGCAGGGGAAAGGTCTTGTAGTGCACCGGGATCACGGTCTTGAACCGGAATAGCCTGGATGCCGCATAGGCCGCGCGCTTCATGTCCATGGTGAAATGTCCGCCTGCGCACAGGATACCGATCTCGGGCTGGTGCAGATCATTCAGCACGCCCATGTCCGCCATCACGTCCGTATCGCCGGAAACATAGATCGTGCGCCCCTCTCCGGCGATCATGAACCCCGCCTCGGTCCCGGCATAGACAGGCCCTGAGGGCCCGCCGATGGACGAGGAATGCACCGCGTTGACCATCGTCACGGCGACATCGCCGATCAAGACCGTACCGCCCTTGTTGAAGCCCACCGTCTGCACCCCTTCGGTCTCGGCCCAATGGCTCATCAGGTCGTAGATGCCATAGATCGGCACGCCCAGTTCCCGGCTGAGGGGCACGGTGTCGGTCGCATGATCCCCGTGACCGTGGGTCAACAAGATCGCCGTCGCCCCCGCCAGCAGCGCATCGCGCTGATCGGCAGGGAACATGGGATTGCCCGAGATCCACGGATCTATCAGCAGAACCTGACCGCCGATATCAAGCCTGATGCCCGAATGTCCCAACCAAGTGTACTGCATCTGTCGTTCTCCCACACAATGAGCTGCGTCAGCTTAGGCATGACCGGACAGATTGGCAAAGGCGTCCCTGATGAAACCGGCCCCTGAGGCGATCGCAGGGCCAAGGATGCTTGCAGCCCCCGCGCCGCGTCGCTAAACCGCGAGCCGACACGCCATCAGGAGGCTGCCCCCATGTC
Organism: uncultured Roseicyclus sp.; assembly: GCA_964460185.1. GTDB lineage: Bacteria > Pseudomonadota > Alphaproteobacteria > Rhodobacterales > Rhodobacteraceae > JAVJPJ01. The sequence goes on along the minus strand of CAYWTM010000064.1, from coordinate 17,472 downwards.
GATCGACCGCGCCACCGCCGCGAAGGTGGCCAAGCTTGCCCGCATCAAGGTGGAAGACGCGGATCTGCCCGCGCTCGCCGATGAGTTCAACGCCATTCTTGGCTTCATCGAGCAATTGCAGGAACTCGATGTGGACGATGTCGAACCAATGACCTCGGTCACGCCGATGCGCCTGAAACGGCGCGAAGATGTGGTGACCGATGGCGACCAACAGGCCAAGATCCTGTCGAACGCGCCCGATGCGCGCGAAGGGTTCTTTGCCGTACCGAAGGTGGTTGAGTGATGAGCGATCTGACCAAACTGACCATTGCCGATGCCCGCGAGGCCCTGCGCAAGGGCGAGGTGACGTCGGTCGAGTTGACCGATGCCTGCCTCAAGGCGATTGACGCGGCCGACGCGTTGGGGGCTTTCGTGCACAAGACGCCCGAGATCGCGATGGACCGCGCCGCGGCTGCCGATTTGCGCATCAAGGCCGGCGACGCGCCCGATATGTGCGGCATTCCTGTCGGTATCAAGGATCTGTTCTGCACCGAAGGTGTCGCCAGTCAGGCGGCCTCGAAAATCCTCGAAGGGTTCAAGCCGGAATACGAATCCACCGTGTCGGGTCAACTGCGCGACGCGGGCGCGGTCATGTTGGGCAAACTCAACATGGATGAATTCGCCATGGGCTCTTCCAATGAAACGTCTGTCTATGGCAACGCGGTCAATCCGTGGAAGGTCGAAGGATCGAATGCGGGGCTGACGCCCGGCGGATCCTCGGGCGGTTCGGCCTCGGCCGTAGCCGCCGATCTGTGCCTTGCGGCCACCGGCACCGATACCGGTGGATCGATCCGCCAGCCCGCCGCCTTCACCGGCATCGTGGGATTGAAACCGACCTACGGCCGCTGCTCGCGCTGGGGCATCGTGGCGTTCGCGTCGTCCCTCGACCAGGCCGGCCCGATGACCAAGACAGTGCGCGACGCGGCCATCATGGGTCGTGCGATGATGGGCCATGACGCGAAGGATTCGACCTCGGCCGACCTGGCCGTCCCGGATTTCGAAGCGATGCTGACAGGCGACATTCGCGGCCAAGTCATCGGCATCCCCAAGGAATACCGCATGGACGGCATGCCCGACGCGATCGAGACGCTTTGGGCCGAAGGCCGCAAGATGCTGGAAGACGCGGGCGCCGTGATCCGCGACATCAGCCTGCCCCATACGAAATACGCCCTGCCCGCCTATTACGTGATCGCCCCCGCCGAAGCCTCTTCGAACCTGGCGCGCTATGATGGCGTGCGGTTCGGCTACCGCGCCAAGCTGGCCCAGGGCGACGGCATCACCGAGATGTATGAGAAAACCCGCGCCGAAGGCTTTGGCGACGAGGTCAAGCGCCGGGTGATGATCGGAACCTATGTTCTGTCGGCCGGGTTCTATGACGCCTATTACAACCGCGCCCGAAAGGTGCGGGCGCTGATCAAGCGCGACTTCGAAGATGCCTTCAACCAGGGCATAGATGCAATCCTGACGCCGGCCACGCCGTCCGCCGCATTCGAACTGGGCAAAGAGGTATCGGACCCGGTCGAGATGTATCTCAACGATGTGTTCACCGTAACGGTGAACCTCGCCGGATTGCCCGGCCTGGCCGTGCCCACCGGCCTCGACGCCCGCGGCCTGCCCCTCGGCCTGCAACTGATCGGCAAGCCCTGGGAAGAGGGTGCCTTGTTGAATGTGGGCTGCGCCCTTGAGCGTTCTGCCGGATTTGTAGCGAAACCCGCCAAATGGTGGTAAAAGGATCTCTGTAAGAAAAAGGCGCACGGGTCCAAGCCATTTCGGAAACGCACGGATCGCATTTCCATGGCGCAGCGCGATAGCGTCACGAAACGAGCAGAGGCAGCAGTGATGACAGTATCGCGGGTGGCAATTCCCGCGCTTCTGGCCGCGACCCTCGGGATTGCGGCCTGCAGCGCACCAGTTCCCAATGACGTGGCCCAAGGCGTCGGATTTCAGGACTACGCGGCCTACGAGGCGCGGCGCACGACCTTGCACTCGCGCCCTGTGACGACCGTGACAGCCCCGAATACGCCTCTGATGGCCAGTGCGTCCCGGCCGGTGCCCCCGGCCCGGGTCGAAGCCACAGCCGCGACACTCCCGGCGCCCTCGGGCCCGCCCGCAACGACCGCACCCGACCTGACCGCCATGGCGGCAACGGCCATCGCGCGGGCCGAGGCCTCCCCGACAGGCCAAACGGGGCCCGTGACGCTGACCAGCGCGCGCCTGCCGGCACCCGCCGCATCACCACCCCCCGCGATGCCCGGCGAACAGGATGTCCAGGCCGAGTCCGTGCGGGACACCATCACAAGCGACGCCGGCCGACTGGCCAGGATGCAGGCCGAACCTGTTGTCGTGCAGCCGGTTGCGGTGCCCGATCGACCAGCGACCCCGGGGCCCGGTATCATCGACTACGCGCTGTCGACCACTCACCCCGTGGGCGACAGGCAACACCCGCGACGCCCGATCAGTCAGGCCCGTCATCACGGCAACTGCATCGCCTTCCGGTCCGCCGACAGGGCACAGGAATGGTTCCTTGAAAACGGGGGGCCCGGACGCGACCGGCGCGGGCTGGATCCCGACGGGGACGGCTATGCCTGCGCCTGGAACCCCTCGGTCTATCGCGCCGCTGCTGCGGTTGCGCGGAATTGAACCTGTCGCCCAATTTCGGGCCACGGCGCGACGGGTTGCGGCCCGAACTGGTTGTTGTGCACTACACGGCCATGGCCGATTGCGCAGCCGCCAAACGCGCACTTTGCGACCCCGCGCGGGAGGTGTCCGCGCACTACCTGATAGGACGCGACGGCACCGTATCAGCGCTGGTGGAGGAAGAGATGCGCGCCTGGCACGCCGGAGCGGGATCGTGGAAGGGGCGCGGGGATGTCAATTCGCGGTCCATCGGGATCGAGTTGGACAATGACGGATTTTCACCCTTTTCGGCGCGATTGATGGATGCGCTCGAGGGTCTGTTGCCAGGCATCATGTCACGATGGGGCATCCCCCCCCAATCCGTGATCGGTCACTCCTGCATGGCACCGGGCCGCAAGATCGACCCCGGCCCGCGCTTTGACTGGCAACGCCTCGCCCGGCAAGGGCTTGCGGTGTGGCCCGCGGCAGGGGACATCGCGGTTGACGAGGCCCGCTTCCGCGCGGACGCCCTGGCGTTCGGGTTTCCCGATGTGGATGACGTGCTTTTGCTCGAAACCGTGCGGCTTCGGTTCCGACCAGGAGCCTCAGGCCGCCTCGACAGCCGCGATTGCGCGCTTGTGGCGGACCTGGCCCTGCGCTTCGGGGCTTGATCGGCAGGCGCGCTCAGCGTAAGCGAACCCTCGCGCGGAGGGCTGGATGGCCGCGAGGGTTTCGACCCTCGAGGAAAGTCCGGACTCCCTGAAGACACGGTGCCGGGTAACGCCCGGGCGGAGCAATCCGACGGAAAGCGCCACAGAAAACAAACCGCAGTGCCTGCACTGTAAGGGTGAAACGGTGGGGTAAGAGCCCACCGGGGAGCTGGCAACAGCGCCCGCACGGCAAGCCCCACCGGGAGCAATGCCAAATAGGGATGGCGCGGGGGAAACCCCGGGGCGCGACTTCGGCCCCAGTCATCCGGGTTGGCAGCTTGAGCACATGGGCAACCATGCGCCTAGAGGAATGGTCATCCAGAGGGGGCAACCCCTTGGACAGAATCCGGCTTACAGGCCCTCCGCGCGAACGAAACTCGACCATAAGGTGCGCTCACGCGCAATATCCTTGCCTCGGCTTGCCCCTCCGGGGACGCCTCAGGCCGGCATGCGCGGCGCGCTCAGCGCCAATCGCGACCCCATGAAGACGGTTGCACCGGCGCAATGCCTCCGGCGGGGATATTTGAAAAACAGAGAAGCAGGTGGTCCACCCTCGACCGGCCCGTGACCGGCGAGGGCTTCTCCGTTTACGGTCATCGGCGTCCCCGCCTGTACCGCAACTCCATGCTTCCATGCCTTGGTTAAGAAAGCCTGAAGAGCCTTCTCTGTTTCATAAATATCCCGGGGGTGAGGCGAAGCCGAGGGGGCAGAGCCCCCTTTTTTCCTATCATCAGCCCGGGTCAGGGGCGATCATCGACGCGCAGCGAAGAACGCCTTCAGTATCGCCGCCGCTTCGTCTTCGGACAGGCCACTGTAGACTTCTGGCTTCCAATGGGCCTGAGGATGGTCGAACACCCGGGGTCCCTGGACCACTCCGCCCGATTTCGGATCGCTTGCCCCGAAATACAGGCGTGCAACCCGTGCCGCGGCAATCGCCCCCGCGCAAGCCGGGCAAGGTTCCAACGTCACCCACAGATCGCATCCCGTCAGGCGTTCTGACCCGAGTGCGGCGCACGCGGCCCGGATCGCAAGCATCTCGGCATGGGCGGTCGGATCGGTCAACTCGCGCATCCGGTTGCGCGCCCGGGCGATCACCACACCATCGCGTACGATCACGGCGCCCACGGGCACTTCGCCCGCCGCCGCGGCCGCGCGCGCCTCGTCCAATGCCATATCCATGAAGCTCAGGAATTCTGCCATGATCCCGGTCTTGCCGCTTTCGCTTTCGCTGTCAAACCGCTAAGCGGCTGACATGAGTGACGGGGATCGCATCGCCAAACGTCTGAGCCGCGCCGGGGTCGCCTCCCGCCGGGAGGCGGAGCGCATGATAGAAGCCGGCCGCGTCGCCGTGAATGGCAAGGTCATCGACAGCCCTGCATTGAACGTGACGGCAGCAGACCAGATCACCGTCGATGGCGTTCCCCTTCCCGCGGCTGAACGCCCCAGGCTTTGGCTCTATCACAAGCCTACAGGCCTGGTGACGACCGAAAAGGACGAAAAGGGCCGCGATACGGTTTTCGCCGCCCTGCCGCCCGAGATGCCGCGCGTGATGAGCGTGGGCCGCCTGGACCTGAATTCCGAAGGCCTGTTGCTGCTGACCAATGACGGGGATCTCAAGCGCCGGATGGAATTGCCATCGACCGGATGGCTGCGGAAATATCGCGTCCGTGTGAAAGGCGAACCCAAGGATACGGACCTCGAACCGCTGCGCCGCGGGCTGGTGATCGACGGCGAACGGTTTCAAGGAATGGAGGTCCAACTGGACCGGCAGCAGGGCGCGAACGCCTGGCTGACCGTGGGCCTGCGCGAAGGCAAGAACCGCGAAATCCGCCGGGCCATGACCGAGGTCGGTCTGAACGTGAACCGGCTGATCCGCGTGTCCTACGGCCCGTTTCGCCTCAATGACCTGAAGCCCGGCGCGGTCGAAGAGGTCAAGCCGCGTGTCTTGCGCGATCAGTTGGGTCTCGAGGCCGCGGTGGAAGGGCACGCCAAGCCCAAAGGCGCGGGCGATCCCAAGCGGTCCTTGCGCAAACGCGCCCCTACGAGCGGGGTGCGCCGTCCCCCGACGAAGGGGCGTCCGCCTCGGACGAAGGGCTGAAGCGTTCGATCAGCCTGGCCTGCGCCATGAACACCACGAACAGGAACGCAGGCAGGCCGAAGGTTTCGAAGGTCACCCAGAATTCCGTGGATTGGGTGCGCCAGACGGCCTCGTTCACCACGGCCATCAGGGCAAACGTGATGGCCAGGCGCCGGGTCAGGATGCGCCAGCCCTCATCGGCCATCGGCAACAACTCTCCCATGAGGAATTTCAACCAGGCCTGCCCGCGCGACAGCCCGATGAAAAGCGTGGTGGCAAAGAACCCGTAGACCAGCGTTGTCTTCATCTTGAAGAAGCGTTCGTCATTGAGCCAGACGGTCAGGCCGCCGAAAAAGATCACCATCACCGCGGTAAACACCTGGATGCGCGAGATCTTTCCGGTGAGCTTCCACAAGATCGCCGTCGACAACAATAGCAGCGGGACAAACCCTGCGGTGACAAGGATGAACCCGTCATAATCCCTGCCACCAAGCGTAACGCTGGTATCCTGAAACCGCATGTAGGCGATGAAGAACAGGATCGGTGGGCCGAGATCCAGCGCCTGCTTCAGCCAGGGATTGATGGGGCGTGCCGTCATGCTGTGTCCTTTATCCGCCTGCCTCAACTATCACCGCACCCGCCGCGATCAACCCCATCAGCGCAATCCGGCGCGGCCCAACGCGGTCCCCCAGTAGAAGCCAGCCGATCAGCGCCGCAAACACAGTGGAGGTTTCGCGCAGAATGGCGGCCTCTCCCACCTGGTCGAGACGCGTGGCCAGCATGATCGAGCCAAAGCTGCCAAAGGCCACGAACCCACCGATCACACCGCGCAGCGCAAGCGGACCAAGAGGTGGCGGATCTGAAAGCGTCCGGTAGTAGCGGGCGGCGATGAAAGGGTAAAGCACCCCGTCGATAAAGAAAAACCACGCCAGAAAGGTGAAAGGGTCCGCGGTGGCGCGTATGCCGTAGGCGTCGAAGGTGGTGTACAGCGCCACGAAAAGCCCGGTCAACACCGCCAGCCAAAGCGCGGGGATCAGCGTGTCGCGGGCAACCGTGATATGGACCATGTTGTAGGCCGCCAGCCCGTAAAGGCCTGACAGCAGGACAACAACGCCGAACCACTGGGTTGCATTGAAGGTTTCGCCGAACAAGAACCACGCCCCGATCACCGTGAACAGAGGGCCGGTTCCGCGCATCACCGGATAGACGACCGTATAGGCCCCCCGCCGATAGCTGGCCAGGGCCGCCCATTTGTAGAGCGCGTGGATCACGAAGGCGCCCGCAAAGATCGGCCACATGTGCGGCTCGGGCCAGGGAACAACGAACAAGGCAAAAGGGGCCGCCATCAGGCCATAGCTCGCGTCGATGGCGCCGCGTGCCAAAAGCGGTTCGTGGCGTCCCTTCTGCAGCGCGCCAAATATCGCGTGCAGCAGCGCCGCCAGCAGGGCGAATGCGGTGGCAAGGGTCGCACCGGCCTGTGTGCCCTCGATTGACGTGATGAACTCACTCACCGGGGTGTTGCGCCCGCATTTGCCCACAGCCCCTGTGGATGAATGTGGGAATTATTCAATGCCAACCAGAGCATTCGCGAATTCTTCGGGATCAAAAGGTTGAAGATCGTCAATCTGTTCACCGACACCGATCGCGTGAATCGGCAAGCCGAATTTGTCTGCCAGCGCCACGAGCACCCCGCCCTTGGCCGTCCCGTCCAGCTTGGTCATGACAAGCCCCGATACATCGGCCATCGCCTGAAACGTCTTCACCTGGCTCAGCGCGTTCTGACCCGTGGTGGCATCCAGCACAAGCAGCGTGTTGTGCGGCGCGTCGGGGTCTTTCTTGCGGATCACGCGAACGATCTTGGCCAGTTCCTCCATCAGGTCCGCACGGTTTTGCAAACGACCTGCCGTGTCGATCATCAAAAGGTCTGCGCCATCGGCCTCGGCCTTGGTCATGGCGTCATAGGCCAACGCCGCCGGGTCCGATCCTTCGGGTGCGGTCAGCACCGGCACCCCTGCCCGGTCGCCCCAGACCTGCAACTGTTCGACAGCGGCCGCGCGGAAGGTGTCGCCGGCGGCGATCACCACCTTCTTGCCGGCTGCCCGGAACTGGCTGGCCAGCTTGCCGATTGTCGTGGTCTTGCCGGATCCGTTCACACCGACCACCAGCACGACCTGCGGGGTCTTGGGGTAAATCGGCAGAGGGCGGGCCACAGGCTCCATGACACGTGTGATTTCTGCGGCCAGCAAACCCTTGATATCGCTGGCCGACAGAAATTTTCCATACCGCCCCTCGGCCATGTTCGCCGTCACCCGCAGCGCGGTGTCGACACCCATGTCGGCGGCGATCAAAAGCTCCTCCAGTTGTTCCAGCATATCATCGTCAAGCGCGCGGCGGGGCTGGGCACTGCGGCCCATGAGACGGCCCAGAATGCCCGGTTTGGCTGCAGGTTCGGCCATCGGCTCGGGCGGCGCCTGGGTGGCTGCAGGGCGCGGTTCTGGCGCAGGCTCAGGCTCAGGCTCAGGTTCTGGCGCAGGCTCAGGTTTAGGGGCCGGCGCGGGTTCGGGGGCGGGCGCGGGTGCAGGTTCGGGCGCTGTCCGGGCCTTGGCCTCAGGCTCAGGTCCGGGTTCTGGTTGCTGTTGGTCATCAGGCATCAAAGCAGGATCAGCGGCCGCAACAGACTGCGCCGCGTCCTCGCTTTCGGCCGGGGGCAAATCCCGAACGGCGCCGTCTTCGATGATCGCGTCCAGCCCCTCGTCGATCCGCGACGAGGATTTGAACATCCGGTCCTTCAGTTTCTTGAAAAAGGACATGGGTCTTGCGGCCTTTCGCCTGATTTTCCTGCTGGTCTTCACCTAATACGCTCGGGACCTGAAAGGAAGGCCATGGTTTTGCCCAAAACCGTTGGCATCATGTATCATACGTCAAAGACCGGATAAGGCAGTCACCATGCCCGTTATCGCCCGATACGCCACCGTGACGCTGATCCCCTTCGTGCTGATCGTGATCGGCGCGACCCTATGGGGCGGGGCGGCGGCGCTGGCCTTGCTGTGGCTGACGCTGATCGCGGCCGGGATGGACACGCTTCTGGACCCGCCGAAACCATCGGAAAACCCATCGGATCCTTGGGCAGATCGCCTGTCGGTGGTGCTCGGAATTGCGCATCTGACGCTGTTGCCGGTTGTTCTGGTCGCTTTGGCCGGAGGCGGGTTGAGCCTTGGCGCATGGCTGGCCCTGTTCCTGGCCACGGCATCGTTCTTTGGGCAGGTCAGCCACCCCAATGCGCACGAGCTGATACACCGCCAGAATCGCGGGCTGCGGGCCCTGGGCGCCACGGTCTATACCTCGGTCGGCTTCGGCCATCACGTGTCGGCGCACAGGCTGGTCCATCACCGGTTTGTCGGGACCGAAGATGATCCCAACACCCCCCTGCCCGGCGAAAGCTTCTGGGCCTATCTTCCGCGCGCCTGGGTCGGGTCGTTCCAGTCCGGACTTGCGCGAGAGGAAGAAAGGCTGGACCGAAAAGACCTGCCCGCGCACAGCGTGCAGAACCCCTACCTGTTGTGGGTCGGCGGCGCTGCGCTTTCCTTGGGTCTTGCAATGTGGGCGGCGGGTTTCGTCGGTGGCGTGTTGCTGATCTTGCTTGCACTGCTGACCGGCGCGCAGATCCTGATGAGCGATTACATCCAGCACTACGGCCTGCAACGGCTTGAACTGGATAACGGCCGGATGGAACCGGTCGGCGCGCATCACAGCTGGAACGCGCCCAAGGGGTTTTCAAGCTACCTGATGCTGAACGCCCCGGCCCATTCCGAACACCACATGCATCCCGACCGCCCCTATGACAGGCTGGATCCCGGCGCCGATGTCCCCACGCTGCCCTATTCCATGCCGGTCATGGCAATGCTGGCCACGATCCCCGCGGCCTGGCAGCGGGTGATGGACCGTCGCGCCCTGCGCGTGATGGAGGCCGCCCAACATCGTTTGAAACACGCCCCCCCGATCAGGCCGCGACGGCCAGTGCGCGCCGAACCTGCCGCCGAAACGCCCCCGGAACCCGTGCAGGAGGTGGTCCAGGATGACACGGACTCCAAGGTCGTAAAGGGCCCGTTCAAGGGCGCGCCACCCCCGGCCCCCACGCCCGATGACGTCGACGCCCTTCTGGCCCGGGTTGCCCGCGCCTCGGATTGATGGCGGGTTGGCCGTCTAGATACGGATGCCGTGCCGCCCTGCCAGGTCGCTGAAGAACTGCCAGGCCACGCGGCCTGATCGTGACCCCCGTGTCGCCTGCCATTCGATCGCCTCGGCATACAGCACGTCTTCGGCCACGTTCAGATCGTAGGCTGCGCAATAGCCCCGGATCATGTCGAGATATTCGTCCTGCCCGCAGGCATGGAACCCGAGCCACAAACCGAACCGGTCGCTCAGCGAGACCTTTTCCTCGACCGCCTCGGACGGGTTGATGGCGCTGCCGCGTTCGTTCTCGATCATGTCGCGCGGCATCAGGTGGCGTCGGTTCGATGTCGCGTAGAAGATCACGTTGTCTGGCCGCCCTTCGACCCCGCCATCCAGAACCGCCTTGAGCGATTTGTAATGCTGGTCGTCATGGGAAAACGACAGATCATCGCAAAACAGGATGACGCGCACGGGTGCCGCGCGCAGCAGCGTCAGAAGGCGGCTGATGCTCGGCAGATCCTCGCGCTGGACCTCGACCAGTTTGAGATCGGGAATGTCGGGATGAATCGCAGCATGCACCGCCTTGACCAGCGACGATTTTCCCATGCCGCGCGCGCCCCACAACAGTGCGTTGTTCGCGGGCAGGCCTTCGGCGAACTGGCGCGTGTTGGCCATCAGCGTGTCGCGCGACCGGTCGATCCCCAACAGCAGGCTCAGATCAACCCGGTTGACCGCGTCCACCGGTTCCAGCCGGTCTGGATCGGCGTGCCACACAAAGGCGCCTGCCCCCGACCAGTCGGGTGCGCGGGCCGGCGGTGGGCGCAGCCGTTCCAGAGCCTCGGCAATGCGGATAAGTTCGTCTGAAGTCGATATGTTCACGGGTGGTCCGGCCTTACAGTTCTTCGTCTTCGTCAAGAATGCCCTCGGCCCGCAAGCGGCGGAGCCGTTTGCGTTCGACGATGCGCACAAGCTGGATAGAGATCTCGTAAAGACCATAAACCACCGTGAACAAGATCACCTGGGTGACGACGTCGGGCGGGGTGACCAACGCGGCAAGCGTCAAGATGCCGACAACGGCCCACTTGCGCACGTTGCCCAGGCCTTCGGCCGTGACCAGTCCGGCCTTGCCCAGAAGCGTCAGAAGCACCGGCAACTGAAAGCACAGTCCAAAGGCAAAGATGAATTTCAGCGCCAGGTCGAGCGATTCCTTGACCGACCCCAGGAACACCGTCTGGATCCCGCTTTCGGGATCGGCAGCGGGGTTCTGGAACGTGCCATCGCCTGCGATCAGGTTCGCAAGCGCCGGGATCGCGTCGGAAAACCCGATGAAGAAATTCATCGCCAGGGGCGTCACGACGTAGTGGGCAAAGCTTGCCCCGATAAAGAACAGGACCGGCGAGGCCACCAGAAACGGCAAGATCGCCCCCTTTTCGGAGGCGTAAAGGCCCGGCGCCACAAAGCGCCACAGCTGATGCGCGATCACCGGGAACGACACGGCGAACCCCATCATGATCGAGATCCGGATCAGGACAAAGAATTTTTCCTGCGGCGCGGTGAAGATCAGGCGCGCGTCTTCGCCGCGATCGCGCAGCACATTGGCCAGCGGCTGCGAGATGAATTCGAGGATCGGCTCGGCCACGGTGAACATCAGCACCATGCCGACCACGAAGGCCATGACAGACCGGATCAGGCGCGTGCGCAGTTCGGCCAGGTGTTCGATCAACGGTGCGGCGCTGTCTTCAATCGAATCGTCGGCGCTCATGATTGTTGGGTTCCGGTGCGTGCGGGCGGCAAATCGGCCTCGATTTCGGGCTGAGGCGTCTCGGGTGCCGCGGCTGCGGGTGCAGTCTGCTCGGCTGCGGGCGCGGTGCGGGCGGCTGCGGCGGCCTCCTTGTCCGCGATCGTCTGGTCGATTTTCGCCTGCCGGCGGGCCTCGACCTCTTCGCGCATCTTTGCGGTCGCCTGAACCTTTTCCTCGGCCATCTTCCGGGTTTCGCTGCCTTCGGGATAATCGGCCGGGTCGATCCCCAGATCGCCGATGGTTTCCTTGAGCGCGTTCATCCCGGCTTTCTTGGGGTTGGTGGTGTATTGCGCAGCCTTGCGCAGGTCGCGGTTCAACTCGGTCATACCGGATTCATCGGCGGCCTCGTCCATGGCGCGCTGAAAATCCTTGGCCATGCCGCGCACACGCCCTGTGAATTGCCCCAATCTGCGGAACATCACGGGCAGGTCCTTTGGCCCGACGACGATCAACGCCACCACGCCGATAACAAGCAATTCCATCCAGCCAATGTCAGGCATGAACGTTCCTTCGCGCTTGGCTCTGCAGCACCCGGATCATCCGGGCGCGACCTTAGCGGGTCTCGCGGTCCGCCTCGGGGGTCACGTCACGCGCGGTGGCGCCATCCGCGTCGGCGGTCGAGGCATTCTCGATTTCTTCGGTGGAATCCTTCACACCGCGCTTGAACGCCGTGATTCCCTTGCCGACCTCGCCCATCAGGCCTGCGATCTTGCCGCGGCCAAACAAAACCAGGACAACAACGGCAATAAGCAAGAGGCCTGCCGGTCCAATATTGTTAAGCATCGTTTTCTCCCTCCGCTGCCCGCCGCGCTGAACGCCTGCAAGGGCAGCCATGTCGTCATCTGTAGCATAGGTATGGTGTCAGAGCGGCAGATCAAAGCCCAAAAACACACTTCCGCGTGCGTCAGGTCAGGCTTTTCGGGGGAAAACGAAACAGCGATCTCGCCTTATGGTCAGCCAAAGTGGTGTTCCGGGCTTGGGCAGAAATACCGCAGGGACCGTTGCCTTGACGATGCCGCCGTCGAAATCCATGCGGAACTCCACCAGGCTTTCATGGCCCATGAACCGCGCGCGCTCCACGACCCCGCGCGCGGGCGTGCCGTCTTGCGGTGTGGGATTCGGCCCGCGCCCGCCCCGGTCGAAATCGATCTTGACATGCTGCGGACGGAACACGATTTCCACCGGCGTGCCGTCGGGCACCCCGGGGGCAAGGAACTGGCCAAAGGCGCTGTCGGTCAGCGCGCCTTGCACTGTTCCACGTATAACGTTGATATCGCTAAAAAACGCGGCGGCCGCCTTGTCGCAAGGCGCGTTGTAGATATTGTAGGGCGCGCCCTTCTGCACGATCTGCCCGTCGCGCATCAGGGCGATCTGGTCGGCCATGCGCATGGCTTCCTCGGGTTCGTGCGTGACAAGAACGACGGCGGTGCCCTCTTCCTTGAGAAGCTGCAGCGTTTCATCGCGGATGCCATCACGCAGGCGATTGTCCAGGCCCGAAAACGGCTCGTCCATCAGCATGATCCGCGGGCGCGGCGCCAGCGCGCGGGCCAGTGCCACACGCTGCTGTTCGCCACCCGACAGCAAATGGGGCGGTTTGTCGCCATATCCCGTCAGATCGACCCGATCGAGCAACTCGTCGACCCGTGCGCGGTTTTCCGCCTTGCTGCCCTTCAGGCCAAAGCCGATGTTCTGAGCGACACTCAGATGCGGGAACAGCGCGAAATCCTGAAAGATGAGGCCCACCCCCCGTGCTTCCGGCGGCAGGTGGGTGGTCTCGTCCGACAAAATGTCGCCATCTGCGCGAATTGCCCCCGCAGACTGACGTTCGATGCCCGCGATGACACGCAGCGTCGTGGATTTCCCGCAGCCCGACGGCCCCAGAAGGCACAGGATCTCGCCCGGCTGCACCTCGAAACTGACGTCACGCACCACTTCGAGCCCGTCGAAACGGCAAGCGATCTGATCGACCTGAAGGCGGGGAAGTGCCGGCATCGTGCGGAAAGCCCGATTATTTCTATCGGAAACGAGCTAACAGCCGCCCGCCCCGGTTTCAAGAGACACCCGGCACCAGATCCTTGCAAGGATCTGGCCAGTCTTTTGCAAAAGACTGGTCCGGCTCAGCCGGCAAGCAGGTCGAACGTGGTTTCCGCGAGGATGCGGCCATTGACCTGTACGGCCAGGCGATGGGCGCCGGCCACCAGCGTGTAGGTGGTCGCATCGGCCTTGAAGACATGCGTCTTCGTCAGGATCAGCGGCGCGTCCGGCGCGATCACGGCCTGCTTGATCTTGTGCACCTTGGCGATTTCCGATCCGCCCGGGCGTTTGAACCAGATGATGTAGTCGACCAGCACCGGCGTCGGCTCGGCTGCGCCGAGGGTGACGGTCAGGCTGGTCCGTCCGCCGATCCGGGGGGCCGGGGGATCAAGGCTGAGTTTGGCCAGCGTCACCGGCGCATCGGGTCGATAGCCAAGGGCCCGCATCGCACGGGGATGGCCTTGTTTGACCAGGGTGCGCAGGGCGTGGCGCGTCATCCAGTCCAGTTCTCTCGGGTCCTGACGCCCGGCACGTTTCCACGATGCCAACCGGTCGAGCACCAGGTCGGCATCGATCTTGGCGAGGTCGTTCAAATGGTTCGCAACCGACCGGGTGACATAGCGCGTGGGATCGGCGTGTAGCGCATCCAGCAGCGGCAGCATCGACAGGGGGTCGGCCTCGATCTTGCGGGCCCAGGGCAGCCGCGCGCGGGTGCCTTCGCTGACCAGGCGGCGCACGTGATAGTTGTCGTGGCCCGCCCAGTCCCGCAACCGGGCCATGACCGCATCCGGAAAGGCATTCAGGAAGGGACGGATGTAGAATTCCATCGAAAAGCGCTGCGTCGCGGCCTCGATCAGATCCAGGGCGCGCGGCAGATGCGCAGCGTCGCGACCGTGTCGCACCGCAAGGATGCCCGGCACGGCATGGATGAACCGCCCGAAATCATCGTCGCGCAGGGTCGGGTCGAGGGGGGGCGGCATCGCCGCTTCCAACTGATCGGCCATCGTCGGAAAATCATCGGCCAATTGCACCGCGACCCTGTCGGCGATCCATTCCAAGCGGTCTTTCAGTTCGCGCGCCGGCAAGCCCGGCAGGACTTCGGACAGGAAAAGCGCGGCATCGAAGCCCGGCACGCCGGCGGCGAATTCCGCTGCAAGCGTGCCAAGGCTGTCCGCGTTGAACAGGTGGTCCTTCAGCGAAAAACGCCCGTCCTCGGCCATGTCAGATCGTGGCGTTGGTCTGGCCCCCGTCGAGCAGGATATTCTGCCCCACGATGAATCCCGCATGCTGCGAACACAGGAACGCGCAGGTCGCGCCGAATTCCTCGATCGTGCCGTAGCGGCCGGCAGGGATCGCCTTCCAACGGATCTTGCGGGCCTCTTCCAGCGACACATTCTGCGCCTTGGCCACGCCGTCCTCGAGTGCGAAGATCCGGTCGGTGTGATGCGAACCCGGCAAGAGGTTGTTGATGTTCACCCCCTTTGCCGCGACCTGCCGCGCCGTACCTGCCACGAACCCCGTCAGGCCCGCGCGCGCGGAATTCGACAGGCCCAGCGCCGGGATCGGCGCCTTGACAGATTGCGAGGTGATGTTGACCACCCGCCCCCAGCCCCGGTCGATCATCCCCGGCAGCAGCGCCGTCATCAGCGCAATGGGCGTCAGCATGTTGGCATCCAGCGCCTTGATGAAATCGTCCCGCGACCAGTCCGACCACAATCCCGGAGGCGGACCGCCCGCATTCGTCACGAGGATATCCAGATCCCCTGCGGCGGCCAGAACTTCGGCCCTGCCCTGCTCGCTGGTGATGTCGGCCGCGACAGCCGTCACGGACACGCCGTGGGCCGTGCGGATCGCGGCGGCTGCCGCCTCCAGCGCCTCGGCGCCCCGGGCGTTGAGGACCAGATCGACCCCTGCGGCGGCCAGGGCCTGGGCACAGCCGAGTCCAAGCCCCTTCGACGACGCGCACACAAGCGCGCGTTTTCCAGAAATCCCGAGATCCATGTTAATCCTCCTTCAGGCAAATGCTGTTTCAACAGACCTCTACCAGCCGTCCCGCACCGCTGCCAGCCTTGACCGAACGGCCTCACCGCCCTACCCACTATCCATCCGCCATAAGTTCGGGACACCATGGCCGACCTGACCCCGCTGTTTCGTTTCCTCACCTACCCGGCCGACGCCTTGCGCGCCCTGAGCGGTGCGAACCAGGGCGATCCCATCGGGCTTGGCGACGCGGCCCTGCCGGGTGACATCTACAAATTGGCGCGCCAGGCCGTGCTGCAGAAGCTGACGATCTGCGACGGTCCGGACGGGGGGCAGGTGGTCGCGAACGGCAGCTTGGCCGGCAATCCCGGCGATGCGCTTTCGATTGCCGATTGCCATTCCCTGATGGGGTCGAACGGGCAGATGGTGGACATCCTGGTGATCCGGCGCAGCACCCCGGATGGGGTCAGGCTGCATCTTCTGCCGCTGGCCCCCCTGGCCGAAGGGCAGGAATACGAGCTGATCGGATCGTCCACTGCAACAGCGCCGGAACGCTTTGCCGATATCGCGTCGGTGTCGTTCCTGGCGGGAACGCGGCTGACGCTGGCGGGCGGTGAACAGCGCAAGGTCGAGGAGGTGCAGGTCGGCGACATGCTGATGACCCGCGATCACGGCCCGCAACCGGTGCGCTGGATCGGCCAGCAGACCCGCCGCGCGCTTGGAGTTGCGGCACCCATCCGGATCTTGCAGGGCACCCTCAACGCCGCCCATGACCTGCGGCTGAGCCCGCAGCACCGCCTGTTCATCTGGCAGCGCAGTGACGAACTAGGCACCGGCCGGGCCGAGGTCATGGTCAAGGCCGATCTCCTGGTCAACGGGGATACCGTGATCCGCGAAGAGGGCGGCCATGTGGACAGCTATCAACTGCTGCTGGACGGACACGAGATCATCTATGCCGAGGGGATCGCCGTCGAAAGCCTGCTGGTCACGTCGGAAACGCGCGCCCGCCTGCCCTCGGATCTGTCGCTGGACCGGGCGAACAGCGAACAACGCGACGCCGCCGGGTTCGAGGTCGACGAAGCAGCGCTCGGGGATGCTGCCAATGCCGCCGATCGCCTGACGCGGGCGTCGCAGGGGCGGCTGAAACCCAAGGGCTGACCAGACAGGGGTGCCCCTAGCCGGTGCCAAAGAACTCCTCGCGGACGATCTTTCCGTCGGCCACGTGATAGACCGCAACCTCTTGCATCTGAACACGTTCTCCGGTTTGCCGGTTTGTGGCATCAATCCCGAAGATCACGGCAAAACGGTCATCGCCATGCACGAACGGGCCCTGCACCTGCGTCCCGTGCGTCTCGAATGTCTCGGCCCACCAGGCGTGTTTGCCGCGTATGCCCTCAAGGCCAACGGTTTCTCGGCCCGTACCGGAATAATCGGCGGGCTCAACGGATACCGCGTCGCGATCGTAAAGCGCCGTCAGGTTGGCGTCCTCCCCACCGGTTCTGCAGCCTTCGACCAGTTGGTCAGCTATATCTTGCAATGTCATGATTGGGGTGCCTCTGGGTGGTTGGGTCCGAATGCATGTCACGCACACTATGGGCCATTGGGACGGTGGCATAGGGCAAACCATGACGGTGCGCCCCTGCCGGCGGTTTGCCCGGCCCGTACCGGGTTGCCACCCCAAGCCAGTCGTTGCCCCCGCCCGCGCCCTCGCCTATATCCCGCCCATGCTGGACACCGCCCCCACGAACCGCCCCGACCTGCCGCCCGAGATCGCGCGACGCCGGACATTCGCAATCATCTCGCATCCCGATGCGGGCAAGACGACGCTGACCGAAAAGTTCCTGCTGTACGGCGGCGCGATCCAGATGGCCGGTCAGGTGCGCGCCAAGGGCGAGGCACGCCGCACGCGGTCGGATTTCATGCAGATGGAAAAGGATCGGGGCATCTCCGTCAGCGCCTCGGCCATGTCCTTTGACTTCGGCAGGTATCGCTTCAACCTGGTCGACACGCCCGGCCACAGCGATTTCTCCGAGGACACCTAT
>CAYWTM010000063.1:0-19280 GCA_964460185.1 uncultured Roseicyclus sp. | reverse complement strand
TAGACCAGTCGCGCATGGGCGGCGTGCTGATCGACGATGACCATGCCTGCCTCGGTCTGGGCGATGATGTAGTTCTCATGAACCTGCGCCCGCGCCGCCCCGAGCGGACGGGTGGTTGCCTCGGGCTCGGGCGCGTCCGTTTCCACTCGGGCCGAAGGCGTGGGGGCGTCCCACAGGGCCGCGGGGTCTTGCAGGGCCGGGGCCTGCCAGTCGCGGGCGCGCTCCAGCGTCGCGCCGCGCGGGCGGTCCATCTGGTAGATCCGTGCCGGCCCGGGGGGGGCTGTCTCGGGCCGGAACGCCCCCAGCACCCCGTCGCCCACGGTCGATGAGGACCGGTGCCCGGCCTCGGCCAGCGCATGACGCAGGCCCGATACGATCAGCCCGCGCGCCATCCCCGGATCGCGGAACCGCACCTCGGATTTCGCGGGGTGCACATTCACGTCCACCAGGTGGGGCGGGCAGTCGATGAACAGCGCCACGGCGGGATGCCGGTCGCGGCTGAGCACGTCCATGTAGGCGGCCCGCAAGGCCCCGAGCAGCAGCCGGTCGCGCACCGGCCGGCCGTTCACGAACAGGAACTGCGCAACCGCTGCACCACGCGAATAGGTGGGCAGCCCCGCAAATCCCTTGAGGCGCAGACCTTCCCGTTCGGCGTCGATCCTGATCGCGTTGTCGATGAACTCGCGCCCCATCAGGCCGCCCAGTCGCCCGGACAGCGCGTCGAACAGATCGCCGGTTTCCGCATCGGCCCGCAAAACCACGCGTTCCCCGTCGGTCACATCCTTGAGGGTGAACCCGACGCCCGGTTCCGCCATCGCCAGCCGTTTGACCACATCGGTGACCGCCTGCATCTCGGCCCGGTCGCTGCGCATGAATTTCAGACGCGCGGGCGTGGCGAAGAACAGGTCCCGCAATTCGACCACCGTGCCCCGCGACAGGGCCGCAGGCCGGACAGGCGCGATGACGCCGCCGGTCACACGGATCTCATGCGCATCCGCTCCATCCACCCGGCTGGTGATCTTCAGCCGTCCCACCGACCCGAGCGAGGGCAGCGCCTCGCCGCGAAAGCCAAAGCTCCGGATGTTCAACAGATCGCTGCCATCGATCTTGGAGGTCGCGTGCCGGCTCAGCGCCAGGGGCAGATCGTCGGCATCCATGCCGCAGCCATCGTCGATGACCCGGATCAGGGCCTTGCCGCCCTGCGCCACCTCGACCGTGATCCGCCGCGCGCCGGCATCCAGCGCGTTTTCCACCAGTTCCTTCACGGCAGAGGCCGGGCGTTCCACAACTTCACCGGCCGCGATGCGATTGATCGCGGTTTCATCCAGCTGCCGGATGACAGGGCGGCTTATCTTGGGGTCATCAAGGGACATGCCACAAAACCTAGCACGCCCCTGTGAGTCGATGAAAGACCCGGCAGGTCAGTTTCCGGGGGATAAACCTTCGGGCTGACCCACCACGACAAAGTGCAGGTTATCAGGTTGCAGCAAACGCGCCGCGACCCTGCGCACGTCGTCGACCGTGACGGCGGCCACCCGGTCGTTGCGGGTGGCGATGTAATCGGCCGGCATATCATCGGCCTGCATCGCCGCAAGGATACCCGCGATCGTGCCGTTGCCGTCAAAGCGCAGCGGGTAGGCGCCCGTCAGGTACTGGATCGCGGCGTCCACCTCGGCCTCGGTGATGCCATTGGCGGCGATGTCGGCCCATTGGCCCTGGATGACCTCGACCGCCTGCCCAACAAGATCGTTGGAGGATGAAAACTGCCCCAACAGCGTCGGCGACAGATCGGCCAGCGACAGGTAGGTGCCGATGCCGTAGGTCAGGCCACGGTTGATCCGGACCTCTTCCATCAGGCGCGAGCGAAAGTTTCCACCGCCAAGCACCTGGTTCAGGACGAAAGCCGGAAAGAAATCCGGATCGTCGCGCGCGATGCCGGCATGCCCGAAAATGGCCACCGATTGCGGCGTGGGGAAATCAACGACCGTGACACCGCCACCAAGCAGGTATTCCGCCGGGCCCGGACGATCGGGCGCCTGGTCGGGCAGACCGCCGAGAATGTGGTCGATCAGCACGCCCAGTTCCTCGGCCGTGATGTCACCGGCGGCGCCCACGACAACCCGGTCGCGGGTCAACGCCGCCCGATGGGCCGCGATCAGATCGTCGCGTGTCAGGGCGGTTATCGTCTCGACCGTGCCTTCCTGCGCACTGCCATAGGGATGATCGCCAAAGGCCAGCGCATTGAACGTGTTCGATGCGATTTCATTGGGATCCTGTGCATCCCCTTCGATGATCGAAATCACCTGGCCGCGCACCCGTTCGATGGCGACTGGGTCAAAGGCGGGCTCGGTCAGGGCAAGACGCAACAGATCGGCCGCCTCATCCCGGTTCTGGGTCAGCATCCGCGCGCTGACCGTCACCGCGTCGCGGTAGCTGTCGAAGCCGAAATTGGTGGCCAGACCCTCGACCGCTTCGGCAAAGGCACTGGCGTCCATGTCGCCTGCGCCTTCCTCCAGAAGGCCCATCATCATGTAGGTCGCGCCGCGCTGCTCGGGGGCTTCCAATACGGACCCACCCCGGAACCAGATATCGATGGCCACGAAGGGGATCGAATGATCCTCCACCAGCCATGCCTGGATTCCGCCCGGCGATGTGAGTTCTTCGATCTCGATATTGGCATGGGCGGGCAGGGCGAATGCGAGGGCCGCGATCAGGCCTGCGATGCGGGACATCATTGGGTGACCTCCTGTGCTTGCGTGTTATCCGCAGGTCGGGTCAGATACCCGGTCACCGTGCTGGGATCGTCGAACAGGCGGCGGGCGGCCTGCATCACGTCTTCGGGGGTGACGGCGGCCAGAACTTCGGGCCAGGCATCCACGTCCTCGACCGTCAGCCCCGAGGTCAGCGCCACGCCATAGGCCCGCGCAAGCCCGTCGGTGTTGTCCTGATCATAGATTTCCGACGCCTCGATCTGGAACTGAAGCCGCGCGAACTGGTCGGGGTCGATCCCGTCTTGCAGGAAGGTATCGATCATCCGCCACAGATCGGCCTCGGCCTCTTCCAGCGAAATGCCGGGCACGGGCACGTTGACCAGGGTGAAGGTCGACGCATCAAGGCTGGTCGAATCGTAATAGGCGCTCGCGAACAGGGAGCGTTCCTCTTCCACCTGCAACTGGCGCGCGAAGAGCGAGGTCTGGCCAGACCCGCCGATGATCTGCGCAAGAAACGTCAGCGCGGCCGCGTCGGCCTGATTGCCTGCTTCGCGCGCCGGGGCCAGCATCGAAATCGCCACGTAGGGGCGGCTGACGCGTTCATCCTCGTAGACCAGCCTGCGATCGGCGATATGCGGCGGCTCGGTCGGGCGCGCGCGGGCTGGCAGCGCATCCGAGGCCGGGATCGGGCCGTAATGCTGCTGGGCCAGGTCACGGACCTGATCCGGGGTCACATCGCCCGCCACGATCAGGATCGCATTATTGGGATGATAGTAGGTCTCGTAGAACGCCTCGGCGTCCTCGATGGACAACTCTTCCATCTCGTGGCGCCAGCCGATGATCGGGATGCCGTAGGGATGGTTCAGGTACAGCGCGGCGCGCATCTGTTCGTTGAACAGGCCGCCGGGCGAGCTGTCGGTGCGTTGCGCGCGTTCTTCCAGGATCACGCTGCGTTCGGTCGTGATCTCGGCCTCGGTAAAGATCAGATCGCGCATCCGGTCGGCTTCCATCTGCATCATCAGGTCCAGGCGATCGGCCGCGACGCGCTGGAAATAGCCGGTGTAATCCCACGAGGTGAACGCGTTGTCGGATCCGCCATTGGCCTCGACCACCTGCGAAAACTCGCCGCTGTCCATGTCGTCCGTGCCCTTGAACATCAGATGCTCGACGAAATGGGCGATGCCGGATTGGGTGGGCGGTTCATCGGCCGCGCCGGTGCGATACCAGACCATGTGGGTCACCGCCGGGATCCGGGTGTCTTCGATCACCACGACCTGCATGCCGTTGTCCAAGAAGAACTCGGTCACCTCGCTTGCGGCCTGTGCGGCGAAGGGGGCGATAGTCAGGCCAAGGGCCAGCGCGAGACGATGCAACATGCACGTCCTCCGGATGAATGCGTTTCAGGTCAAGATAAGCGGCCGCCATCCGCCATCAAGCGGGCGTGACGAGATCGTGAGAAGGCGGCTATTGCCGGAACTCTTCAGGCGGCGCGGCCGGGGTGCGAATACCCGCGCGGCGGAGCCGTTCCAGCTCGGCATAGCGGTCAAGCGATTGGGCCCGGTAGGCGTTGTAGTACACGTTGGTTCCAAACGCGCGTTCCAGGATCCGCCCGCGGTTGTCGGACCGGAACGCCAGGTCTTCTGCGGCCAGTGTCCCGCGGATGTCGGGGGTCACGCCAAACCGGTTGGCATAGTTGACCACGCCCGCGGCCTGCTGGCTTGCGCGGGCCGGGTTGCCGCCCAAGGCGCGGATCGCGTCGCCTTCGGGGTCGGGATCCGTGCGGTTCACGCCGCCGGGCGTCGGGTTGGGCAGCGATGCAAGGTCATCGGGAATTTCGATCGGTTCGGTCGGCAGGACCGAAAATTCATCGGGGCCCGATTCCGTGTTGCGGATGTTCATCAGGTTCGGGTCGCCACGACCACACGCCGCCAACGCGACGAGCACGGCTGAAAGCGTCAGGGCTGTCATCAGGCGAGGCATGGGTCGGTCTTGTCCTTCGAATTCCGTCAGTGCCGGGGTCTAACGCAAATCTCAGGCCCCGTCACGGTCCATCTTGGAGCTATCTGCAAAGATCAGCAAGCCGAACGCGCCCGCAAAGATGCCGACATCGGCAATGTTGAACGCAAACGGGTTGTCGATGCCACAGCAAGACATGTTCAAAAAGTCCGCGACCGCCCCGTAGATCAGCCGATCCAGCGTGTTTCCCATCGCGCCGCCGATCACCGCGCCGGCCGAAATCAGCGCAATCGGGCGGGTCAGGCCTGTCTTGGCCCACCATACCAGCCACCCCGACACGACCAGCGCCACACCGATCAGGATCCACCGCATGACTTCGGGTCCCCCCGACATCAGGCCGAAATTGATGCCCGTGTTCCACCCCATCTTGAACACCAGAAATGGCGGAAAGACCTCGATGATGCCTCTCTCGACCAGGTTCATGCCGTAGACCACGGCGTATTTCGACGCCTGATCGATGGCGAACCAGATCGCTGCCGAGAAAAAGACCAACCGCATGGTGCCTCGATACCCGCGCTGGTGGCGGGATTGCTGATATTCGCCCGGACCTTAGCCCAATGGCCGACCGCGTCCAAGCGGGCTTGGCGGGCTCAGTGCCGGAAATGCCGCATGCCGGTAAAGACCATGGCCAATCCCGCCTCGTCGGCGGCCGCGATCACCTCGTCATCGCGCATGGACCCACCGGGCTGGATGATCGCCGTCGCTCCGGCCTGCGCGGCGGCAAGCAGGCCATCGGCAAAGGGAAAGAACGCATCCGACGCCACGACCGACCCCTTGGCCGGTGTGTCCGACAGCCCAAGCTCCGTGCCCATGCGCCCGGCTTTCAGCGCCGCGATGGTGGAACTGTCCACCCGGCTCATCTGGCCCGCGCCGACGCCCACGGTCGCCCCGTCCTTGACGTAGACGATGGCGTTGGATTTCACGTGCTTGGCCACGGTCCAGGCAAAGCGCAGATCGGCAAGTTCGGCCTCGGTCGGCGCGCGGCGGGTCACGACGCGCAGATCCTCGGGCGTGACCAGCCCCGTATCCTTGTCCTGCACCAGGAAGCCGCCCGCGACCTGCTTGTAGGCGGTGACCGGGCTTCGCGGGTCGGGCAGACCGTTGGTGGTCAGCAGGCGCAGGTTCTTTTTCGCGGCAAAGATCGCCTTCGCGTCGTCATCGGCATCGGGTGCGATCACGACCTCGGTGAAGATCTTCACGATCTCTTCGGCGGTGGCCCCGTCCAGCGGCTGGTTCAGCGCGACGATCCCGCCAAACGCACTGGTCCGGTCACAATCGAACGCCTTGGCGTAGGCCTCGGCCAGGGTCGCACCACGCGCAACGCCGCACGGATTGGCATGCTTGATGATGGCGCAGGCGGGGCCCTGGTCGGGCGCGAATTCCGCCACCAGCTCGAAAGCCGCATCGGTGTCGTTGATGTTGTTGTAGCTCAGCTCCTTGCCCTGATGCTGGGTGGCGGTGGCCACGCCGGGCCGGGCAGAGCCATCGGCGTAGAACGCCGCCGCCTGGTGCGGGTTTTCGCCATAGCGCATGGTTTGCACCAACTGTCCGGCAAAGGCCCGGCGCCGAGGTGCGGGATCGCCATGGGCGCCGGCCATCCACGTCGACACGGCCGCGTCATAGGCCGCCGTGCGGGCATAGGCCGTGCGGGCCATGCGCTGCCGGAACTGCAGGCTGGTGCCGCCCGTCCCCAGTTCGGCCAGCACATCCGCGTAATCCCCGGTATCGACGACGACGGTGACAAAGGCATGGTTCTTGGCCGCGGCCCGGATCATTGCCGGCCCGCCGATATCGATATTCTCTACGCAGGTGTCGTAATCCGCCCCCGCCGCAACGGTGGCCTCGAACGGGTAGAGGTTCACCACCAGCAGATCGATCTCACCGATGCCATGGGCCTCCATCGCGGTCCGGTGCTCTGTATTGTCGCGCAACGCCAGCAGGCCGCCATGCACCATCGGGTGCAGGGTCTTCACCCGGCCATCCATCATTTCGGGAAATCCCGTGACCTCGGCCACGTCGCGCACCGCCAGCCCGGCATCGCGCAACGCCTTGGCCGTGCCGCCCGTCGACAACAGGTCGACCCCATTTTCGGCGAGAGCACTGGCAAATTCGATCAGCCCGGTCTTGTCGGATACGGACAAGAGCGCGCGGCGGATGGGCACGAGATCGGTCATGAGCAGAAAATGTCCTTAATCTTCGGGCTCGCCCTCGGCCTCGGGGGCCGGCAAAAGCCCCACGGGTCGGGCAAGCGTCCAGCTTACCGCGCTGCCATACCCCGTCAGTGCGCCGGTGAGAACGATCTGTTTTGTCGCGCGCGGGCGCAGACGGTCTCCATCAAGGTAAACGCCGGGCTCCAGCGTCAGCTTTGCGTCGCCGCCATAGCGGAAAACCCATGTTTCCCGGTTGGGCAGCTGGATCGAAACGGCAGTCCCGCCCATATCGATCTCGGCCTTCGAATCGGGATGCAGATGGAACCGGGCTGCGTAGCGCAGGCCCGTATCGTCCGGCCGCCGCGCCAGGACGCGGTCCAGCGTGTCGCGATCGCGCTCGGTCATCGCGGCAAGCCCGTCTTCGCCACGCAACAGGCCGCCGTCATGATCCAGCTGCAAGGCACGCAGATGCACAAGGCCGTGGGTCTTGCGCCACCCATCGTGGCTGAGCGTGATGCCATCGGCGGTCTTCATCTGCGCTTCCTGCACCTCGACGGTCGCCGGGCCATTGGACAGATCCTGCCGTTCGGGTTCCTCATGGGCCGCCCCGCGCGCCAGCCGGGCCGAGGCATAGCCCACCAGTGACACGGTGGAATGGCTGGCTGTGGCCCGCGCCGCGCGCCGCCACGCCGCCCCGAACCGCCGCCCCGAGCCGCAGCTGACGATCACCGGCTGCCGCCCCGAGGTCAGCTCGAACGCAAGGGTCGAGGCATGGGCGTTGAAACTGCGCGGCCCCATCATCGGTGGCGCGGCATCCACGATCAGCGACACCCGCCGCCCGCCAAGCCGCGCATATCCCATCGCAAGTCCCTTGACCCGTGCAGGGCGCACGCCCGCCCGCGCCAGCGTCTGGTCCAGCCGACCCGGTACTCCCTTGCCGCCGCCATGCATCCGCACCAGCGTACCATCGGCGTGGCGCAGGCTGCGCAAGGTGGGCGCGATGCGCATGATCGCGGTATCGACCGCCGGGTCGGGGGCCTTTCCGGTTTCCTTGAGGATCGCGGCGACCCAAGTCAGCAGCTGAAAGACCTCGAGCAATTCTTCGGGGTTGCGCGTGACGATGCCGCCCGAGCCATCGATGTTGTCGGCGCATTCCTGCGCCAGCGACCGCATCGCCGGGCGCAGTTGCGTTTCCATCCCCTGCAAGGCGCAGGCCGAATAGATCAGGCCGGTCAGCGCCTCGAACCGGGGCAGGCCGGGGCTGGCCTGTTTCCACCGCGTGGCCAGCAATCTGGATTGCCCGGCCAGCACCGACACATAGCGGCGCCGATCCTCGGCCGCCTGTCCATTCATCAAGAACAGGGCATGGGTGATCCAGCGGATCTGCCGCCGCCCGACCAGGTCGGGGGTCCAGCCCGGCCCCCGCCCGCGCGTGTAGCGGTTCAGCCAGCCGCCCATCCAGTCCTGCGCCGTCTTGCGCCCGGCACCGTTGGGGACGGTCGCCAGATCATCCAGCCAGTCGAACCCGTGCAGGGTCTCCAGAAAGGTCTCGTTGGGCGGCGGGATATCCCATGGCGACCGCTCGCCGGCTTCGACCAGGCGCCCGCCAAGGACGATGTTGCCCGCCATCATCTGCCGGCCCCGCGTTTCCGAGCCCGCGAAACTGGGCTGCGGTTGCCAGATGAATCCCCGGATCCGCCCGCCGGTCAGGCCGGCGCGAATCGCGGCCCAGCGGTCGCCCATGCTGACGCGACCGGACAATGGCGGCGCAGCAGGCGCGCTTTGGGGAATGTCGCGTGTGTTGGACATGGGGCGTCGGGCTGCTCGGGGCTCTGGTTTTGGAGTAGGATACGCGCGCAGTGCCGGGCTGTCACCCGGTGGTCAACGCCGCCATGTAGAAGCCGTCGATCCCGCCGATATCCGGCCAGTCATCCGGGCGCAGGCGCAGACCGCCCTCGGCGCTGGCCCATGCGACATCGCCGCCAAGCGCCACCGGATCGGCCGGAATCGCGCGCAGGGCCGCATGCCGCTTGAGGGCGGCGGTCACCTGAAACTCGCCCTCCACCGGCAGCAGCGAACAGGTGCAGAACACCAGCGTTCCTCCCGGTGCAAGCAGCGTCAGGGCGTGATCCAGCAGACGCATCTGCAGGCGCGTCAGCTCTTCCACCTCGGTCCAGCGCTTGACGAAGGGCAGGTCGGGATGGCGGCGGATCGTGCCCGTCGCGGTGCAGGGCGCATCCAGCAAGACCGCGTCGTATTGACCGGCGTGTTCCAGCGCATCGCCGATCACCAGATCGGCCGACAGACCGGTGCGCCGGAGATTTTCGCGCACCCGCCGCATCCGGGGTTCGGACAGGTCCAGCGCCGTGACCTCGGCACCGGCGGCGGCCAGTTGCATGGTCTTGCCGCCCGGTGCGGCGCACAGATCCAGCACCCGCTTGCCGCGCACATCTCCAAGCAGGCGAACCGGCAGGGCAGCGGCGGCGTCTTGCACCCAGAACGCGCCGTCATCGTAACCCGGGATCGCGCTGACCTGCGCGCCGGGGGGCAGACGCACGCTGCCCGTGGGCAGGATCGTGGCCCCCTCGACCGACAATTCCACGCCGGGTTTCGGGGTCAGATCGATGGGCGGCTGCGGCACATGGGCGGCCTCGATCGCGCGCAGCGCGTCTTGCCCGAACCGCTTTTTCACCGGGCCGCCGATCCAGCCCGGCAGGCGCTGCGCGGGTTCCGCGGCAAACCGTTCGGGCCCCTCGACGGCGACCTTGCGCAACACGGCGTTGATCATGCCCGACAACCGCCCCGTGGACCTGCCGGCCTTGGCCAGTTTCACGGCGCTGTCGACGACGCCATGGGGATCTTCGCCGGCCACCAGCAGCTCTGCGGCGGCCAGCCTCAGGATGAGCAGCGCGCCAAGGGGCGGTTTACGGTCGAGATAGGGGACCAGAACGGCGTCTATGGGCTGCAAATGGCGCAAGACCAGCCCGGCCAGACGCGCCGCGCGGGCCTGGTCGGCGGGGCTATGGCGCGGATTGGCCGGCAGATGCGCCAGCATCCGCTTGTCGCGCAGCACCCATTCCAGCGCCTTGATGGCGGCAAAGCGTGCATCCAGTCCCGCGCCCTGTGCCATGTCGCATCCCCTTGTTCCCGAGGCCTTGGCGCGTATATCACCTGTAACGCTTCCACAAGGATCTCAGCCATGGACGACGCAACGGACCGCGATCTTTCCCAGCTTCCCCCAGAGGCACAGCGCGCCCTGGCCGAGGCCGAAGACCGCCGCAAAAAGGCAAAGGCGCAGGATTTGCCGACCGAACTGGGCGGGCGCGACGGGCCGGAGCCCGTGCGCTACGGAGATTGGGAAAGAAAGGGCATCGCTGTCGATTTCTGATCGGTAGCCCGTGATTTGCGCAAGGCAGGCTTGCGCCTTGTCCCATTACACGGGCGTCAGCGCAGGCTCAGTCGTGCCGATTGCCCGGCACCCTGGTCCGAGGTGAACCGGATCGTGTCGCCCCTGACCTCGACCAGTTGGCAATTGTATCCCAGGTCATCGCCGCCCCAGTACAGATCGCGGCAGAAATACTGACCGTCCCAGGACCATTGGCCGGTCACCGGGTAGCCAAAGGCATCGCCCTCGATCTCGCCTTGCGGCGTGACCGTCAATGCTATGCCCAGGCGGCGCAATTCGCGCCCGGTGATCAGGCTGACGAAGGTATCGGCACTTTCGACTGTCCGAAAATCCTCGGCCTGTGCGGGTTCCGCGACTGCCAGCCCAAGAAACGCGCTCGCGACAACCGTCGGCGCAGTAAAACTATTCCGCAACATCGTCAGCTCCCCCGGTCAAAAGATCACGAGCGAGTCAATTAGCGGCGGTGCGGCCTCAATCAAGACCCATAGGCGGGGTTATGCCAATCCCAGCACGCTCATCATGGAATAGTGACCCGGTGGCTTGCCCTGGCCCCAAAGCGCAGCCTTCAGCGCACCGCGCGCAAAGATCGCCCGGTCGGTCGCCAGGTGGCGCAGGACGATGCGTTCGCCATCTGCGGCAAAAATCACGTCATGTTCACCCACGACGTCCCCGCCCCGGATCGCCGAAAACCCGATATCGCCCCGCTTGCGTTCGCCGGTGATGCCGTCGCGGCCCCGGTCCGACACATCCTCCAGCGATACGCCGCGCCCCCGTGCCACGGCCTCGCCCAGCATCAGGGCGGTGCCCGAGGGGGCATCGACCTTGTGACGGTGATGCGCCTCGACGATTTCGACGTCGAAATCCTCGTCCAGGGCGCGGGCGACCTCCTGCGCCAGCCGGGTCAGCAGGTTCACGCCAAGGCTCATGTTGCCGGCGCGGATGATGGTGGCATGGCGGGCAGCGGCATCGAGTTCGGCGATATCTTCGGCAGCCATGCCGGTGGTGCCTATGACATGAACGCAGCGCGCCTGCGCCGTCAGGGCGGCATGAGCCACAGTTGCGGCGGGGCTGGTGAAGTCGATGACGGCCTGCGCCTTGGCGATCACCTCGATTGCGTCGTCAAAGACATGCACGCCCATCGCTGCGCCGCCCAGGGCCTCGCCCAGGTCCGCGCCGATCCAGTCATGCCCGGCCCGTTCGGTCACACCCACCAGATGCGCACGATCCGACGCGCCAATCGTGTCGATCAGCATCCGCCCCATCCGGCCGGACGCCCCCATTACGGCGATCCCGATGCTGTCGGTCATGTCATTGCCCTTTCGTGTTTCGGCCCGGTCTTACCCGAACGCGGCGTCCGCCGGAAGCCGTCGCTTGCGGGACGGCCCTGCATCCCATATCTGGAGGCTCAGGAAGGAACCGCTGCTGATGGCCAAGAACCGCTTCAACGAGGGCTCGGGCCCGTCTCAACGCCAGCTTCGCGTCGGCGAACTGATCCGGCGCACCTTGTCGGACGTTCTGGCGCGCGGCGATGTGCACGATCCAGACCTCAACCGGATGTCGATCACCGTGGGTGAGGTGCGCACCTCCCCCGACCTCAAGATCGCGACGGTCTACGTGATGCCGCTGGGCGGTGGTCAACGGCGCGAGGCCATTGACGCGCTCAAGCGGAATCGGGGCGAACTGCGCCGCGCCATCATGAAGGACATGACGCTGAAATACGCGCCTGATCTGCGCTTCGTGATCGACGCGACCTTCGACCAGATGGACGATACCCGCCGGATTTTCGCGCAGGACGCGGTGCGCCGCGACATCGAAGGCGGTGACGAGGCGGAGGATGCGGAATGATCCGCGCGCTGGCGGTGGTGGCGGCCTTCATGGCCACGCCGGCGCTGGCCTGTGAGCAGGTCGAATTCGACGGCGCGCCTTTTACGGCCTGCACCATTGACCTGACCCAGGAGGATCTTCGCCTGTTCCTGCGCGACCGGGATGGCGTGATCTTCGGCAGCTTTTCGCGTGTCGATCAAAGCCTGCCCGAGGGCCAGAGGCTCGGTCTGGCGATGAATGCCGGCATGTTCCACGAGGATCTGGCGCCCGTTGGCCTCTACGTGCAGGACGGCCAGCAGGAGATGCGCATCATCACATCGGACGGGCCGGGAAATTTCGGGCTGCTGCCCAATGGTGTCCTGTGCCTGCAGGATGGGGCCGCACAGCTGATCGAAAGCCGCGAATTCGCCGACGATCCGCCCGACTGCCGGGATGCCACCCAATCCGGCCCCATGCTGGTGATCGACGGCGATCTGCATCCGAGGTTCATCGCCGACGGGTCCAGCCGCAACATCCGCAACGGCGTGGGCGTGGATGTCGATGGCACCACGCTTTATCTCGTGATCTCGGACGCGCCGGTGAACTTTCACCATTTCGCGCGGTTCTTCCGCGACCACCTCGAAGTGCCCAACGCGCTCTACTTCGATGGGCGTGTGTCGCGTCTGTATGCGCCGGCGATCGGGCGCGCGGATCTGGGCCTTCCGCTGGGGCCGATTATCGGCACGGTGGTTGACGCAGGCGCGTCAGGCGGGTAGCCCGCCGTCTTTCACGGATGACAGGTGCAAAAGATGGGTCGCACACGCAAAGGGCGCGACATTTCGGGATGGCTTATGGTCGACAAGCCTGCGGGCGTGACCTCGACCGCTGTGGTCAACAAGGTGCGCTGGGCGTTCGAGGCCAAGAAGGCCGGCCATGCCGGCACGCTGGATCCCGACGCGACGGGGCTCTTGCCGGTCGCGCTGGGTGAGGCGACCAAGACCATCGCCTACCTGGGCGATGCGCTGAAGGCCTATGATTTCCTGGTTCGCTGGGGTGCGGCCACCACGACCGATGACGCCTCGGGCGAAGTGATCGCGACCTCCGACGCACGCCCGTCCGACGACGATATCCGCGCGGCTCTTCCCGCCTATACCGGTGATATCCGGCAGGTTCCGCCACAGTTTTCCGCCGTCAAGGTGGATGGTGCACGCGCCTACGACCTCGCCCGCGAGGGGGAGGCGCTGGATCTGGCCGCGCGCGATCTTTATGTCGATGAACTGCAATTGACCGGGCGGCCGGATGCCGACCACGCACAGCTGCATTTCGTGTGCGGATCGGGTGGGTATGTCCGGTCGATCGCCCGCGATCTGGGCGCGCAATTGGGATGTCTTGGCCATGTCGTCACCCTGCGCCGGACCTGGGTCGGGCCCTTTGATCTGGACGGGGCGGTCAGCATGGAACAGGTCGAATCCCTGGCCCGAACACCCGAGATCGATGCCTTGCTGGGTCCTGTGGGTCTGGCGCTGGCGGACCTGCCCGAGTTGAAAGCCACCGAAACCGGTGCCGCGCGCCTCAAGAATGGCAATCCGGGCCAGGTGCTGCCCGGGTCGGTGCAATACGGCGATCTGGCATGGGCGTCCTTTCGGGGTCAGCCGGTGGCCGTTGGCCGGTTCCGGTCGGGCGAGTTGCACCCCGAACGGGTGTTCAACCTCTGATCCAGGCGGGCGCTCTGCATAATATCGCCAGATCTGCCCCCAATTTTCGCCATCTTTGCGATTTATCCATCTTGCTCGAAGGATTCCCTTTGCTGCCCCAGCAGGGTCGCCTTGTCAGATCTTGAGGAGATCAATGATGAAACGCAGTATGATTGCAGGTTTGGCCATGGCCACCTTGTCTGTAGGTGCCGTGCAGGCCGCGCCGCCCCAGTTGGGCCTCTGGCTCGGCAACGACATGACCGATGTGACCAAGAACCTTGGCACCATGGGTTACGATGTCTTGGTCATCGCGCTTGACGACGACATCATCGAGGCGGAGATTTCGGATGCAGGCGGCGACATCTACGACGTGGAAGTCGATCCCTTGACCGGTTTGGTTGTCTTTGTCGAAAGCGATGACGACGACGACGGCGACGCCTGACACCCCCTGACTACGAAAACCGACCATGCTGAAGGTCCTGCCGTATCGGTGGGTCCTTTCGCCTGTGCCGATGTCTGCCATGCGCCGACACATGCCGAACACGCCTTTCCCTGCCGCTTTTGGATCGGCATAAGTTCAGGAATGATCACGCGCGAATTCCTCAAAGGCGATGCCGCCAGCGTTGCGGTGTATTCCGATTGCGAGGCCTACCGCTATTCCCTCACACGCGTGTGGGAAAAGGCGGGGCGCCGCGCGCTTTTCATCATGCTCAACCCGTCCACCGCGACAGAGATGCAGAACGATCCCACGGTGGAAAGATGCGAACGGCGCGCGCGGGCCCTGCATTTCGGGGCGTTCCGGGTGCTGAACATCTTTGCCTATCGTGCGACCGATCCGCGGGACATGCGCCGCGCCGACGATCCCGTCGGTCCCGGCAATGACGCGGCCATCGCGCAAGGCCTGTCATGGGCCGACCAGGTGATTTGCGCCTGGGGCACGCACGGGGAACATCTGAACCGCGGGCCGCATGTCGAAGCCATGTTGCGCAAGGCCGGCGGATCTCTTTACCATCTTGGATTATCCAAGGCGGGCCATCCCAAGCACCCGCTTTACATCGGCTACCAGGTGCAGCCCGTCGAATGGAGGAATGCCGATGTCCGGGATTGACGGGTTCACCCGGTCACGCGTGGCAACCAATGGCATCCACCTGTCGGTGCATCGGGGCGGGCAGGGCACCCCGCTGATCTTGTTGCATGGCTACCCCCAGAACCACATGTGCTGGAACAAGATCGCGCCGCGTCTGGCCAGGGATTTCGACGTCATCGTTCCCGATCTGCGCGGATATGGCGACAGCGACGTGCCTGCGAACGATCCCGAAAACCGCGCCTATTCCAAACGCGAGATGGCCTTGGATATCCTTGGCCTGATGGATGCGCTGGGCTTGGAGCGCGCCCATGTGCTCGGCCATGACCGGGGCGCACGCGTGGCCTATCGCTTTGCCCTCGACCATCCCGATCGCCTGATGCGGCTGGGCATCATCGAGATCGTGCCAACGGGCGATTTCTGGGCGTCGTGGAATGCGGAACTGGCGATGAAGGCCTATCACTGGACCTTTCTTGCGCAACCCGCCCCCCTGCCAGAGCGGATGATCAGCGCCGATGGGCCGGGTTACATGGATTGGACGCTGGCAAGTTGGACCTTTTCAGGGGATCTGTCGGCCTTTACGCCGCAAGCGCTCGCCGCCTATCGGCGGCAGGCGGCAGATCCGGCGCGCGTGGCGGCCATGTGCGACGACTACCGGGCCGGCGCCACCTTTGACCGGGCGCTGGACGAAGCCGACCGCGCGGCAGGCGCAAGGATCAAAGCCCCCTTGCGCTTTGTCTGGGCCAGGGGCGGCTTTCCCGCGCGCACCGGCGACCCGCTGGGTGCATGGCGGGGCTGGGCTGACACTGTCAGCGGCATGGAAATCGAAAATTCAGGGCATTTCGCGATGGAGGAAGTCCCCGACGCCGTGCTGGCGGCCGTGTTGCCGCATTTCCTGGCTTGAGTGCAGGGTGTCGCCAGATCATCGTGCAAGACGCCACCGGATCAGGCGGTTTCCGCCTGCGGGTCGATCTGGATCTCACGCAGCTGGATGGCTGCCGCGTCCAGGCCCTGCGCACCTGAAACCCGCAACACCATGGTGCCTTCCAGGAATACCGCCGACCCCGAGCCATCGGCCAGGTCCAGGACCGTGATTTCCGGATCCGGCGTTACATCGGGGTCGTACATCACCTCGATCCTGTCCTGCGTCGGGTCGAAATCCTGCACCAGCCCGGCAAGCTCGGCCGTTTCGATATAGGCGCCGCTCAGGAACGTATCCGCACCCGCGCCACCCATGGCGATGTCGTTCGCCCCAAGCACGATCGTGTCGTCCCCGTCGCCGCCGATCAGGGTGTCGCCGGTATCCTCGTCGAACGGGCCGAACAGGGAATCGCCCCTGGCAAAGGTGCCGTCCAGCCGGTCGTTTCCGGCCCCGCCGTCCAACGTGTCGGCCCCGAACCCGCCCTGAAGATAATCGTCACCCGCGTCACCTGACAGGCTGTCGTCCCCGTCATTGCCGAACAGCAGATCGCCATCGGCACCGCCAGACAAGACATCCGCCCCGTCGCCGCCCGCCAGGAAATCCGTGCCGTCGCCACCGCTCAGGGTGTCGCGGCCTTCGTCTCCATACAGCTCATCCGCGCCGCCATCGCCCGAAAGGGCGTCGTGCCCTTCATTGCCGAACAGGATATCGTTCTGCGCGCCTCCCGAAAGCTGGTCATCGCCGATGCCGCCCGTGATCGCATCGTTCCCGCCATCCCCGAACAGGCTGTCCATCCCTTCGCGCCCCCGCAGGAGGTCATCGCCAGTGCCGCCATCCAGCAGGTCGTCCCCGGCATAGCCATCGATCGTGTCGTTCCCATCGCCCCCCTGCAGGGTGTCGTCACCATCGGTGCCCTCGATCTGGGCGCCAGGCTCTGCAGGGTCGAAATCACTCATCTGCACGTAGATGTCAGACAGGTTCATCGCTGACATACCCTGCAACATGGTCACCGCCACGCCATTGGCCATCACCAGGGTGTCGCCGGGGCTGGTTTCGGTGTCGAAGGTGATGACCGGCGCTTCGGAAACGGTGCCGTCGAAATCAAGGATGAGGCGATCCACCCCTTGCTGGAAATCGGTCACCTTCGCGACAACCTCCCCATCGGGAAGTTCGATCGTCGCGGCGATTTCGAACATGTCGCTGTCTGCGCCGCCGGTGCCGGTATCCGAGGGGCCGAGCAACAGATGATCCTCGCCCGCGTCGCCGAACACCGTGTCATGCCCGGCCTTGCCGTCCAGCACATCATGGCCGGCCCTGCCATGCAGGACATCGTTCAGATCGCCGCCGGCAATCGTGTCGTCCGTGTCGCCGCCCACGATCACCTCGCCTTGAACGACGGCCTCGCCCGGACGTTCGCCTTGGTGTTGGTCCGGGTCGGTGTCATCTTCGAACAGGAAATTCGCAAGCAATGACCCTGCCGGCGCGGTGTCCGCGCTATCCCCGGTGTCTGCGCCATCATCGGACGGCGCGTCCGATGCCGTATCGGACGTGTCGTCATTCCCCAGCAGGCCGCTCAACGCGAAACCTGTTGTCAAAAGTGCCAGAAGTCCAACAGCGGCCAACATCGCCCTATCCTCGTGCGCAAAAGATCAAAGACTTGGATGATCGGGCGTTCTGCGCCTTTACGGCCGCCTACTGGCGGACCCCCGCTTGTCCGGCTGGCGGACAACGATCGAGAATATCCCGCGACTCGGTCAGCCGCAGTACCCTTTTTCATAGACCACAGTTTAGCAACGGTGAAGATGCGGCGTTGGCTTTGGTCAAATTCATGGTGGTTTTTGCGACAAGTGCGGGCCATTTTGACGGCCCGGCTCGCATTTTGTCTGTCATTCAGGCGTTTCGAGCACGATTGCCCCCTTTGCAAACGCGGATGATGCGCTTATACGCCCGCATCTGCGCCGAATTGCGCGGACCTCCACGGGCCCTGCTGGACGACATCCCGGCTTGTGCCATCACCCTAGATCCTGAAGGAGACCCCGATGTCGATTACTGCTGAAGAAAAACAGCGTCTGATGACGGAATTCGCAACCAAGGAAGGCGACACCGGTTCGCCCGAAGTCCAGGTTGCCATCCTCACCAGCCGCATCACCACCCTGACCGAGCATTTCAAGACCCACAAGAAAGACAACCATTCCCGTCGTGGTCTTCTGATGATGGTCGCACAGCGCCGCAAACTGCTCGACTATGTGAAAGCCAAGGACGAAAGCCGCTATACGTCCCTGATCGGACGCCTGGGCATCCGCCGCTAAGGCAAACCATCTTGCGGGTATTGAAAAGGGTCGCGTCGTGCGGCCCTTTTTTCTTGGGCGCCGAGCCAAGGTCACGGCAGACCTGTCTTGAGGCTTTTTCGACAGCCAGGTTTCCGCTTTTGTATCTGGCGAAAGTCGCGTGATTGCAATATGTTACGCCTATGGCAACGCTTCACATCATAGAGGGGCCTGTCGGGGCCGGGAAAACCACTTACGCGATCGGATTGGGTCGTGAATTGGGGACACCCCCGCTGGTTCTGGATGCCTGGATGGTCAACCTGTTCCAGGCGGATCGCCCGGAAACAGGGCTGTGGCCGTGGTATGCCGAACGCAAGGCGCGGTGCGTGGTTCAGATCATGGACCTGGCGCGGTCTTTGCTCGATCACGGGCAGGATGCGATTGTCGAACTCGGGCTCATAAAGGTTGCGGACCGCGTGGCGCTTTATACCGAACTCGAAGCACAGGGCCGGCCATACCAGGTTCATGTCCTCGACGCGCCGCGGCAAGACAGACGCGACCGCGTTGCCCGGCGAAACGCCGAGCGCGGTGAGACCTACGCGATGCAGGTCAGCCCCGAGGTGTTCGCCATGGCCTCGGACATGTGGGAGCCGGTGGGCGCGGCCGAGCGGCAGGGCCGGGGCGAAAGATTCCGTTTCAAGCCCTAGCGCGTTCGCGGATTCCGGATCATGCGGTCTGGCCGTCGCGGATCACCGGTCCGCCACCGGATCGCGCCGAACACACCAGCACCCCCAGGCTTGTTTTCCGTGCGAAGCCTGGCCAGACCAGCCGCGCGCGAACCGCTCTCGCGGGTGCAGCATACCTCTTTCATTTCGACCTGAAACTGTATATGTGCCCCTCATCTGAGACGTGACGCCATGACCCCGGCGCATGACATGATGAATGGGGTCGGCGGCAATGGGGCCGCCATTGACACGGGAGACCCGGGCAAGGGGCCTGGGAGTGCTCCCCGATAGGAAACGATTGATGTTCAATATCACCAAGAAAGAAATGCAGTGGGGCGAAGAGACGCTCACACTGGAAACGGGTCGTGTGGCCCGTCAGGCCGATGGCTCTGTCATCGCGACGCTGGGCGAAACCAGCGTCATGGCGAATGTGACCTTCGCCAAGGCACCCAAGCCGGGAATGGATTTCTTCCCGCTGACCGTCCACTACCAGGAAAAATAC
>CAYWTM010000062.1:0-19298 GCA_964460185.1 uncultured Roseicyclus sp. | reverse complement strand
GCGTTCTTGTCCTCGATGAAATCGCCCAGCTGGCTGTCTTCCTCGTCGCCGATGGGCGTCTCGAGCGAAATCGGCTCCTTGGCGATCTTCATCACCTTGCGGACCTTTTCCAGCGGCATCTGCAGCTTTTCGGCCAGTTCCTCGGGCGTGGGCTCCCGGCCGATCTCGTGCAGCATCTGGCGGCCCGTGCGCACAAGCTTGTTGATCGTCTCGATCATGTGCACCGGAATACGGATCGTGCGGGCCTGATCCGCGATACTCCGCGTGATCGCCTGACGGATCCACCAGGTTGCATAGGTCGAGAACTTGTAGCCGCGGCGGTATTCGAATTTGTCGACGGCCTTCATCAGGCCGATGTTGCCCTCTTGAATGAGGTCGAGGAACTGCAGGCCGCGGTTGGTGTATTTCTTGGCGATGGAGATCACGAGGCGCAGGTTCGCCTCGACCATTTCCTTTTTCGCCTGCCGCGCTTCTTTCTCGCCCTTTTGAACCTGGTTCACGATGCGGCGGAATTCCGAGATGTCGAGGCCGACATACTGGCCGACCTGCGCCATTTCCGAGCGCAGTTCCTCGACCTTGTCGCGGGACCGTTCCATCAAGGCCTGCCAGCCGCGCCCGGATTTGTCGGCCATCCGGTCAACCCAGTTCGGGTCCAGTTCGTGGCCACGGTATTCGTCGATGAATTCGCGGCGGTTGATACGGGCCTGGTCCGCCAGCTTCACCATGCCTGAATCGATGGACATGATGCGGCGGTTGATGCCGTAAAGCTGATCGATCAGCGCCTCGATCCGGTTGTTGTGCAGGTGCAGTTCATTCACCAGTTCCACGATCTCGGAGCGCAGTTTCTGATAGGTGGCTTCTTCCTTGACGGAAAAACTGGCGTCTTCGTTCAACGTCGCCGAAATGCGTGCATCCTGCATTTCGGACAATTGGACGTAATCGGCTGCGATGCGGTCCAGCGTTTCCAGGACACGCGGTTTCAGCGCCTGTTCCATGGCCGCGAGGCTCATGTTCGCCTGATCGTCCTCATCGTCGTCATCCTCGACGGCGATCGGGTTTCCATCGGCGTCCAGTTCGGGCTGCGCTTCCGGTTTGGCGGGGCCGGCATTGGAATTGGCGACGGCCTGAACCACGGGTTGGTCGTCGTCGTCTTCGCCAAGCGACCGGCCGAACGTGGCGTCCAGGTCGATCACATCACGCAGCAGGATATCTTCGTCGAGAAGTTCGTCGCGCCAGATCGTGATGGCCTGAAAGGTCAGCGGGCTTTCGCACAACCCGGCGATCATCGTGTTGCGGCCGGCCTCGATCCGTTTGGCGATCGCGATCTCACCTTCTCGCGACAGCAATTCGACGCTGCCCATTTCGCGCAGATACATGCGGACCGGGTCGTCGGTACGATCAAGCTTTTCGGTCTCGCTCTGAGAGACGGCGACTTCGCGTGAGGTCGAGGTCTCGACCATGTCGGTCGATCCCTTCGGATCGTCGCTGTCTTCGGCTTCTTCATCCTCGATGATGTTGATGCCCATCTCGCTGAGCATCGACATCACGTCTTCGATCTGTTCCGAACTGACCTGTTCGGGCGGCAGAACCGCATTCAGCTGATCGTAGGTGATGTAGCCACGCGTCCTGGCTTCGGCGATCATCTTTTTGACGGCGGTCTGGCTCATGTCGAGGCTGATCTCGGCCTCGTCCCCGTCTGGTTTGCGATCGTCGGTGTCTTTGGCCATGGGCGAGTGTCCTTTGGCTATAGCGATGGCACCGATGAAAGCGCCGAATCATTTCTAGTGCAACCTATGTAGTGCGAATCAATGATTCGCCTAGATGTGTTAGCGTTTCTTCTCCCAGACACGCGCATCTATCAAGGCACGCAAACCATCCGAAAGCGCGGCTGTGTCTTCCGAGACGTCCGCGCCGTCCACCCCGCCGGGTCGATTTGCCCGCAAGCGTTGCTGAACCGCAAGGTTCAGGCGGCGCGCAAGTTTCGGATCGCCGTCGTCATCCCCATCACGCAGATCCTCCAACGCTTCGGCCAATTCATGGTCCACCGCGTGTTTTGCGTGGTGCTTTGCAAATTCCTCGGACAGGCACGCCGCCGCCTTTTCCGGGTCGGGAGGACCGGAAAGAAAGGGCGCAATGCGCAAATGCGCCATGGTGCTGATGGCTTCACGGATATCGCCAAGACCTTTTTGCAGACAATCCGATGCAAAATCATCGGCCGTGCGGGCAGTGGTGCCCAACAGCGCGTCGGCCAACCGGCCATGATCCGGGTGGCGCAGGCCAAGCCGGTCCAGATCGCTTTCGAACCGTTCGATCAGTGCCGGATAGCGGCTGAGCGTTGCCAATATCAGCGCGATCCGCAGATCATCGGCGGTCATGGCACCCGACCCCAGGGCTGAGCTGCGGGTTTCGGCCAGCGGGGCCTGGGCCTCGGCAAATCCGCGTGCGCCGTAGCCGCCGCGCCACGGACGATCCCGGCGCGGAGCGTTTGATTGTGGGCGGAACAGGGCGCGTCGCAGATCGGCAAGCGCTTCGCCGTAATGGCGTTTCAGGCTTTGATCCGGGATGCGCGATATGGCCGTGCGCAACCGTTTGTCGAGTGCCGCGCGCCGTTCGGGGCTGTCGAAGACCTGTCCCTCGGTTTCGCGTCGCCACAGGATCTGCACCAGAGGCACGGCGCCATCCAGCAGCGATTTCATCGCCTCTCGCCCCTGCGCCTTGATCAGGTCGTCGGGATCCTGGCCTTCGGGCAAGATGCAAAAGCGAAGGGATTTGCCGGCCTCGAGCAGGGGCATGGCCAGATCCACCAGCCGCATGGCCGCGCGCAGGCCCGCCGTGTCGCCATCCAGCGCAATGATCGGTTCGTCGGAAATTCGCCACATAAGCCGGAGCTGATCTTCGGTGATTGCAGTGCCCAGTGGTGCGACCGCAGCCTCGAATCCGGCTTTCACCAACGCGATCACATCCATGTAGCCTTCGGCCACGATCAGCGGCTGGCCCTTGCCGGCGGCCTCGCGGGCGGGGCCGTGATTGTAAAGCGCGCGCCCCTTGTCAAACAGCGGCGTTTCGCGGCTGTTGAGGTATTTCGCCCGTGCGTTCGGGTCCATGGCGCGCCCGCCAAAGCCGATGCAACGCCCGCGCGGATCGCGAATGGGAAAGATGATCCGGTCGCGAAAGGCATCGTAAGGCGCGCCGCCATCATCGGGTTTGCTGGCAATCCCGGCTTCGATCAGGGTGTCGGCGGGCAGACCTTTTGCGGTCAAGGCACCAAAGGTCGCCTGGCGGGCGTTGGGGGCAAAACCGATCTCGAACCGGTCCAGCGTTGGTTGATCCAGCCCGCGCCGGTCCAGGTAGTCGCGTGCAGCCGCCCCGGCCGCGGTTTTGAGCTGCAGCCGGAAATGCGCAACCGCGGCCTCGGTCGCGGCGGCAAGCTGGGTGTTCCGGTCCGCTATCTGGGCGGCGCGCGGGTCGCGCGCGGGCATCGTCATCCCGGCTTCGCGCGCGAGGATTTCGACCGCTTCCATGAAGCCCACATTCTCGGTTTCCTTGATGAAACCGAGTGCGTCGCCCTTTGCATGGCAGCCAAAGCAATAATAGTAGCCCTTGCGATCATCGACGTGAAAGCTGGCCGTTTTTTCCTGGTGAAACGGGCAAGGTGCCCACATGTCGCCCTTGGCCTGGTTCGATTTGCGCGTATCCCATATCACCTTGCGCCCAACGACCTGCGAGATCGAGACGCGATTGCGCAATTCATCGAGGAAACCGGGGGGCAGACTCATGCCCCCAATATCGGGAGCGCGCGCTGCCCTGTCCAGTGGTTGGGCGAAACCATCTGGGGATGGAATGCACAATGCTATGGCTGGTCCGCCATGCCCAAGGATGGGTCTCAGGCGATTGCGCCGCGGGCCTCGATGATTTTCATGGCTTTTGTCAATTCATGCACGGCCGTTCCCGCCATGGAGCGAAAGATCAAGATCTCGAACCGGTCGTCTTCGGGGTGCAGGATCAGCGCCGACATATGGCCCACAAGACTGCGCAACGACCGCCCGACGGGCAAGGAGCCGCGCGACAGATCGGCGGGCACCCATCGGGCCAGAACATCCCGCACGGCGGGGCCTTCCAGCACCAGGTGGGTCCACGCATCGGATTGATCGGTCAGCGCTGCATGGTCTGCCAGCGCGGCATCGGGCGCGGTGCCAAAAAGAAACGCCTGGTTCATGCCCGACCACGCGATGCGCGATGCCTTGGCCGAAGCCAGCTCGCCCACGGCGGGAAAGGCCAGGCCATGGGCTTTTTGCAGGGCTTTCGACAGGGTCTCTTGCTTGCCGCGATAGGGCGCGATGGCCCAGATCGGCTGCATCGGTGCCTC
The DNA here is from genome assembly GCA_964460185.1 of uncultured Roseicyclus sp. GTDB lineage: Bacteria > Pseudomonadota > Alphaproteobacteria > Rhodobacterales > Rhodobacteraceae > JAVJPJ01. The sequence continues at coordinate 14,932 of CAYWTM010000062.1, read as the reverse complement.
GGACAGGGTCAGGGTGCCATGCGCAATGGGCAGCAGGCCTTGTGCAGGGGATCTTGCGGTCAGATCAGCCACGGGCGCGTCCCCCCTCTGGGTCGAAGAATACAGGATCACAGACCTCGCACAGGGTGCGGGTATTGCGCAGGTGGTCGACCATCATCACCTCTTGCCCGTAGCGCAGCGGGCCGCTGCGCAGGAACCCGAGCCCAAGATACGTGCCAAGCGTCGGCGAATACGCAACCGAGGTCACGTAGCCCTGATCGTTTACGCGCGTGGCCTCGGCACCCTGGTTGAACAGATGCGCCCCCGCTGTCAGCACGCCCGCTGGCTCGACCGGTTTCAGACCGACGAGGCGTTCGCGGTCTTCTTCCAACAGGCCCGGACGCGCGGCGGCGGTTTTGCCCACGAAGTCCTTTTTCTGGGACAACATGCGGCCCATGCCCACGTCAAAGGCGGTGACCCGGCCATGGATCTCGGAATGGGTGATGAAGCCCTTTTCGATCCTGAGGACGTTGAGCGCCTCCATCCCGTACGCGCCCCCGCCAAGAGCCTCGGCGCGGGCGACAAGGTCGCGGTAGAGCGCGTCGCCATACCGTCCGGGAACCGCGATCTCGTAGGCGTGTTCGCCCGAGAACGAAATCCGGAACAGCCGCGCGTCGATGCCATGCACCTTGACCGCACCGCAGGCCATGAAGGGAAAGCTTTCGTCATCTATCGGGTGATCCAGCACCCCGTTCAACAGCGTCCTTGCATGGGGGCCCGCCACGGAAAACTGCGCCCATTGTTCGGTGACCGAAATGGTATGCACATCCAGATCCGGCCGCAGGCATTGGCGCACGAAATCCAGATGCGCCATGACCTGTCCGGCGGCGGCGGTGGTGGTGGTCATCACGTAGTGGGTGTCACCCAGGCGCGCGGTTGTGCCGTCATCCATGACATGCCCGTCTTCGCGCAACATCAGGCCGTAGCGCGCCCGGCCCACCTTCAGGGTCGAAAACATGCCCGTATAAACGAAATCCAGAAACGCGCCGGCATCCGGGCCCTGAATGTCGATCTTGCCAAGCGTCGAGACATCGACCACGCCCACCGCGTTGCGCACCATCGCGACCTCGCGGTCGCAGCTTTCGCGCCAATGGGTTTCGCCCGGCTGCGGCAGGTAGGACGGGCGATACCACAGGCCGGCCTCGATCATCGGGGCGCCGCGTGCGGTAACGGCGGCGTGGCTGGTGGTCTTGCGCTCGGGGGCAAATCCCTTGCCCTGCGCCCAGGCGCCGATCGCGGCCAGGCTTACCGGCGTAAAGGGCGGACGATAGGTGGTGGTGCCGGTTTCCGGGATCGAGCGACCCGTCGCATCGGCCAGGACCGCCAGCGCCGCGATGTTCGAGTTCTTGCCCTGATCGGGCGCCATGCCCTGCGTGGTGTAGCGCTTCATGTGCTCGACCGAGCGGAAGCCTTCCTGCGCCGACAGTTTCACGTCCTTGGTGGTGACGTCATTGGCGAAATCGAGCCACGCGCGCCCCTTGCCTTCGACCACCCACAACGCTTGCGCGCGGCCCGGATCGTCCTGGGCACCGGGCACGGTGATGCGCGGGGACTTCAGGCCAAGGGCCTTTAGGGCATGTTTGGCTGCATCGCGGCCTTCCGACAGGCAGGCCGCGGTCGACATCGCGCCGTTGCACGACCCGGCCGGGGTCATGCCGGGAACGGCGCCGGGGGCGGGCAGGAACATCTTTGTGTCCGCGTCCCAGACCGGCCGCGCGCCCAGATGACAGGTCAGGTGAACCGATGGGTTCCAGCCGCCCGATACCGCAAGGCAATCTGTGACGATGTGTTCTTCGCGTCCGCCCGTCAGCACGGTGATTTCGCGCAGGGCCTGGCGACCCTTGGTGCCAATGACCTGCCCGCCCCGGATCAGGCGGTATTCGCCGAACTGTTCGGCATCTTCGCGGCTGTCGATCACGGCGGCAACGCGCACGCCGGTGCCTTGCAGGTCAAGCGCCGTCCGGTGCGCATCGTCATTGGTGGCAAAGATGGTGACGTCCTGTCCGGGGGCCACGCCGTAGCGGTTGACGTAGCTGCGCACAGCGCCTGCCAGCATGATGCCGGGCCGGTCATTCATGGGAAAGGCGATGGGCCGTTCGTGTGCGCCCGCGGCCAGAACGGCGTGTTTCGCCCGGATGCGCCAGAAACATTCCGCCGGCAGATGATCGCGGGCCGGCAGGTGGCGGCCCACCCGTTCCAATGCGCCGTAGCTGCCATCATCATAGGCCCCGGTGACACTGGTGCGCGGCATCAGGCGCACATTTTCCATGTCGCGCAACTCCGCAACGGTCTTGGCGACCCAGTCATGACCGGGTTTGCCGCCAACCTCCTGCATGTCCGACAACAGCCTGCCGCCGAAATCGGCGCTGTCCTCGGCCACGATCACATCGGCCCCGCCCCTGGCCGCGGTCAGAGCGGCCATCAGACCCGCAGGGCCGCCGCCGATCACCAGGATATCGCAAAAGGCAAAGGCCTTTTCGCTGAACTCGGGGCTTGGATTTTTCGTGATCCGGCCCAGCCCTGCCGCGCGCCGAATGATCGGCTCGTACAGTTTTTCCCAGAATGCGCGGGGCCACATGAATGTCTTGTAGTAAAATCCGGCGCTCAGGAACGGGGACAGCAGGTCGTTGACCGACAACAGATCCCGGTCGAGCGGGCCGATGCGGTTCTGGCTGTGCGCCTCTAGCCCTTCGAAGATCTCCTGCACCGTGGCGCGGGTGTTGGGAACCATGGACGCGCCTGTACCGATTTCCATCAAGGCGTTGGGTTCTTCCGACCCGGCCGTCAGCACACCGCGCGGGCGGTGGTATTTGAACGACCGGCCCATGAGCTTCACCCCATTGGCCAGCAGCGCCGAGGCCAGCGTATCACCCTGAAAGCCCGCATAGCCTTTACCATCGAACTGGAACCGGATCCGGACGTCCCGGTCGATCAGGCCGCGCCCTTCAATCCGCATTGCGCACCTCCGCCGCCAGCTGTGCACCTGAAATGGCATGGGTCACGGTGTTGCGTTCAACCACCAGCCATGCCGTGCAGCCTGCGCCGTGATACCAAAGCTCCCGGGTGGGGCCGGCGGGGTTCTCGCGGTTGTGCAGGTAATCGTTCCACGCCTCGGGGGCTGCATCCTCGGACGGGCGGTGCATATAGGTTTCATGCCCTTTCGGGGTGAATTCGCGGCTGTCGCGCAGGCCGCAGAGGGGGCAGGGTATTTGCATCGGATCCGATCTTTCAGTGCAGGTTGTGCTGGCTGCCCGTGGCTTCTTCGTCCATCAGGCCGCGGCCTGTCACGAACCGGTCCAACCGGTACCGCGTCGCGGCCTCGTGGGGGCGGTCGGTGGCGATCAGATGGGCAAAGCAATTGCCCGATCCCGGCACCGCCTTGAACCCGCCGTAGCACCAACCGCAATTGAGGTAGAGCCCCTCGATATGGGTCTTGTCGATAATGGGCGAACCATCGGGCGACATGTCCATGATCCCCCCCCAGGATCGCAACAGGCGCGATTTGCCGATCATCGGCATCAGGGTCATACCCGCCTCGATCACGTGCTCGGCCATCGGAAGGTTCCCGCGTGCGGCGTAGGAGGCGTAGAAATCCAGGTCGCCCCCGAACACCAGCCCGCCCTTGTCGGATTGGCTGATATAGAAATGGCCCATCCCGTAGGTGACGACCGTGTCGATCACCGGCTTCAGCCCCTCGGTCACAAAGGCCTGCAGGACATGGCTTTCGATGGGCAGGCGCATCCCGGCCATGGCGGCAACCTGGCTGGAGCGCCCGGCCACGACGATGCCGACCTTCTTGGCGCGGATCGCGCCACGGCTTGTCTGCACGCCCTTGACCACGCCGTTCTCGATATCGATGCCGGTGACTTCGCAATTCTGGATCAGATCGACACCGCGTTGATCGGCACCGCGCGCCAGGCCCCATGCCACGGCGTCGTGGCGGGCGGTGCCGCCGCGTGGATGATAGAGGCCGCCATAGATGGGAAACCGTGTCTGGTCGTAATCCAGATACGGCATGATCTTGCGACAGCCTTCGCGGTCCAGCAAGATCGCGTCATCACCCTGGTTGACGATCGCATTGCCGCGGCGTGCATAGGCATCGCGCTGGCCGTCGGAATGGAACAGGTTGATGATGCCGCGCTGGCTGTGCATCACGTTGTAATTGGTCTGTTCTTCCAGGGTTTCCCACAATTTCAGGGAATGGCTGTAGAATTCGGAATTGCCCGGTAGCCCGTAATTCGCGCGCACGATCGTGGTGTTGCGCCCGACGTTGCCGCCGCCCAGATACCCCTTTTCCAGCACGGCGACATTGGTCAGCCCATGTTCCTTGGCAAGATAGAACGCGGTGGCAAGACCGTGGCCGCCGCCCCCGATGATCACGATATCATAGGCGTCCTTCGGATCGGGGTCGCGCCAGGCCCTGGTCCAGCCGCGATTGCCCGTCAAACCTTGTGCCAGCACCTGCCAGCCGGAATAGCGCATGTGGTCCCCCGAAAAGGTTGGGCTGTTTTTCCTGCCCCTGCACTATCAGATGCAGCATTATGCGCTGAGTGCCAATACGCGACATGGCACCGGTCGGTGGCGACCTGCGACAGAGTGGCGGATCAGGACGCGGGGTTGGCCGGCGGCTCGGTCACGGTGCCGTCAAATGGCACCTGCCCGGCATAGCGGGGACGCGTAAAGGTGAAATTCGTGAAGGTCACGATGTCCAGCCCGACGTCGAAGGCCGGTCGGTAGGGAATGAAACTTTCCACCAGGATCAGGCGTTCGCTTACGGCCATCGGGGGAAACTGGTCCGCCATGTCTTCCATGTTCGCGTCGAACAGCCGGGCCTGTCCGCCCGTCGCATCCGACCAATCCACCGTATGATCGGTTCCGTCCCACGAAACCTGGGTCACACGCAACTGCACTTCGCCCGTGTTGCGGACGAGGTGTTCGAACAAGCTGGCCATGCCGTCGATGTCGTATGCGTAGACCGTGTTGGTCTGGCGCGAGATGATATCGGCGATTGCGTAGGTCGCCTTTACCGAACTGTTGTAGGTTCGGTAGGCATCGAAGAAAATGAAACTGCCGCTGAAGGTCCACGCCAGAAGAGGCACCACGATCACGGTTTCCATCGTGACGGCCGCGCTTTCGTCTTTCCAGAACCGGTTGAAAAGTGTCGTCAACATGTCGATGCTCCCTAATCCGGTTCGTTCACGAAGACCGAGGCTGCCACCATGTGCATGCCGCCCGAATCGTCGCGCGTTAGGTTCAGGCCGAAGCCGGTGAAAGGCAGGATGGGGTCGATGACCGCGCAGGCCCGCACAAGGATCAGCTCGTTGTCTTCGCCCTGTTGAAACTGGTTGACGGGGGCGATGTCCATGTCGTTGCGATTGACGCAGGCGACGTCCGGGGTCGGCACCTCATAGGTCAGGCGGTTGACCACCCGCAGGTCAACGACCAGAACATTTTCGCAGTCCGGAATGGCGCTTGTGTTGTTGCAGATCGCCTCTTCGATGTCCGAGGCGCTCAGGGCAAGGCCGGATGCCAGACGCAAGATACGCGTGGCCTCGTCCAGGGACCGTTCCATCAGGGCCTGACGGGTCAGGATCATGCCGTTCTCGAACACGCCGATGAAAAGCGTGATGATCACGGGAAACATGATGACGAATTCCATCGTCGACGTTGCCTTTTCGTCCCGGATGAAATCCGAAAGGCGGCGAATGATACCGGATCTGTGCGTCATTGGATCAGTCGCAGTTGGTTGATCGTGCGCGCGATGGACGAAAACGCATCCGAGATATCCAGGCCGGTGACATCGTAATAATGGGCGTCGGAGGACGCGCAATACTGCATCACTTCCCGGCCGCGGGTCGGGGCCTGGAACGCAATCGAGAACACCAGAACGTTGTTCGCGGCGGCCACGTCGCACATCTGGCGCAGGCGACGGTCGCCTTCATCGCCCCAGACATACTGGGTGGTGATGTCCCACGGCTCAAAAAAATTCCCCATCGCCTCGATGGTTGGACGCCGCCACAGGTTGACCGACGAATTGCTTCCTTCATGTTCTTCCCAAGCGTCGCGATGGAACAGATCCTCCTCTACCTCGCGGGTGGGGATGTGGTTCCATAGATCCGCGTAGTCGAGGCGCACGGCATCGTCATCGCCTCCGCCGTCCGGGTAGGGGCGCCACGTGTCATGATCCTCGTGCCAATACAGATCCCACGCTTCGTAGTAGACAGAGAAATCGCCATCATCCGGGTCGCGCCAGAACGGGCTGGGGCCGCTGCGCATGTGGTCGACGATGTCATATTGTTCGGTGTTTGCGCCGTCCGTCATCAGGACCACGATCTTGATCGTCTCGGGGTCAAGATAGCTTGCCGGACGGCCGTCGAAATCCGCATGGACCGTGCCATTGCTGACCAGGCCCGACAGGGCGGGACGCGCGAGCGGGTCCAGCAATGCCATCGCCCACCGCATGCCGGCATCGATCGCCGTGGTGCCGCCGGGGTTGAAGCTGTTGATCAGGCCATGAAGCGCGGCTTCGTTGTTCGACCAGGGTATGATGGCCCCGTAATTGCTGGTCGGGCAACGTGGATTTGTCACGGGGTCGTTCCAGGAATTGGACGACATGTCGAAATGCGCCATGCGCTGGATCGGCACGGTCGGGTCGAGTCCCGAGACGGTAAAATCGTCCCAATAGAACCTGGAGCAACGCGAATAGGAATGTTCGTCGGTCAGGGCAAACACCGATGACAAGGTGGTGCCGACATTCACATGACCGTTATAAGGCACGATCGAAACCGACACGAGCTGATCCCCGTTGGGATTGATGTTGGCGGCCATGATGGTGGACACGAATTCACGGGCGGCCGGTTTGAGGTTGTCCATGCGGGCGCCGCCCATCGAGCCCGAGATGTCGAGCACCATGGCCACTTCGATGTTGCGAATACGTTCTTCGGCGGCCCCCATTGCGGGCGAGGTCATGACGCGCTGACCGAAGAGCTGCATGAAGATGGTCTGGATATCCATTTCCGCGTGGGCTTCGACGCGGCGAAAGTTGATGGCCTCTTCGACCGACACGTTCAGGCGGTAGTCGGCAAGACCCGCGCGTTCGAAATAGCCTTCCACCACGTCCTGTGGCTCAAGCGTCTGGGTCAGCGACGCGGCGGCCAGAACGGCGCGGTCCAGCGTGTACTGCAGCTGCACACGTTGCGTTTCATAGCGCATGACGTCGATTGCAATTCCGCCGACACCGATCATGAGAATGAAGATCATCGCTGCGAAGATCGTGACCGTTCCGTCCTCGCGGTGCAGGAAACGGCGCGGCAAATGCGCGGCAACGGCCCCAAGAATACGTTCGTTCAACAGCTGTTGTTCATTACGGCACATAGCGGTGTATCTCCGACGATCCGGTACAGGCGAAGGTGCAAGGACACATTGACCCGAACCCGTGCTTGCCCCCAGACCGCGGCGAAATTGGGGCAAGACCAAGCCCTTATGAGGGTCAATACACCTGAACGTGCGGACTTTTGGGCCGACGATGCCTTGTCAGCGGTCACTCCTTGTGGCCTCCTGTCGGCAGAGCCGCGAGGCACTCAAGCGCGGCGGCTCCGTCTCGGGGAGAAGACGCAATGAATGTCCAGACAGGCGAACCAAGCTTTCGGCAATCCGTCGATCTCATGTTCAACCGCGCGGCTGCGTTGATGGACCTGCCCCCGGGCCTGGAAGAAAAGATAAGGGTCTGCAACTCCACCTATACGGTGCGGTTCGGCGTGAAGCTGCGGGGCGAGATCCACACCTTCACCGGCTATCGCTCGGTGCATTCCGAACACATGGAGCCGGTCAAGGGCGGCATCCGCTATGCCCCCAACGTGCACCAGGACGAGGTCGAGGCACTCGCCGCGCTGATGACATACAAATGCGCGCTGGTGGACGCGCCCTTTGGCGGCTCGAAAGGCGGGCTATGCATCGACCCGCGCCACTACGAGGCCGAAGAGTTGGAAAAGATCACCCGTCGTTTTGCCTATGAACTGATCAAGCGCGACCTGATCGATCCGGCGCAAAACGTGCCGGCCCCCGATATGGGCACGGGCGAACGAGAGATGGCGATCATTGCCGATCAGTATGCACGCATGAACACGACCGACATCAATGCGCGCGCCTGCGTGACGGGCAAGCCGCCCAATGCGGGTGGTATTCAGGGCCGGGTCGAAGCCACCGGACGCGGGGTCCAGTACGCCTTGCAGGAATTCTTTCGTTACCCCGAGGATGTGGCCAAGGCAGGTCTCTCCGGGTCGCTGGATGGCAAGCGTGTGATCGTGCAGGGGCTGGGAAATGTCGGCTATCACGCCGCCCTGTTCCTGAGCACAGAGGATGGGTGCAAGGTCACCCATGTCATCGAACGCGACGGAGCGATCGAGGATCGAAACGGTCTGGATATCGCCGCGCTTCGTGACTGGATCGCGACGCATGGCGGCGTAAGGGGGTGCCCTTTTGGCACCTATCGCGAAGACGGCGTCCGCGTGTTGGAGGAAGAGTGCGACATCTTGATTCCCGCGGCGCTGGAAGGTGTGATCAACATGCACAATGCCCATGCCATCCAGGCCCCGCTGATCATCGAGGCCGCCAATGGCCCGGTCACCGCGGGTGCGGACGAGGTTCTGCGCCACAAGGGAACGGTGATCATCCCCGACCTCTACGCCAATGCCGGCGGCGTCACGGTGAGCTATTTCGAGTGGGTCAAGAACCTAAGCCATATCCGGTTTGGCCGGATGCAAAGGCGGCAAGAGGAATCGCGCCATCAGCTGATCGTCGATGAACTGGAGCGGATCAGCCGTGACACCTCGATCAATTGGACGTTGTCCCCGGATTTCAAGGACAAATACCTGCGCGGCGCGGGCGAGCTTGAACTGGTGCGCTCGGGCCTCGACGACACGATGCGCGCGGCCTACCAGTCGATGCGCGAGGTCTGGTGGTCGCGTGATGACGTGACCGACCTGCGCACGGCGGGTTTCCTGGTCAGCATCGGCAAAGTCGCGGCAAGCTACCAGGCGAAAGGCATCTGAGACAGGCGCTGCGGCGCGGTCACATCCTTGGCAGGTTGCCGGCGCGGTCGATCATGATGACGTTGATCAGATCGGATACGGATTTGGCCTGGGCGCCCGAGGTCACGCCGCCCACCATCACCGTCCTTCCGGCCCGCCACCACAGCCCCGGCGCGTAAACCCGCCCGCGTGTTGTCGGTGCAGTCAGGCGCACAAGAAAGCCGTTCGAGGGCTTGAAGGCGAAAAAGCCCCGATCAACGGATTTCACTTCGTCGATCGAGAACAGGACGCGACCTCCGGCTTCGCGCAATTCGGTGCGTGTCAGTTCCAGCTGCCTGCCGGTCGCCTGCCACAACAGCCAAGACAGGTACAGACTGCCGCCGCCCATGAGGATGAGAAAGACCAGCCACAACGGATCCTCGGGCGGATGGGTCCCGGCGAGGTAGATCAGCATCATGCCCAACAGCCCTACCACACCGGTGGCGAACCCGCGCCGCGCCGGGCGTGGGTCGATGGTGGCAAGCACTTCGCCGTCATTCAGATCAAGGAGCGACATGGCCTTCCCATAGCGGGTCCGAAAGCCAATGGCGAGAGGGACTTATCCGTGGCGAACGATGACCTCCGCCCCCTGTTCCTCGGGCTCGTCATCGACCATCTCGGGCGGAAAGCCCGGTGCCGTGATGTCGAGGCCTGTCGCCTCCTCCAGTCGCTTGATGATATTGGGCGAGAGTTCGCGCGGGCCAAAGCGCGCCATCCCATCGTGAAAGATCGAAATCAAGAGCGGGTTGAGTTCCAGCGGCACGCCTGCGCGGTCGGCCACGTCCTGGAAAAGGCCGATATCCTTGGCCACGAGATCCATGGTGAAGCTGATGTCGCGCGACCCGTTGAGGATCACCTGGCTCTCGGTTTCATGCACGAACGATGTGCCCGACGAGATCCGGATCGCTTCATAGGCCGTGCCGAGGTCGAGGCCCGCGCCCTTGGCCACGGTCAGCGCCTCTGCGCAGCTGACCAGATTGGCGGTGGCAAGGAAATTGGTGATGACTTTCAGCACGCTGGCCGAACCTATTGGCCCGGTATGCAGCACCCGGCGGCCCATCGTGGTCAGCAGCGGCAGAACCCGGTCGAACGTGGCCCGGTCGCAGCCCGCAAAGATCGAGATGTTACCGGTGTCCGCCCTGTGGCATCCCCCCGAAACGGGGCAATCGACGGCCGCGGCGCCGGTTTGTGCGACCTTTGCCCCCAGTCGCGTGATCTCGGCCGCGTCCGTGGTGCTCATTTCAAGCCAGATCTTGCCGGGCGCCATCCCCTCCAGCAGGCCATCGGGGCCTTCGACCACCGCGGCCGAAATGTCGGGGCGCGGCAGGCAGGTGATAACGACATCGCTGGCTGTCATCAGAGCCGCATAACTGTCGGCCGTTCCGGCCCCCTTGGTCACGAATTCCGCCACCTTTTCGGCGTCCAGATCCATGACGCTCAGATCATGCCCGTTGCGCAACATGGTGCCGGCCAATTTGGCGCCGACGTTCCCCAGCCCGATGAAACCGATCCGCATAAGTGCCCCCTTGTCTTGGTTCGCCCCAACCCTTTCGCGCATCGCGGGCATGGTCGCGTCCAAAACCGACCTATGCTGCGTCGCACAAGGCGCGTTCACGGGTGCAGAATTGCCCGGCCGCCCGGCACTGCTATGTTGGTCGGGCAGCATCAAAGGAAACGGTCCCATGTCCATCCGCCCCATCCTGGAATCCCGCCACGCAATGCCGACCATGGAAGGGGCCGGCGTTCATCTGCATCGTGCGTTCGGGTTTCAGGACCCCAGCGAACTGGACCCCTTCTTGCTGTTCGACGATTTCCGCAACGATAACCCGGCCTTCTACCAAAAGGGGTTCCCCTGGCATCCGCATCGGGGGATTGAGACGATCACCTATGTTCTGGAAGGCACGGTCGAACATTCCGACAGCCTGGGAAACACCGGCAGGCTGGGGGCGGGTTCCGTGCAATGGATGACGGCGGGATCGGGCATCTTGCACCAGGAAATGCCGCTTGGAAACGCCAAGGGTCAGATGCACGGCTTTCAGCTTTGGGGCAATCTGCCCGGATCGCAAAAGATGACAGCGCCGCGCTACCAGGACATTCAGGGTGCGGATATCCCCGAAGTGACCGATGATGATGGCACCCATGTTCGTGTCATCACCGGCGAGTTCTGGGGCAAGCGTGGCCCGGTCGACGGCATTGCCGCAGATCCCCAATACCTTGACGTGACAGTGCCCGCGGGTGTCCGGAAAACGTTCAAAATCGATACCTACCGCCGGGCTTTTGCCTATGTGTTTCAAGGGGCCGGCGCCTTTGCCGATGCATCGCGGCCGCACGGGGTGTTGCTGGAAAAAGAAGTCATGGGGGAAGAGCTCAACATCCGCGACATGTCGGGGGATCGCACGCTGATCCGGTTCGGTGCCGGGGATGAGGTCACCGTGCAGGCCGGCCCCGATGGTATCCGGTTCCTGCTGATCTCGGGCGCACCCATCGAAGAACCTGTGGCGTGGCACGGGCCGATCGTGATGAACACGCAAGAGGAACTGCGCCAGGCGATGCGCGATCTGCAGAACGGGACGTTCATCCGCCCCGCCCACTGATCGTGGTCAGATCCCGAACTGTGAATGCACAAGGGCCAGGCCCAGGCCGATCACAAGCGCCAGCTTGACACCGATATCGGCCAGAAGAAACGATCTGTCGCGCGCGGCCCTTGCGCCGGGCCGGTGACGCGACAGCGCATCGCGGATCGTTTGCGCATCTTCGCGCAACAGCGCAGGATCCGTGCGGGCCGCCAGTTTGGGATGTTTTATCCGCTGTTCCAGCGTTTGCAGCCGGACGGCGGCCGCGCGCGCCCTGGACGGCAGCAAGCGTCCGGCCTTGCGGATGGCCTTGTCAAATGTGCGCGCGCGGATATTCAGCCTGTCGGCCAGCATCATGCGCAGGTCTTCGTGGATCGCGTCAAGCTCGTCGCGGGTCATGGAATCGGCCCCCAGTTGGCAGATCCCCGAAATCTATTCCGGTTCGGCTGCCTTGCTCAAGGCTGGCGGTTTGTGCTGGCCATCCGGGGTGCCCCGCGCATATTCAGGGCGCATGTTGGCAATCACTGAATACGGGGCAGACCAGCCCGGCCCTCCGATCCTGATTGCGCACGGGCTTTACGGATCTGCGCGCAACCTTGGCGTCGTCGCCAAGCGCCTGTCGGACACGCGCCGTGTGCTGGCGGTCGATATGCGCAACCATGGTGCAAGCCCCTGGTTCGATAGTCATTCCTACGCAGATCTCGCCTCCGACCTCGCCGAGGTTGTCGCAGTCCATGGCGGGCAGGCGGATGTCGTCGGCCATTCCATGGGGGGCAAGGCCGCGATGGCGTTGGCGCTTTTGCATCCCAACCTGGTGCGCCGCCTGATCGTGGCTGATATTGCGCCCGTCACCTACGGGCATACGCAGCAGATGATGATCGACGCCATGCGCAAGGTCGACCTTGCGCAGATCGAAACCCGCCGCGACGCGGACCTGCAACTGGCAGAACATGTGGCCGAGGATGGTGTGCGGGCCTTCTTGCTCCAGTCGCTGGATGTGAAGGGGCGGGCATGGCGCCTGAACCTCGATGTGCTGGAACGGTTCATGCCCCGGATCATCGGGTGGCCGGATCTGTCCGGAACCTTCGACGGGCCGGTGTTGTTCTTGTCCGGTGCGCTATCGGATTACGTCCAGCCGGACCATCGGCCCGCGATCAAGGCGCTGTTCGAGAACGCGAAATTCGCAAAGATACCGGATGCGGGCCATTGGCTGCACGCCGACAAGCCCCGCGAGTTCGAGGCCACGATCCGCGCCTTCATGGGCGCGGGCTAGGTCACGTCACCGGTGCGTGGGGGCATCAATCCTCTGCCTTCATCATGCGTTTGATCAGCCCGGTTTTCCACACGACCTGATGCACGATCACGGCGCCCACATGGGCCAGGATCAGGATCATCAGCAATGCGCGCAAGACTTCGTGGACCTCGCCCGCAGCCTCGATCTGGCCGCCCCACGCCATTGCTCCGCTGATCGGCAACGCGAACAGCAGTACGTAAAACGCAAGATGGGCAAGGTGAGAGACCTTCTGGAACACGGCCGGTTCGCCATCGGGCGGCGGCGGCGTGCCGCGTTCCTGGCGCAGGATCAGACGCCAGCACACCAGCAGCAAGATCAGCGCGCCGCCGACCGCGTGGCCGATCACGGGCGCCGACATCGCGTAGGTGCCGGTATCGGTGGCGATGTCGTAGGCATCCGATATCCCCTCGTGCAGGAGGTATTGCAGGGCGACCAGGATGACGACCGCCCAGTGCAGCCGGATTTGCGTTCGGGAATATCCAGTTGGCTGTGCCATGATCGGGACCTTTTGAGGAGTGCGCCTCCTGACCATAGCCACGGTCTTCGCAGCGATCCATAGATTTCACACACGAGATGTTGCGCCCATGCCCTACCTGGCAGCTTCATGTGGTCATTGGGACGAGATTTGGTTGATCTGCCCTTGGAGCACGTATAGAGGTGCTCGCACAGGTGCATAGACGCGGTAGCATACTGACGGGAACGGGGTCTGACGGAAACGTTGGCCCCGTTTTCGCGTTTCAGACTGAAGCGTTGAAAAAAGAAGAAGACGCCAGGTGCTCAGACGCGGTCTTAGCATTGGGGTTGCCCCCGGTCCTGACGCCTTCTCTTGATCCGCTCGGGCCTTGCGACCCTCCTGGTTCATGCGTGCGAACCCCGAAGGTGCTCTCACGTTGCCCGACCGTCGGCCCGAAAGCCTACCGATCAAGGCTGTCATCAGACCGGTTCCGAAAAACCGCCCCTTTGACGCGCCGCCGTCCCAGGTTGTGCCGGCTGTCCCAACGTCCTGATCTTGCGACCATTTCGCCCGGCTGCCCTGCACCCCCTACCATCGGGTCCCCCACCCAAGGCACAAGTCCCTGTCTGGTTTTCCCTCTGGCCGTGGAGCCGTTTGCGCCCCGCTGCCGGTTGCCCCGCTGCGGTGAAAACACAGTCCCAATCAGGGCCGAGTCGCACAAGAACGAAGCACTGCAGCATGGATTTTTCTTGTGGAGAAATCCGTGAAGAACCCTGTTCAGATCATGTGGGTGAGGCCGATTTTTCGCGGCGGTTCCACGGGTTGTCCAGAAACCGGGGAAAGACCCGATTTGCACGGGTTTTTCTGCAACTGCGAAGGGGTTTTCTGCTCTTGCGGGCTTCCCGATCGTGGGAATCGCCCCGGATTGACCCTCGTCAACCGGGGCGGCTGCGGCGTCGGGCATGATGCGGGCATCATCGGGAACGGTCCGTCGGGACCGGAAAGGGGGGCGGATGATCACGCTGGACGACATGGAGGACATGAGCAGCCTGACGCGCGAGGAGATCGCTCAGGTGGCTGATCACGAGCATATCACGGAAGGGGCCGCGGTGGCGGAGGTGGAGCGGCTGATGCACGAACATGGCGGGCCGCACAGGCTGGAGACGATGCTGAGCGAGGATATCCGCGCGGCGCTGCATGCGGGCCGGGTGGCCGAGGCGAAACGGCTGTTCGCGCTGCTGCGGCATTTCCTGGAGGCCCACCCGGAGGCCGTAAGGGGGCCGTAGGCCCGCCCCCTCCCGCACAGGGCGCTCAGGTTTGAGCGCCCGGGGTAGCCCATTGATGAAAAACGGAAACGGCGATGTTGCTAACCTTTTGGCAAGGATTTTGCCCGGGTTACGCCGGAGCGCACCCGCGTCATGAACGGGTGAGACGCAACTCCGGCGCAGCCGGATGAAAGGTCCGGTGGACCTTTCAAGCGTCGAACGGGCGGAGCCCCGGGGGC
>CAYWTM010000061.1:0-19449 GCA_964460185.1 uncultured Roseicyclus sp. | reverse complement strand
CTGACGGCCGGCAGCTTCCTGTTCCTGGTCGGGGTCGGTCTGTGGCTGGGCCATGGGCATGGCATCCGCTGGCGCGGGTTCTGGCGGCGGTTCGTCATGGTCGCGGCCGCGGCCGCCGGGATCACGCTGGTGACCTGGGTCGCGATGCCCGGCGCGTTCATCTTCTTCGGCATCCTGCATTCCATCGCCATGGCGAGCCTGTTGGGCCTGTTGGCCCTGAGGCTGCCGGTATGGGGCCTGGCTGTCATGGGCGGGCTGGTCTTGTGGCTCCCGCAAGCCGCACGGTTCGAGATGTTCAATGCGCCGTGGCTGTGGTGGGTGGGGTTGCACGACACGCCCGTGCGATCGGTGGATTTCGTGCCGCTCTTTCCATGGTTCGGACCGGTGCTGATCGGCATCGCGGTGGCGAAAGCGGTCGAGGCGCGGGATGGGTGGGCACGCCTGGCCCGCTGGGACGCGCCCGGGTGGGCATGGCCGCTGGCCTGGGCCGGGCGGCACAGTCTGCTGGTCTACCTGCTGCACCAGCCGGTGCTTGTATCCCTGGTCTGGAGTGCAACCCTGTTTCGGTGACCCGAAGGCGCGCTGGCGCGCATTGGTCTTGCCTCGCTTCGCTCAGGACCCGGGGGCGCTGCCCCCGGACCCCCGGGATATTTTCGAAACAGAGAAATGGGGGACCTGTGACCAGGGCCCTTGTGGTCATGTCGGTTGGGGGTGTCATCCATCCAGGATGCGGGCCACCATTTCGCCGAGATCCCGGCTGAGCCCGGGCTGGCCCGCGATCCGGGTCAGTTCCTCGCGGATCAGTGCCTGTCGATCCGCATCATAACGGGCCCAGGTTTCGAACGCCGTTGACATGCGCGCGGCGGTTTGCGGGTTCTTGGCGTCGAGTTCGAGCAGCCAGTCGGCGAGGAAGCGGTAGCCTTCGCCCGAGGGGTCATGGAAGCCTGCGGGGTTGCCCGCCGTCAGGCCCGCCACGAGCGCCCGGAAGCGGTTGGGATTGGTCCAGTCGAACAGGGCATGTTCGGTCAGCCGCCGGGCGGTTGCGACGGCGTGTTCAGGTGTCGCATGTGCGATCTGGGCCATGAACCATTTGTCCATCACAAGCCTGTCGTCTTTCCATTGGTCGTGGAAACGGGCCGCGATGTCGGGATCGCCCGCGTCGAGCAGGGCCGCGAAGGCCGCGATCTGGTCGGTCATGTTCGTGGCCGCGTCGTAGTGCGCTTGGGCGCGACCGGGGCCTTCGATCCGGGTCAGCAGCGACAGGCACGTGTTGCGCAGGCTGCGTTTCGCGGCCTGTTCCGCGTCGGGGCTGTAGTCGGGGCCGGGGTCCATCGCATCGTACAGCGCGGCAAGCGTGGGTTGGAGCGCCTTTGCCATGGCGACCGAAAAGGTCTTGCGCGTGGCGTGGATGACCGTCGGGTCCGGCACCAGGCCCGCGTCATGGGCGGCCTGGGCCATGTCATCCTCGGACGGCAGGCCGAGCGCAAGGGCGCGGAAGGCCGGATCGAGGGTCTCGTCCGCGATCATGCGGTCCAGCGCCTCGTACAGGGCCGGGTCGGGGGTATTGGCGCCCGACAGCATCGCCAGAAGGGTTTCGCGCAGAACGATGCGTCCCGCCTCCCACCGGTTGAAGGGATCGCTGTCATGGCCAAGCAGAACCAGGCGGTCGGCGGGCGTGAGCGGTACCTGGAGCACTACCGGGGCGGAAAATCCGCGCAGCAGCGAGGGGATGATACGGTCGGGCAGGGGGCCGCCCCCGGCCAGATCGGCGAGCGACCAGTGCAGCTGTGTCCCGGGGCTGTCGAGCAGGGTGAGCGTTTCGGGCAAGATCTGCCTGCCATCTTGATCGTAGAGCGCCAGCAGCACCGGGATTTCGACGGGTTCCTTGAGGGGCTGGCCGGGGGTTGCGGGCAGATCCTGGGTGAGGCTGAGGCTGACGCGGTCACCCGCGATCGACCATTGGGCGGTGACGCGGGGTGTGCCGGCCTGAGTATACCAGCGTTTGAACTGGCTCAGGTCGCGGCTGGTGACATCCTCGAACACCTGCAGCCAGTCCTCGATCGTGCAGGCCTGTCCGTCATGGCGGCGGAAATACAGATCGAGCGCCGCGCGATAGGCGTCGGGGCCCACCAGCAGGTGCAGCATCCGGATGAGCTCGGCCCCTTTCTCGTAGACCGTGGCGGTGTAGAAATTGTTGATCTCGATATAGCTGTCGGGCCGCACGTTGTGGGCCAGCGGGCCTGCATCCTCGCGGAACTGGCGGGAGCGCAGTTGCAGCACGTCTTCGATCCGTTTGACGGGGGCAGACCGCATGTCGGCACTGAACTGCTGATCGCGAAACACGGTCAGCCCTTCCTTGAGGCACAGCTGAAACCAGTCGCGGCAGGTGATCCGGTTGCCCGTCCAGTTGTGGAAATACTCGTGCGCGATGATCCCTTCGATCAGATCGTAATCGCGGTCGGTCGCGGTTTCGGGTGAGGCGAGCACGTATTTGGAGTTGAAGATGTTCAGCCCCTTGTTCTCCATCGCGCCCATGTTGAAATCGTCGACGGCCACGATGTTGAACACGTCCAGGTCGTATTCCCTTCCATAGACCTCTTCATCCCAGGTCATCGACCGTTTCAGGGCATCCATCGCGTAGTCGCATTTGCCTTCGTCGCCGGGACGGACCCAGATGTTGAGGTCGACCGTGCGGCCCGATGCAGTGGTGAACGTGTCACGCACCGCGATCAGATGCCCCGCCACAAGGGCGAACAGGTAGGCCGGTTTCGGCCAGGGATCGACCCATGTGACGATCTCGTCCGTATGATCGCCGGGATTGCCGTTCGACAAGATCACCGGTTCGCTGTTGGTGACATGCACGGTGAAGGGCGCCATGACGTCGGGACGGTCGGGATAGAAGGTGATCTTGCGAAACCCCTGCGCCTCGCACTGGGTGCAATACATGCCGTTCGACATGTAGAGCCCTTCGAGGGCGGTGTTGTCGGCGGGGTCGATGTCGACCTCTGCCTCCCAGATGAAAGCGGCCCCCGGCAGGCGTTCGGCCGGCACGGTCAGCCCCTCGGTCGTGAGAAGGTAGTCGAACGCGGTCAGTGGCACACCGTCTATGCTGGCGGATACCAGGCGCAGGTTTTCGCCGTCGAGGTGCAGATTGCCTTCGGCAAGACCGGAGGGGTTTGCGCGAAACGCGATGCGCGACGAGACGCGGGTGCCCTTTGGCGCAAGGTCGAACCGCAATTCCACGCTGTCGATCAGGTGGGAAGGGGGGCGGTAATCGGCGAGACGGATAGACTGCGGGGCTGCGTCTTTCATCGGGCATCCTTTCAAGGCGGACGTGTCGGGTGGCACGCTAGGCTGGGCGCGCGGGCGCGGCAAGCAGGCGTATGGCCACGGGCCAGCGCACGCCCTCAAGGGCGTGGGGCTGATCGGGGATTGACCCGCGCGGCCAGGGCGATATGTGAAGGCCATGGCCGAAGATGTTCTGGTTTTGTTCAAACGTGATCTGCGGGTGCAGGACAACCCGGTGCTGGCCGATGCGGCGGCGCGGGGTGGCCGGGTCTTGCCGCTGTTCGTGATCGAGCCCGACTATTGGGCTCAGCCCGATGCCTCGGCGCGGCACTACCGGTTCTTGTGTGAATGCCTTGACGGGCTGCGCGACGATCTGGGGCGTCTGGGGGCACCTTTGGTGGTGCGTGTGGGCGATACGATCCAGGTCGTGCAGGATCTGGTGGCGCGCACGGGGATCCGGGTCGTCCTCAGCCAGGAGGAAACCGGCAACGCCTGGACCTACGCGCGCGACCGGAAACTTGCGGCATGGGCGCGACACACAGGGGTCCGCTGGGTCGAGCATCCACAGGCCGGCATCGTGCGCCGCCTGGTGTCGCGGGACGGATGGGCCGCGCGACGCGACCGGGCCATGCGGCAGGCGCAGGGGGCGTCGCCCCCGGCACTGAAAGGGTTCGCCCTGGATCCGGGCGGCTGGCCGGACGCCCGCGAACTGGGATTGCGCTTTGACCCGTGCCCCGGCCGGCAGAAAGGCGGCAGGGACCGTGGGCTGGAGATGCTGGGATCGTTTCTGACCGAACGCGGAGAGGGGTATCGCCGCGCCATGTCGTCGCCGCTGGCAGGGGCCCGCGCCTGTTCACGGCTGTCGCCGCATCTGGCCTGGGGCACGATTTCGCCGCGCGAGGCGGCGCAGGCCGCCGCAGCGCGCCGGGCCGAGGTCCGGGGCACGCGCAGCGGCTGGATGGGGGCCGTGAAAAGCTTCGAGGCGCGGCTGGCCTGGCGCGATCATTTCATGCAGAAACTCGAGGATCAGCCGGCGCTGGAACATGCCTGCCTGCATTCGGCCTATGAGGGCCTGCGCCCGCGTCCGGCAACGGCCGATGTGCTGCGGGCCTGGGAAGCGGGCGAAACGGGGCTGCCCTTCGTCGATGCCTGCATGCGATCGCTGAACGCGACGGGATGGCTGAATTTCAGGATGCGCGCGATGCTGGTGTCAGTGGCATCCTACCATCTGTGGCTGGATTGGCGCGACACCGGCCCGCATCTGGCGCGGATGTTCACCGATTACGAACCGGGGATCCATTGGCCGCAGATGCAGATGCAGTCGGGCACGACGGGCATGAATACCGTGCGCATCTACAACCCCGTGAAGCAGGGGCAAGACCAGGATCCGACCGGGGCCTTCACCCGCCAATGGTGCCCTGAACTGCGCGATGTGCCCGACATGCACCTGCACAGCCCATGGGCGTGGTCGGGGGCGGGGCGCGTGTTGGGCCGTGCCTATCCCGCGCCCCTCGTTGATCTGGCCAGGGCTGCCAAGGCCGCGCGTGAAAAGGTCTGGGCAGTGCGGGGCGGTGACGCGTTCCGGGTCGAGGCGGCGGATATCGTGACCAGACACGCCAGCCGCAAGGATCGCGGCGCGGGCCGCCATTTCGTGAACGACCGCGCGAACGACCGCGTGAACGGCCGCGCGCGGGCGCCGCGCAAGGCCCCCCGGGACAACGGGCAGCTTTCCCTGGATCTGTGACCTGCGCCCGGTTGCCTATGGTCATCGCGGGCGGATAACCTAGGTCGCGACCCATGGCGAAAACACGCAAGAAATCCGACCTGCCGCAGAAGACCTGCCTTGCCTGCGGGCGTCCCTTCAGCTGGCGCAAGAAATGGGCGCGGGCCTGGGACGAGGTGAAATACTGTTCCGATCGCTGCCGAGGCGCGCGGCGCATCGAGGGCGGCAAGCCGGGCTGATACCGAACTGGCCCGAACCGGCGGTCATTGTGGTACAAGACCACCGATGAGGAGGGAGCCCGGACAGGACAGGACAGGCCGGCCGGCGTTTCGCGCCCGGTTGCAAGGCTCGTGACACCGCGCGACAAGACTTGATGGCGGGTATTGGTCAGGATTTCTGACCGCCTCGCTGGACGGCGGCAATATTTTTCCGTAATCGGCGGGTGTTTCCGCTGGAAGTGACGGCAAAAGATTTTGAAGGATGGGGAGGATACGGATGACCGATCGTGTGACGAGAGACGGGCTACAGGTGGCCGCGGAACTGGCCAGCTTCATCGAAACGCAGGCGCTGCCCGGAAGTGGTGTCGATGCGGGCCTCTTCTGGGCCGGGTTTTCCGAGCTTTTGCACGAGTTTTCCAAGCGAAACTCGGACCTCCTGAAAACGCGCGCCGACCTTCAGGGCAAGATCGACGCCTACCACATCGCCCGTCGCGGGCAGGCCCACGACCCCGACGCCTATCAGGAATTCCTGCGCGAGATCGGGTATCTCCTGCCCGAGGGCGACGATTTCCAGATCGACACCACCAGGATCGATCCCGAGATCGCGACCGTTGCCGGCCCGCAACTGGTGGTGCCGATCACCAATGCGCGCTTTGCGCTGAACGCGGCCAATGCGCGCTGGGGCAGTCTTTACGATGCATTCTACGGAACCGACGCCATGGGCAGCCTGCCCAAGCCGGGAGGATATGATCGCGGCCGCGGCTCCAGGGTGGTGGCGCGCGCGCGCGTATTCCTGGATCAGGCATTCCCGATCGCCGGCGGAAGCCATGCCGACGCCCGGCGCTACCATGTTCGCCAGGGCCAGCTTCTGATTGACGGGATGCCGCTCGAGGATCCTTCGAAATTCGCGGGCTATGCGGGCCATCCCAAGGCACCGGACCGGGTGCTGCTGGCCAACAACGGCCTGCATGTCGACCTCGTCTTCGACCGCACCCATCCCATCGGCAGCCGGGACCAGGCGGGCCTGGCCGATATGCGCATGGAATCGGCTGTCAGCGCGATCATGGATTGCGAGGATTCGGTCGCCTGCGTCGATGCCGAGGACAAGGTGCTGGCCTACCGCAACTGGCTGGGTCTGATGAAAGGCGATCTGCAGGAAAGTTTTGAAAAGGGCGGCGCGCGGATGACGCGTCGTTTGTCGGGGGATCTGGATTACCTCGACCCGGACGGCCGGCCGATCACCCTGAAGGGCCGTGCCTTGATGCTGGTGCGCAATGTCGGGCACCTGATGACGAACCCCGCGATCTTGCTGCAGGACGGATCCGAGGCCTACGAGGGCCTGATGGATGCGATGATCACCGCCTTGATCGCAAAGCATGATCTGCTCAAGGACAGCGGCGCGCGCAACTCGGTCGCGGGATCGGTCTACGTGGTGAAACCCAAGATGCACGGACCCCAGGAGGTCGCCTTTGCCGACGAGACCTTCACCAAGGTCGAAGAGGTTCTGGGGCTGGACCGCTACACCGTCAAGCTGGGCATCATGGACGAGGAACGCCGCACATCGGTCAACCTCAAGGAATGCATCCGCGCCGCCAAGCACCGGGTGGCCTTCATCAACACCGGCTTTCTCGACCGCACCGGCGACGAGATCCACACCTCGATGGAGGCGGGTCCGTTCTCGCGCAAGGATTTCATCAAGCGCAAGGGCTGGATCACGGCCTATGAAAACCAGAATGTCGATATCGGTCTGGAATGCGGCCTTCGCGGGCGCGCGCAGATCGGCAAGGGCATGTGGGCCATGCCCGACGCGATGGCGGCCATGCTCGAGGCCAAGATCGAACACCCGCGCGCAGGCGCGAATTGCGCATGGGTGCCGTCGCCCACCGCCGCCACGCTTCATGCGTTGCACTATCATCAGGTCGATGTTGCCGCCGTGCAGGAAAAGCTGGAGGCAGGCGGCCGCCGCGCCTATGTCAGCGCGGTCCTGGATATTCCAGTGGCCACCTATCGCCGCTGGACACCGCAACAGATCACCCGCGAGGTCGAAAACAACGCGCAGGGCATCCTTGGCTACGTGGTGCGCTGGATCGATCAGGGTGTGGGATGTTCCAAGGTGCCCGACATCAACAATGTCGGCCTGATGGAAGATCGCGCGACCTGCCGCATCAGTGCGCAGCACATCGCCAACTGGCTGCATCACGGTGTGATCAGCGAGGCGGACGTGACCTCGATCATGCGCCGCATGGCCGAGGTGGTGGATGGGCAGAATGCGGGCGATCCGGCCTACACACCGATGGCGCCCGGCTACAACGGCATCGCCTTCGCGGCGGCCTGCGACCTGGTGTTCAAGGGCCGCGTGCAGCCAAGCGGCTATACCGAGCCGGTGCTGCATGCCCGGCGGCTGGAGTGCAAGGCCGCCTGAGGAGGAACCGGCCTGCGGCCGGTGGGGGGACGCTGTCCCCCTTGCCCCCCTGGGATATTTGTAAAACGAAGAAGGGGCGCGGGGCTCGCGCAAACCTGAAATGGAGGTAGAGACAATGATTTCGTTGGATGAAGCGCGGACCATGGTGTCGGCGGCCCGCAAGAAGGGCCGCGAGATGGGCCTCAAGCCGCTGTCGGTCGTCGTGCTGGATGCGGGCGGCCACGTGCTCGCCTTCGAACGTGAGGATGGCGCCAGCCCGGGCCGGTTCGAGATCGCGCGCGGCAAGGCCTATGGCGCGGTGATGCTGGGCATGCCCGGCAGCGCCCAGATGGCGCGGGCCAAACAGGAGGCCTACTTCATGGCGGCCGTGAACGGGGCCTTCGACGGCCGTGTCATTCCGGTGCTGGGCGGGGTGCTGGTAAAGGGTGCGGACGGCGCAATCATTGGCGCGGTGGGGGTCACGGGCGACACCTCCGACAATGATGCCGAGGCGGCCGTGGCCGGGATCGAGGCCGCCGGCCTGACGGCGCTTGCATGAAGCGGCGGCTGATCTCATCGGGCTCGTCCTTCGAGGCCGAGATCGGGTATTCGCGGGCTGTCGTGACCGGGGACTGGGTATTCGTCGCCGGCACCACCGGGTTCGATTACGCGACGATGGAGATTTCCGAAGACGTCGCCGCGCAGGCCGAACAGACATTCCGCAATATCGACGCGGCGCTCCGCGATGCCGGAGCCACGATGGAGGATGTGGTGCGCGTGCACTACATCTTGCCCGATGCGGACCTGTGGGAGGCCTGCTGGCCCGTGACCCGCGCCTGGCTGGGCACGGCGCGACCGGCGGCCACGATGCTGGTTTCGGGTCTTCAGGATCCCCGCATGAAGATCGAGGTCGAGGTCACCGCCCGGATCGGATCGGCGCTGCCGTAATCACCGGACCCCGGACCACAGGGAGCGCCCGCCGGCATGCCTTGGGAATGCCAGGCGGCGTTCCATATCGCCTGAAATCTGTGCATGTGCTGCGAACTGCTACACAATTGTGCGTGAAAGCTCTTTTCCGTTGGCCTGCGGCCCGATACAACGGGCGCAATCAGAGGCAATGGATTGGAAGCAATGCGGCCTGTCATCGGGATCATCGGCAATCAACATCTGATCAATGAGCAATATGTGACCCACGCGGGCGGGTCGATGAATTCTCAGGCGATAGCCGAAGTGTCGGGCGGGTTGCCGCTTGTCATTCCCGCAGATCCCAACCTTGTATCGGTGGCCGAACTGATGGAGGTCTGCGACGGGTTCTTGTTCACCGGCGGCCGACCCAATGTGCACCCCGAGGAATATGGAGAAGCGGAAACCGAAGCGCATGGTACCTTTGACCGGGCGCGCGACGCGGTCGCGCTGCCGCTGATCCGGGCCTGCGTTGAAAGCGGGCAGCCCTTTCTGGGCGTGTGCCGCGGTTTTCAGGAGGTCAACGTCGCGATGGGCGGAACGCTCTATCCCGAAATCCGCGATCTTCCGGGGCGGATGAACCACCGCATGCCGCCCGATGGCACGATCGAGGAAAAATTCGCCCTGCGCCATGGCGTGACCTTTTCCGATGACGGCCCGTTTCACCGGCTCTTCGGCGCGCGCGAAGTGATGACCAATACGCTGCACGGGCAGGGCATCAAGACGGCCGGTTGCCGGGTCGTGATCGATGGGCACGCGCCCGATGGCACGCCCGAGGCGATCTATATTGCCGATGCGCCGGGCTTTACCATGTCGGTGCAATGGCACCCCGAATATCGCGCCGCCCAAGATCCGGTCTCGCGCCCCTTGTTCGAGGCGTTCGGCGCGGCGGCGCGCCAATGGGCCGATGGGCGCCGCCCGGTACCGGTGGCCGCGGTCGCCTGATTTTTCCGCCGCGACGGCGTTCCGGGCAGGGCTTGGGACGATCCCCTACGAGGCGCGCGCGCCGCGCATCTCGCGGATCGTCAGCCGGATCTTGCGCCAGCTTTCCGCGCGATCCGTCGCGCCATCCTGTTCGGCCTGCAATCGGCGCTGTTGCGCCTCGTATTCGGCCCGGTCGCCATGGGCGGTATACAAGGCCCGCGCGTAGGTCGTGATGTCAGATGCGTGCATGATCATCTCCCTTTCCATGAGCGACAAGTATAGCAGATTTCGCGCCGGTCGTCTGCCATCCCGTTCACAGGGACGGCGGCGAATGGCCGAGCGACAGGTTGCACGGGGCGTGCCTGCGACAATGACGCGGTTGGCCCGCCCACGGAAACCGCTGGCCGCCCGGATGTCGTGGCGATCACATCCGGGCGGGTTCGATGGGGTGCAGATCAACCTGCGCTCGGGTCCGCAGGTGGTTCAACGATGTCTTCGACATTGATGCGTGGGCCTGCCGGCACGGGGTCGGGATTGGTCGCCAGGTCCGACGATCATTGTCGCTGCCTTTATCATCGCGAGTTCGTACAGTTTCATCGGGTTGCCCTTTGTCATTTGTTGCGTGTAGACAAACACTTACGAAGAAACCAACGCGAATTCGGCCGATTTTTTTGTCTTTTCGGGATCGAGGCTGCGGCAGGGGTCTCATCCGTAAAGGCGCAACATTTCCTCAAGATCATCCAGCGAGTTCGCCTCTTGAACCGGCTTGTCCCTGCGCCACCGGAGCATCCTGGGAAACCGCAGCGCCACGCCGGATTTGTGGCGCGGGCTGGCCTGGATCCCCTCGAACGCGATCTCGAACACATGGTGCGGTGTGACCTGGCGGACGGGGCCAAAGCGTTGCAGCGTGTTCTTGCGCACCCAGGCCGTGATCTCGCGGAACTCGGCATCGGTCAGGCCGGAATAGGCCTTGGTGAACGGCACCAGGTCATTTCCGTTCCACACGGCAAAGGTGAAATCCGTGTACAGCGTCGCGCGGCGGCCTGACCCGGCCTGCGCATAGATCATCACCGCGTCGATGGTCAGGGGATCGACCTTCCATTTCCACCAGTCGCCTTTCTTGCGCCCCGCCAGGTAGGGCGCGTCGAGACGTTTGAGCATCAGCCCCTCGGCCCCGATGTCGCGTGACAGGGCGCGCGCTTCGGTCAGGTCGTCCCAGGTTTCGGCCTCGACCCGCGGCGAGATGCGCAGGGGCAGGGTGGCGGGTTTGCCGGCCAACAGGGTTTCAAGCTGTGCGCGGCGTTCGCACAGCGGTTTGCCCCGCCAATCCGCGCCCTGCCATTCCAGCAGGTCATAGCCCATCACGATGACCGGTGCGTCTTTCAGCAGCGACTTGGGCACCGTCTTGCGCCCGACCCGGGGCTGGAGCCGTGAAAAGGGCAGCGGAGTTTCGGCCTGCATGTCATAGGCCAGGACCTCGCCATCGATCACGGTGCCGTCGGGCAGAAAATCCTTGAGCTGCGCCAGTTCCGGAAACCGATCGGTCATCAGGTCCTCGCCCCGCGACCACAGGTAGTGTTCCCCACCCCGCAAGATCAGCTGGCCGCGGATGCCATCCCATTTGCGTTCGGCCAGCCAATCAGCAACCGGACCAAGCGTTTGGGGGTCCGCCTCGATCTGGTAGGCAAGGTAGAACGGATAGGGACGCGACAGATCCGCGGTGGGGTCCGGCGCTTCGACCAAGGCGTGAAAGCTGGTCGTGTCGGGCGTCCAATCCCCCATCAGGCGATGGGTCAGCTCTGCCTCGTCGATGCCGGTGGCCTGCGACAGAGCGCGCGTCATCAGTTTGCGGCTCACCCCCATGCGCCAGCCACCGGTCAGCAGCTTGTTGAACACAAAGCGTTCCACCGGCCCAAGGCCGGTCCAGGCTTCAAGGATGAAGGCCTTGCGCGCCGCATCGTCGGCCGTATCAAGGGCGCGCAGGTCTGCCACCCACTGGCTGAGCGATTTGTCGATCCGCGCGCCGGGGTCGGGTTCGGGCAGCACCAGCGCGATGGTTTCCGACAGGTCGCCCACCACCGGGTAGCAGGCCTCGAACAACCACAAGGGGATGCCCGCGCGTTCAGCGGCCCATTCCCGCAGCCTGGTGGTGGTGATCGTCCTGCGCGGGCGGCGGCCCGACAGCAAGGCGATGGTCCACAGCTTGTCATCGTCGGGCGCTGTGCGGAAATAATCGGCCAGGGCGGCGGTTTTCACGCTGGTCCGGGTGGTCTGGTCCAGCGCGGTGAACAGGATGGCGAAATCCTTCATCCCAGGGCCTTTTCGCGCAAAAAGGCCCCCATCTGCGTGACCGCCCGGTCGGCGGCGGGGGCGCGGCCCGCGTGGATCTGCCAGACATGCGCCATGCCCGGCCACAGATCCAGCGTCACGTCATCCATGGCGGCCTGCAGCCGGTGCGCATCATCGGCCAGCGCCTCGCCGCTGCCGACCTGGATCAGCGCAGGCGGCAGCCCGGTCAGGTCCCCCAGCAGCGGAGAGATCGCGGGCAGGGCAGGGTCGAGGCCCGCAAGGTAGGCCCTGCGGATGCGGCGCGGCCAGACAGGCGGGATCAGGATCTCGTCCTGCGCCTTGGCGAACCGGGTTTCGATGTCGCCCGACAGGTCGGCGATCGGGGCGATCAGGCCAAGCGCCTTGGGCATCGGCCACCCGGCGTCGCGCGCATGGGCGGACACCTGCAGGGCAAGACACCCGCCCGCGCTGTCGCCGCACAGAGCTACAGGCGGCGTTCCGGCCTCCACCAGCCGGCGGTAGGCGGCGATGGCGTCGTCCCTGGCGGCGGGAAAGGGGTGTTCGGGGGCCAGCCGGTAGCGGGGGGCGACCGCGCGCAGACCTGCCGCCTGCGCCAGGTGTCCGACCAATGCGCGGTGCGTGCCCGGACTGCCGATGGTGAAGCCGCCGCCGTGAAGGTACAGGATCAAGGGTGCGTCACGCGCAACACCATCGGGCCGGAACCACAGCCCATCATGTTGGTCACGGATCGGGATCATGCCGCGCGGCAGCGCCCCGCCAAGTCGGGCGGACACCTCGAACACCGCGCGCAGGACCGGCTGCGCGCCGATCACCGCAAGCGCGGTACGGTCCACACGCCGCGCCATCCAGAGCCAGAACCGGTCGGTTGCTGTCAGCGGGCTCATTGCACGGCCTCCACGGATGGGTCTGTCCCTTCGTCAAGGGATTCGCCGCCGAACTCGGTCTGGACGATGCCGGCGTCATAGCCCTGTTCGGACAGCCAGCGGGAAAATTGCGACGTATACCCGTGGGTGACAAAGACACGATCTGCCCCGGTGGCCTTGATTGCCGCGTTCAGCCCGTCCCAGTCGGCATGATCCGACACCACGAACCCCCGGTCTGCGGCCCGTCTGCGGCGCACCCCCCTGAGCCGCATCCAGCCCGAGGCGAAACCGGTCGACACCACCCCGAATTTCCGCATCCAGGCCGACCCGAGCGCCGAGGGCGGGGCCAGCACGATGCCGCCCTTGTGGGCCTTCACATCGGTGTCTGCGGTGACGTGGACGGTATCGGGCAAGGGGATACCCTGACCGCGCAGCACATCGTTGGTGGCCTCGACCGCGCCATGGGTCAGGATCGGGCCGATGGCGGGTTCCAGCAGCCGCAAGATGCGCTGCGCCTTGCCAAGCGCGTAGACCCCCAGAACCGCCGTCTGTCCCTTGGCGGCGGTTTCGGCCCACCATGTGTTCAGCTCACTGGCCAGCGTCTTTTGATCGGGCCAGCTGTAGATCGGCAGACCAAAGGTCGATTCGGTGATGAAGCTGTGGCAGCGAACGGGTTCGAATGCCTCCGACAGGCCGTCATCGACGGTCTTGTAATCGCCCGAGGCCACCCAGACCTCGCCCTTGACCTCCACCCGGATCTGGGCGGATCCGGGCACATGGCCCGCGGGATGAAAGCTGATGCGTGCATCGCCGATCTGGTGGGTTGTCCCGTAGGCTGTCGTTTCCAGATGGATATTGCCCAGGCGATGCCGGATGACCGGGGCTGCGGCCTGGGTGCAGAGATAGCTTTTGTGGCCCCATCTTGCGTGATCCGAATGGCCATGGGTGATCAGCGCCCGATCGACGGGGCGCCACGGATCGATATAGGCGTCAGCTGCAGGGCAGTAGATGCCGGCGTCGCGAAACTCCAGGACCATGCCAAAAGGGTAGGGTTTTGCGCGCGCGGCGCAAGGCACCGCGAGACCCTTGCGGCGACCGGCCGTGCGGCGGTCGGCGCGCCCGGTCAGCGGCAGGGTGATTGTTGCCAGAACGGGAACAATCCGTTTCTGTGCAAAATCAAGGCCCTGACCCGACAAACCGGTCTTTGCAGGTGAAAGGCAGGTGGGCGGGGCCGGCCCCCGCCCGACACGTCACGACAGGGACGCGCAGAAATCCTGGATCCGGGTGCAGGCCTCGCGCAGGTTTTCGTCCGAGGTGGCGTAGCTGACCCGGAAACACGGGCTGAGCCCGAACGCTCCGCCGAACACGACCGCGACGCCCTTTTCCTCCAGCAGCGCCTTGGCGAATGTTTCGTCGGTGTCGATCACCACGCCCGCGGGCGTGGTCTTGCCCATGCAGCCATTGATCGAGGGGTAGACGTAGAACGCACCTTCGGGGACCGGACACTCGATGCCGTCGGCCGCGTTGAGCATCTCCACCACCATGTCGCGGCGGCGTTTGAACATCACGTTGTTGCTGGCGATGTAATCCTGCGTGCCGTTCAGTGCCTCGACCGCCGCCCATTGCGAGACAGAGCAGGGGTTCGAGGTGCTTTGCGACTGGACCTTGCGCATGGCCTTGATCAGCTCTTCGGGGCCGGCGGCGTATCCGATACGCCATCCTGTCATGGCATAGGCCTTGGACACGCCGTTGCAGGTCAGCGTGCGGTCATAGAGGCCCGGTTCGACCTGCGCCGGGGTGGCGAACTCGAAATCGTCGTAGACAAGGTGTTCGTACATGTCGTCGGTCATCACCCACACGTGCGGGTGGCGCATCAGCACATCGGTCAGCCCCTTCAGCTCCGCGGCCGTGTAGGCCGCGCCGGTGGGGTTCGAGGGCGAGTTGAAGATGAACCACTTTGTCTTGGGCGTGATCGCGGCCTCAAGCTGTTCGGGCGTCAGTTTGTAGGCGGTTTGCGCCTGTGCCTCGGCGATCACCGGCTCGCCACCCGCCAACAGCACCATATCGGGGTAGCTGACCCAGTACGGCGCGGGGATGACAACTTCGTCGCCCGGGTTGAGTGTGGCCATCAGTGCGTTATACAGGATCTGCTTGCCGCCCGTGCCGACCGTGACCTGCGCGGGGGTGTAGTCGAGGTCGTTGTCGCGCTTGAGCTTGGCGCAGATCGCTTGCTTGAGTTCGATGATGCCGTCGACGGCGGTGTATTTCGTCTTGCCAGCATCGATGGCCGCCTTTGCCGCGGCCTTGATGTTGTCGGGCGTATCGAAATCGGGCTCGCCCGCGCCCAGGCCGATGACATCCTTGCCCTGGGCCTTGAGCTCGGCCGCGAGGTTCGAGACGGCGATTGTGGGCGAAGGTTTCACGCGGGCAAGCGTGTCGGAAAGAAACGGCATCGGGTCGCTCCGGTTTGGACCGGCCCGGGGATTTTTCGATACGGGTCCGGTGATGAGAGGCTTTGCGCTTGCTTAAGCGTCGGTCACGCGCCGATCAAGGCGATATGGTGGGAGAATTGGAATGAACGCAGAAATTGAAGACGGCCCAAGCTGGTTCGACGCGGAAACCACCACCTTTGGTGACCGCATGACAGGCGCCCGCGAGGCAAGCGGGCTCAGCCAGACCGAGCTGGCCAAGCGCCTTGGCGTGAAGGTCAAGACGATCCGAGCCTGGGAAAACGACCAGTCAGAGCCGCGCGCCAACAAGCTGCAGATGCTGGCGGGCATGCTGGGGGTGTCGATCATGTGGATCTTGACGGGGGAAGGCGACGGCCTGGATGGACCCGAGATGGGCGACGATCTGCCCGACGAGATGGCCGACCTGTTGTCGGAGCTCCGCAAGATGAAGGTGGATCAGGCGCGCATGGCCGAACGCATGGGGCGGCTGGAAAAACGGTTGCGACTGGCAGTGGCGGGGAGGGTTTGAGCAGATGGACGAAACACGCGACATCCGGATCAAACGGCTGCGCTTGCGGGCATGGCATCGCGGGATCAAGGAAATGGACCTGATCCTTGGCGGATGGGCGGACCGGCATCTTGCCTCTGCCGATGACGCGACCCTTGACCAGTTCGAGGCCGTCCTGGCAGAGGCAGATCACGATCTCTACCAATGGGTGTCAGGGCAGCAGCCGGCGCCCACGGTGCTGGCGCCGTTTCTGAGCCGTATCGCGGCAGAGTTTCGGGCATTGCAGAACCAATCCTGAGTTTTTCGCGGTTTTAACGCATTCTTTCCGAATCTGGGTCATCCATTGCCTCAAAGCACCAGGTTTGGAGCCCATCATGAGCATGCAATCGCCTCTTGCGACGTCGTCCCGGACCGGGTTTCTGGCCGGCTATCTTGACACGCTGTCCATGGTCGAAAGGTTGCACAGGCTCTTGCTGGATGTGATCAAGGATGAGTTCGAGAGGCTCGGCATTCTCGACATCAACGCGGTGCAGGCGTTGCTCTTGTTCAATATCGGCGATCACGAGGTCACGGCGGGCGAATTGAAAAGCCGTGGCTACTATCAGGGCTCTAACGTCTCGTACAATCTCAAGAAGCTGGTCGAGATGGGGTATATGCACCACCAACGATGCGAGATCGATCGCAGATCGGTACGGGTGCGGCTGACCGACAAGGGCCGCCATGTGCGCGATACCGTATCAGGCTTGTTCGCGCGACAGGCCGCAGGGCTCGAGAAACACGGTGTTCTGGGCGCCGACGGGATCGACCGGGTCAACCATTCGCTCAAGCGGGTGGAACGGTTCTGGGCCGATCAGATCAGGTATATCTACTGATCGGTCATCGGCTTGTCGGGGTTCGCGATCGCCCTGATCGCTCAGTTGGTCTCGGCGGCGGCGACGTCGGAGGGCAGGGGCGGCAGCGTATGGCCCAGGTCGGCCAGGGCCGGGCGGATCTGGGTGCGCAGGGCCCGTTCGGTCACCGGGCCGCGGAAATGCAGGACCACCGTGCCGCTGTCATCGATGAAGAAGGTCTCGGGCATGGCCACGACACCCCAATCCCGGCCATTGCGCGCATCGTCATCGCGGCCGATCCGCGTGTAGGGATTTCCAAGCTCGTCCAGGAAACTCAGCGCCTGGTTGACACGGTCACGGTAATTGATGCCGTAAAGCGGCGCCCCCGCCTCGGCGAGCGCTGTCAGGGTGGGGTGTTCGACGCGACAGGGCGGGCACCACGAGGCCCAGAAATTCACCATGACAAGCCCGTTGCCCTCCAGGTCGCCGCGGGTCAGCAACTCGGTCTGCTCAAGCGGCGCCAGCGCCAGGTCCGGCGCGGGGCGCCCTTCCTGCGCGGACCGCAAGGATTGCGTGTCCACCCCCTGGTTCAACGCGTTTTGGTTGTTCATCAGCTGGTAACCGGCGACCCCGAAGAAGCCGCAGGTCACGAGAAGAGGCACAATCATGAGCCAGTTCACCCGCATCACACGCGCCCCCGGCGGGTCTCGGCCTCATCGAGGCGCGCGCGCACCTGCCGCGCTTTCCAGACAGACGCCACCACGATGGCCGCCAGCAAGATCAGCGTTCCGGCATAGGCCGACAGAACCTCGGTCGCATAGGATCCCAGATCGGGCATCACCCCATCCTTTCTTGTGCGATCAGCGCCTTGAGCCGCCGCGCGCGAATTTCGGTCCGCGTCCGGTAGAGCACAAGGGCGAGAAACAGGAAAGCGAACCCCGTCAGCGAGATCATCAGCGGATACAGGAACGTGGGCGCCACGCCCTCCTCGACCCCGACGCCGGCATTGCTGACGGTCGTGCCCTGGTGCAGCCCCTGGTTCCAGAACAAAAGTGCGTAGCGCGAGATCACGGCAAAGACCGACCCGACGAGGCACAAAACCGAGGTCAGATCAGCCGCGGAATCGGGGTTATCGATCGCCTCCCAAAGGGCCATGTAGCCCAGGTAGAACAAGAACAGGATCAGGAACGATGTCAGCCTCGGGTCCCATTCCCACCATGTGCCCCACATCGGCTGCCCCCACACCGCCCCGGTGAACAGCGCGATCATGGTAAAGACCATGCCAACCGGTGCCGCGGCCTTGGCCGCCAGCGCGGATACATGGTGGCGCCGGATCACCCAGATCAGCGAGGCCACCAGCATCATCAGCCATGCGTTGATCGCCATGATCGCGGCGGGCACGTGGATAAAGATGATCTTGACGGTCGATCCCTGCCGGAAATCATCCGGGGTAAAGAAGAACCCCCAGACCAGCCCGGTTACCAGGCACAGCGCGGCAATTCCGGTCGCCCACGGCAGCAGCCAAGCGGACGTATCCATGAATTTTCGCGGATTTGCATATTCCCAGAGCGAAGCCATGGGCCGGAATGTAAGCGGCGCGTTTCAGCCTCACAATGGGGCAAGCGCGCGCGCCTCTAGCGCAGATTGACGCGGAGGGCTGCGGCCGCGGCAAAGGGCAAACCGGCCAGAACCCCGGCCGTGATCCCGGCCAGCATGACAAGTGGCGTGGTTGCATCCTGCCCCGTCGCCGCGCGCGAGACGCACAGCGCCCCGAACAGCAGCGTGGGAATGTAAAGCGGCAGAACCAGCAGCGACAGCAGCAATCCGCCCCGTTTGATCCCCACCGTCAGCGCCGCGCCGAATGTGCCGATGGCCGACAGCGCGGGTGTGCCGAGGGCCAGCGACGCGATCAGCCACGGATAGGCCGGGCCCGGCAGGTTCAGCAACAGCCCAAGCGCCGGTGCGGCCGCCACCAGCGGCAGGCCGGTGGTGATCCAGTGGGCCAGCGCCTTCATGCTGGCCAGCCCTTCCAGCGGCACCGGAGAGGTGGCGATCAGGTCGAGCGTTCCGTCCTCCCAATCCAGCTGAAAGATGCGATCCAGCGACAAAAGGCAGGCCAAAAGCGCGCCAAGCCACAAGATGCCCGGCGCGATGTCGGACAGAACCGTGGTGTCGGGTCCGATGCCAAAGGGCACCAGCGTGGTGAAGATCAAGAAGAACGCAAGGCTCAGTCCAAAGCCGCCGCCCGCCCGGATCGCGAGCGCCAGATCCCGCCGCAGCAGCCCGATCATGTCGGCGCCTCTTCGAATCCGTCGCCGAACGGGTCATCGGCGCGGATGCCCTTGGCGACGAAGGGTGTGACGTCGAACGTGACAGCCTCGGGCAGGCCAAGGTCGATATGGGTGGCGATGATCGCGGCCCCGCCACCGGCCAGATGCGCGGTCACCGCGGCGGCAAAGCGCGCCACGTTCTGCGTGTCGAGCGAGACCGTCGGTTCATCCAGGCACCAGATCGGGCGCTGCGTCACCAACAGGCGCGCCAGAGACAGGCGGCGTTTCTGTCCTGCCGACATCTCGCCCGCGCGGCGATCCAGCAGCGGGGTCAGGTCAAAGGCATCCACCGCCGCCGCGATGTCGCGCGTGCCGAACACACCGGCCCAGAAGCCCAGGTTTTCCGCGACGCTCAGCTGCGCCTTCAGCCCGTCGGCATGGCCGGCATAGGCGATCGCATCCTCGGCGCACTCGATCTGCCCGGCCAGGGGGGGCGTCAGCCCGGCCAGCGTGCGCAACAGCGTGGTCTTGCCGGCCCCGTTTGGCCCGCGCAAGATCAAGGCGGCCCCGGACGCGACCTCGAACGTCACCCCGGCAAGGATCTGGGCAGGCCCGCGGGCGCAGGCAAGGTCTTTCACGCGGATCATCATGACCTTAGCGGTATCCGATCCGCGCGGGCAGGGGAAGCGGCCCGCGTCAGG
>CAYWTM010000060.1:0-19783 GCA_964460185.1 uncultured Roseicyclus sp. | reverse complement strand
TCCTTGACCATCTGGTAGGGCTGCAACACGTAAGACCGTATCTGGTTGCCCCACCCGGCATCGCCCTTGTTCTCATGGGCTTCGTTGATGGCCGCGTTGCGGCGATCCAGTTCCATCTGGTAAAGCCGCGATTTCAGCGCCTTCATGGCGATATCCCGGTTCTGGTGCTGCGACTTCTCGGAACTGGTCACCACGATCCCGGTGGGATGGTGGGTGATGCGCACGGCGGAATCCGTGGTGTTCACATGCTGGCCGCCCGCGCCCGAGGACCGGTAGGTGTCGATGCGTATATCGGACGGGTTCACCTCGATCTCGATATTGTCGTCGACCACCGGATAGACCCAGACCGAACTGAACGACGTGTGACGCCGCGCGCTGGAATCATAGGGCGAGATCCGCACCAGGCGGTGCACACCGGATTCCGATTTCAGCCAGCCATAGGCATTGTGTCCCGAGATCTTGTAGACGGCCGATTTGATCCCCGCCTCTTCGCCCGGGCTCATGGATTGCAGCTCCACATCGTAACCCTTTTTCTCGGCCCATCGCACATACATGCGCGCCAGCATCGACGCCCAGTCACAGCTTTCCGTGCCGCCTGCGCCGGAATTGACCTCGAGAAAGGTATCGTTGCTGTCGGCTTCGCCATCCAGAAGCGCCTCCAGCTCTTTCGCGGCGGCACTGACCACCAGGTCCGCCAGCGCGGCCTCGGCCTCGGCCACGACGTCCTTGTCGTCCTCGGCCTCACCCAATTCGATCAGCTCGACATTGTCGTCCAGCCCCTGCCGGATACCGTCATAGGTGCCGATCTTGTCCAGCAGCACCTGGCGGTCGCGCATCAGCTTTTGCGCGGCATCCTGATCGTTCCACAGGTTCGGGTCCTCGACACGCGCATTGAATTCTTCCAGCCGGTGCTGCGCGGTCTCCAGGTCCATGCGCTGCCCCAGAAGGACCAGCGACTTGCGGATTTTCTCGATATTGGCTTGCGTCTCTGCGCGCATGGCTTGGATGGCCCTTCTTGGGATGGATCGACCGCTGAAATAGCTTGGTGCGCGCCCCGCCACAAGGGCGGCGCGGCGCCGAAGCGGCGAACCGTCAGTAAAGCCCGCCCGAACTCAGCGTGCCGAACCCGGTGCCTGTGGGCACCCGCGCGGCCTCGCCGGTCGATGTGGTGACCGTGGTGTCCTGTTCGATGATCTGGCCGGTCTCCTCGCCCCGTCCGATGAGAGGCAGGTCCGACCCCATGCCCCAGCCCCCGTCGATGATCGACAAGATGCCGAAATACGGTTCTTCGCCCTCGCGGAACAGTTCGTACACCACGTGTTCACCCTGCGCCCCGTCTTCGAGACGCTGGCCGGTATAGCGGTCGATCGGGAAAAAGCTGCCGCCCTCGGGCACCACGAAATCGCCGCCGCCATATTCCTCGATCGCCTCGAGCATGAATTCATTGAACACCGGGCCACACATGCCGCCGCCCGAAGCACCTCGGCCCAGGCTGCGCGGCTG
This sequence comes from uncultured Roseicyclus sp., assembly GCA_964460185.1. Taxonomy (GTDB): domain Bacteria; phylum Pseudomonadota; class Alphaproteobacteria; order Rhodobacterales; family Rhodobacteraceae; genus JAVJPJ01. The sequence continues at coordinate 18,280 of CAYWTM010000060.1, read as the reverse complement.
GTCGAAACCGATGTAGCAGCCCGCCGCGATATTCGAGGTGAAGCCCACGAACCAGACGTCGCGCGCATCATTGGTGGTGCCGGTCTTGCCGGCCGCTGGCACCGGCAAGCGGACCGATCCCGATGCCGTGCCGCGTTCGACCACGCCGCGCATCATCGAGGTCAGCTGGTAGGCGGTGATCGGATCCATCACCCGTTCGCGGTTCGACACGATGCGCGGCGCAAATCCGGGATCGAGCGAGGCCACCTGGCAATCCGGGCACAGTCGCTGGTCGTGGCGATAGACCGTGTTGCCCCAGCGGTCCTGGATGCGGTCGACCAGCGTCGGTTCGACCCGCTCGCCGCCATTGGCGAACATCGCGTAGGCGGCGACCATGCGGAAAAGCGTGGTTTCCTGCGCGCCCAGAGAATTCGCAAGGAATGGCTGCATATCGTCGTAGACGCCGAACCGTTCGGCGTAGCGGGCGACGGTTTCCATCCCCACATCCTGCGCCAGGCGCACGGTCATCAGGTTCCGCGACCGTTCGATCCCGGTGCGCAGCGGCGACGGCCCGTAGAACTGGTTCGACGCATTGGTCGGCCGCCAGATGCCCGCGCCCGTGTCGACCTCGATCGGGGCGTCGATGACAATGGTGTTGGGCCCATAGCCCGAATCCAGTGCCGCGGCATAGACAAACGGCTTGAAGCTCGATCCCGGCTGGCGTGTCGCCTGCGTGGCGCGGTTGAAGGACGACGATTGATAGGAAAATCCGCCCTGCATGGCCAGAACACGGCCCGTGTTCACATCCATCGCCATGAAGCCGCCCTGCACTTCCGGCACCTGCCGCAGGGTCCAGCGCAGGAACGATCCGTCCGCGTCGCGCGTCATGGCGCGCACATGAACCACGTCGCCAACGCTCAACAGGTCGCCCGCGACGCGTGCGGTGCTGCCCCGGTTCCCATCGGCGTCCACGGGGCGCGCCCATGTGACATCCTCGGCGGGGATGAAATGACCGTCCTCGTCATCCTCGACGCCTTCGATCCCGATGCGGGCGGAAGTCTGGCCAACCTCCAGCACGACCGCGGCAGACCAACCTTCGATGTCGCGCGCGATATCCGCCTCGGCCAGCGCCGCGCGCCATGTTTCCTCGTCGGTCAGCAGCGCCGGATCAATCGTGGCCACCGCCCCGCGCCAAAGACCCTGGTCGCGGTCATAGCGTTCCAGCGCCCGGCGCAGCGCGCGCTCGGCCACGATCTGCAGGCTTTCATCCATGGTGGCGCGCACCGAATAGCCGCCGGAAAAGAAATCATCCTGACCGTATTGCGCCGAAAGCTGGCGCCGGATTTCATCGGTGAAATAGTTGCGCGGCGGCAATGCATTGCGGAACGGCTCGATATGGCCGCCCTGCACGGTTTCCAGCGGCGTGGCCTGCGCGGTTTCCATCTGGGCCTGGGTGATATAGCCGTTCTCACGCATTTCGCGCAGCACGTAATTGCGGCGGCTGATCGCCCGGTCATAGTCGCGCACCGGGTGGAAATTCGACGGCGCCTGCGGCAGGGCCGCAAGGTAGGCGGCCTGCTCAAGCGTCAGATCATCGAGATCGGCGTTGAAATAGGTCTGCGCGGCTGCGGCCACCCCATAGGAGTTCTGACCCAGGAAAATCTCGTTCAGATACAGTTCGAGAATGCGGTCCTTGCTCAGCGCGCTTTCGATCCGCGCGGCCAGGATGATTTCGCGCACCTTGCGTTCAACCGTGCGCGACCCGTCCAGCAAGAAGTTCTTCATCACCTGTTGCGTGATGGTCGAGGCCCCGCGCACGTCACGGCCCCGCGACCTGACGGCATCCACGAAAGCGGCCGCGATGGCGCGGGGATCATAGCCACCGTGCTCAAAGAAATTCCGGTCCTCCGCCGACACGAAGGCATAGGCCACCTGGTCCGGGATTTCGTCGGCGGGCACAAACAGACGGCGTTCGGCGGCGAACTCGTCGACGATCATGCCCTCGCGCGAATAGATCCGGCTGATCGTGGGCGGCGTGTAATTGGCGAGCGTTTCATGATCCGGCAAATCATGGGAATACATGAACAAAATTCCGCCGATTCCGATCGCGACAGCGATCAGGCCGAGGGTGACGGCGCTGAAAATGGCACCGAAAAAACCAATGATGAATCGGATCATGCGCCCGCCCGGATTATCGTTGCGCTCAATATAAATGGGTCGCCTGCCCGCGTCAAAGAGATGGGCGGGTTTTCGCGGTATACAAGTGCGTGATGCGAGCCCTGTCCGTCCGGCCTGCACACCACCGGGAGAGACGAATTATTGACGTGACAGCGACATCCGCGCGGCGTCGGCATCGGCCCATTGCAAGATCGCTTCGGTGATGGCGGCCTGCATTGCGGCGCGCCAGTCGGGATCGCGGATGTTCTCCAGGTCCCCGCCTTCGGACATGAAGCCGATCTCGACAAGGATCGACGGGATATCGGCCGCACGCAACACCGTGAAGCCGGCCTCGCCACGCGGATGGGAATGCAGTCGCAGACCCGCGGCATCGATCCGGCTGACCACCACATCGGCCAAAGCGGCCCCGCGCGGCGCGGTTTCCATCCGGGCCAGATCCATCAAGACGCCCGCGATCACGTCATCGGAGCCGTGCAGATCGACGCCCTGCAGAATGTCGGCACGGTCATGTTGTTCGGCAAGGGCGGCTGCGGCCGCGTCCGAGGCGGTTTCGGCCAAGGTATACACGGTGGCGCCGCGCGCCCTGCCCTCGGCGATGGCATCGGCATGGATCGAGATGAACACATCCGCCCCGGCCGCACGCGCCAGTGTGACGCGCGTCGGCAAGGGCACGAACACATCCGTCTCGCGCGTCATGACGACATCGACCCGTCCCGTGCGGCGCAGCACATCGCGCAATTCGCGCGAAAAGGTCAGCACCAGATCCGCCTCGTTGAAATCGTTGAGGACCGCGCCGGGATCGACCCCGCCATGGCCCGGATCGAGCACCACGACAAACCGGTCCGCGTCCTCCCCCGGCCGTTGTTCCGCGACGGTCTGCGTGCGCGTGCCGCCGGCATCCGGCGCACCCGCGCCGGCCAGGAATTCGGCCTCTGACACGCGGTCAAGACGCAGGTCTATCTGTGCCAGGCCGGTCACCTCGTCGGTGCGCATGGCGGCGATGCTTGGCGCAAACGGCGCATCCAGCGTCAGGACCAGCCGCGACCACCCCGCCTCGCGCGCGGGGCCGGCATCGATCGCGATGACCGGGGTGACCGGCGTCTGGGCGTCGGCCCAACCGCCGAAATTCACCTCGCGGAAATCCACCACCAACCGGTAGGGACCGGCCAGCGTGAAGACCCGGAATGGCACCGCCTGCGTCAGCCCAAGCTCTATGTCGACCGCGTTGGCGGACGATGTAATGGCGCTGTCCTCGGCCAGAAGCCGGGCCAGCGCGCCAAAGGTTTGCGCCTGCGCCCCGACACACAGGACGAGGGCCAGAAACGCCGCAAGGATGGAGGTGAGACCTGCTCGGATCACGGGGTTGGTCCACGTGTTGATTTGCTTGGCCAGACCCTAGCAGACCCACACAGCGCGCCCAAGCCCGGATTGGATCACATGCGCGACAGCTTGGCGGATTTCACGCCCGCTCGATCAGCGGCGGGCGGAAAAGAAGGATTTCAGGCGCGCCACCCCGTCCTCGATATCCGCAGTGTCGCGCGCATAGGAAAACCGCAAGGTCGCGTGCCCGCGTGCCTTGTCGAAATCAAGCCCCGGCGTCACGGCCACACCGGCCTGCTCGAGGATCTCGGCCGAAAAGGCCAGCGCGTCATCGGTCCAGTCCGAGACGTCGGCATAGATGTAGAACGCCCCATCCGCCGGCGCCGTGTCGGTCACGCCGCAATCGCGCAGGCCCGCAAGCAAAACCTCGCGATTACGGGTATATACGGCGCGATGTTGATCCAGTTCAGCGCGGCCTTCGGGGCTAAGCGCCCCCAGGGCCGCGACCTGTGCCGCATGAGACGGGCAGATGAACATGTTCTGCGCCAGCCGTTCGATCACCCTAACATGATCTGGCGGGACCACCATCCAGCCGAGCCGCCAACCGGTCATCGAGAAATACTTCGAGAACGAGTTGATCACATAGACATCATCGGTGACCTCGAGCGCGCTGACCGCCCGGCCCTCGTATTGCAGGCCATGATAGATCTCGTCCGAGATCAATGAGATGTCGCGCGATGCGCAAGCGCCGACCAGGTCCGACAGCGCGCGCTTGTCCAGCATGGTGCCCGTGGGGTTGGCCGGGCTGGCCACGATAAGCCCTGCCAGGTCGTCGCGCAGGTGGTCCGGCGTCGGCTGGAACCGGGTCGCCAGTTCGGTGCGCAGGCCGACCGGCTCAAGCGACAGTGCGGTCAGGATCTGCCGGTACGATGGATAACACGGCTCTCCCAGGCCGACCTTTTCGCCAGCGTCGAACAGAGCGGAAAACGCCAGCAGAAACGCCCCCGACGCGCCCGCCGTCAAAACGATGCGCGAGGGATCGAGATCAAGATCATACCATTCCCCGTAGAGCGCCGCGATGCCAGCGCGCAGGTCGGGACGGCCAAGCGCCACGGTGTAGCCAAGCGGGCCTTTCTCCATCTCGTGCACCAGTCGCGCGCGCGCGGCCGCCGGTGCGCCGGTGGCGGGCTGCCCCACCTCCATGTGGATGACATGGCGGCCCGCCTCTTCCGCCGCGCGGGCGGCTTCCATGACGTCCATGACTATGAACGGATCGACGGCGCTGCGTCTGGATGCCCGCATGAGCCCCTCCTTGCGTTTGGATGCCTTTCAATCAATCGCGTGGCCCGGCGTCAATCGGGCAGACACGACCATGTGAGCCACGGCCCGGAGTCGTGGGACTGGCGGTGTGATGCGGATATGTTAGAAAAGGAAAACAGATCTGGAGACACGCGTGACCTTTCCCGTATTGAACCGCCTGATTGTGGCCGTGGGCCTTTGCCTTGGCCTTGGCCTTGCCGTCCCTGCGGCGGCGATCGACATCGACGACATGTCCGATGCCGAACGCGCCGCCTTTCGTTCAGAAATCCGGGCCTACCTGCTGGAAAACCCCGAGGTTCTGATGGAGGCGATCGCGGTGCTGGAAAGCCGCCAGAACGCCGCCGAACAAGAGGCCGCCATGATGGCCGTGGCCGCCAATTCCGAGGCCTTGTTCAATTCGGCCTTTGACTATGTGGGCGGCAATCCCGATGGCGATATCGTCATGGTCGAATTCCTGGATTATCGCTGCAGCTTTTGCCGTCGTGCCCATCCAGAGGTGGCGGAACTGGTCGAAAGCGATGGCAACATCCGCGTCATCGTCAAGGAATTCCCGATCCTGGGCGAACAATCCGTTCTGGCTTCGCAATTCGCCATTGCGACCCGGATCGCGCTTGGGGATGAGGCCTATGCCCTTGTCAGCGATGCCCTGATGACGATGCGCAGCGACGTGACAGAACCCGCATTGGCCGCGCTGGCGCAGGACAACGGGCTGGATCCCGCGCCCATCCTTGCCGCCATGGATGATCCGCTGGTCGCGCAGACCATCGAATACAACCGTGCGCTGGCGCAGCGTCTGGGCATTTCCGGCACACCCAGTTTCGTGTTCGAAGATCAGCTTGTGCCGGGCTATGTGCCGCTGGATGGCATGATCGAGATCGTGGCGAACCTGAGGGCCACGGCCCCCTGACAAGACACTTGATCAATGAAAAAGGGCGCCCGGTCCGGGCGCCCTTTTCTTTTGTCCGTCAAGATCCGATCAGCCGCGCGACCACCAGCCGCGCTTCTTGGACCTGGTCGCGTCTTCCGGCTCGGCGTTGGCCACCGGCTCGGGCTCGGCCGTCGCGGTTTCCATCACAGGCTCGGGTTCGGTCGCCGGCACCACGGGCGCCGCGTCCGCAACAACGGGAGCGTCGGGTTCCGGGGATACGGCGGCCTGATCTGCAGATGCATCGGGTGCAGGTGCAGGCGCAGCCTCGGCCATCGGCGTGTCTTCTGGCACGGCCTCGGTTTTGGTGTCGTCCGCCGGTGCCGTTGCCTTGGGTTCGGCCTTTTTCCGGGGCTTTGCCGGCGCCCGTTTGCGCTTGGGCTTTGCCTCGGCTGCGGGTGCCTCGACCTCGGCCGTCGGCGTGGCTTCGACGGCGGCTGGCGCCTCGGCGTCCCCCGTTTCGACAGGCGCGGCTTCGGCCTCGTCCGCATCCTCGGATGCAGGCTCGTCGGGCATATCCCCGTTTTCGTCCGAGGCCGCATCCCCGTTGCCGGTCTTGCGGCGCCCACGCCCGCCACGGCGGCGGCGGCGCTTTTTCTTGGGTTGTGTATCGTCGGCCACAGCCGGCGCTTCGGCGGTTTCGGGCGCTTCGGCGACGTCTTCTTCGACGACCTCGGCATCTTCGATGTCATCCATCAGCGAGGCATCCATCGAAATGACCGAAGCCGCCGTCGCAACCTTGCGCGTCGCGGTCTTGAAGCGTTCCAGCTTGTAGTCCGGCGGCACCATCGTCGGGTCGGCCTCGATCCGGATGGACAGACCATACCGGGCCTCGATCGCCATCAGGTAGTCGCGCTTGTCGTTCAACAGGTAGTTCACGATGCCCACGGGCGCGGTGACCAGAACCTCGCTGGCACGGCGCTTGGTGCCTTCCTCTTCCAACTGGCGCAGGATCGACAGCGCCAGGCTGTCGTCGGACCGGATCAGGCCGGTGCCGTGGCAGGCCTTGCAGGGCTGTGTGGTGGCCTCGAGCATTCCCGGGCGCAGACGCTGACGCGACATCTCCAAAAGCCCGAAGACCGAGATGCGACCCACCTGAATGCGCGCGCGATCGGTTTTCAGCTTGTCCTTCAGGCGCTTTTCGACGGCGACATTGTTGCGCCGTTCATCCATGTCGATGAAATCGATCACGATCAGGCCGGCAAGGTCACGCAGGCGCACCTGGCGGGCGACCTCTTCGGCGGCCTCTAGGTTGGTCTTGGTCGCGGTTTCCTCGATCGAGCCTTCCTTGGTCGCCCTGCCCGAGTTCACGTCGATGGCGACCAGCGCCTCGGTGATGCCGATGACGATATAGCCGCCCGATTTCAACTGAACGGTCGGGTTGAACATGTCGGCCAGATAGCCTTCGACCTTGTGCTTGGCGAACAGCGGCATCGGGTCGGCATGCAGTTTCACATTCTTGGCATGAGACGGCATGATCATCTTCATGAAGTCCTTGGCGTGCCGGTACCCGGCTTCGCCCTCGACCAGAACCTCGTCGATATCGCGGTTATACAGATCGCGGATCGAGCGGTGGATCAGGTTGCCTTCCTCGTAGATCGGGGCGGGCGCGATGGATTTCAGCGTCAGCTCGCGTATCTGTTCCCACTGGCGTTGCAGGTATTCATAATCGCGCTTGATCTCGGTCTTGGTGCGCTGGCTGCCCGCCGTTCGGATGATCAGGCCCGCACCCAGCGGCACGTCGATTTCCTGGGCGATTTCCTTGAGCTTCTTGCGATCGGCCGCATTGGTGATCTTGCGGGAAATGCCGCCACCGCGCGCGGTGTTGGGCATCAGAACGCAATAGCGGCCCGCCAGCGACAGGTACGTGGTCAGCGCAGCCCCCTTGTTGCCGCGCTCTTCCTTGACGACCTGGACCAGCAGGATCTGACGCACCTTGACGACTTCCTGGATCTTGTATTTGCGCGGGCGCGGCTTGCGCACCGGGCGGATGTCTTCCTCGGTGTCGTCATCGGCCACGGTTTCGGCGGCGGAGTCCGTCTCGCCCTCGTCGTCGCCATCGTCGCCGTCATCCGCGTCGGACAGATCTGCATCCGGGCCGTCCGCGTCAACGGTCTCGGCGGCCTCCCCCTCCTGCGCTTCGGCATTCGAGGTCTCATCGGTCACAGCCTCGCCCGTGATGTCGTCTTCGTCGGCCAGATCGACGACGTCCATGCCGGAAGACGAAACCTCGCCACTGGCCACGGCATCGGAATTGGCCGATGCGGCGCGGGTGTCGGATGGTTTGCGCCGACGCGACCGGCGGCGTTTGGGTTTGTTCGCCTCTTCCTCGGCCTCTTCGGCCTGCTGTTCGGCATAGGCGCGTTCCTCGGCCAGCAAGGCCTCGCGGTCCGCGACCGGGATCTGGTAGTAATCGGGGTGGATTTCCGAGAATGCGAGGAACCCGTGGCGGTTGCCACCATAGTCCACAAAGGCGGCCTGCAGCGAGGGTTCGACCCGCGTGACCTTTGCCAGATATATGTTTCCTGCCAGCTGCCGCTTGTTCAGCGACTCAAAATCGAACTCCTCGACCTTGGATCCGTCCGCCACGACAACCCGAGTTTCCTCGGGATGCGTGGCATCGATAAGCATTTTCTTCGCCATGATGTCCTTGCCCGCGACAGCGCTGGTTGCCCGGGTGGCGCGAGGCCCCCGGGGTCAAGAACCGCGTCGCGATGTGTTGTTAGCGCGAGGCATGGGGGCGCGGAGACGGGGGCCATGGCCCTTGTCCGTCCGCCGATTTGTGCGCCCAACAGGTGCATCGCGTCTGTCTCCGGGTCTGGCGGGCGGTCCCGCTGCGACCCCATAAGCCCCTGATTAAAGGGGCGTTTCCGGGTGGGTCATGACGTTTTTGGGGTCTTGACCCGATTGACCTGCGTGCCCCGTCGCGGCGATTTAGCCAGCGAACCTAGAGGTGCAGAGAACCTGATACAGCCGACCAATGGCCAGCCCCGCCACACTAAGGGAAGGTGTGACAGGATGACAATGGGCATTTGTGCGATATCGGGTTTTTGACCGGACACCGCGGCTGGCCCGGCGATCGTCGCGCCTGGCCGTCGGCCCCCACCACGCCGGGCCGGCCAGGGCCCGGGCCGATCAGCGTGGCGCGTCCCGTCGCGATCAATGCAGCCCCGAACAACGGCCCCACCCCCGCAATGCCACTGCTCACAGGTAGTCCGACCGGCTGAGCCCGTACTTGGCCATCTTTTCGTTCAGGGTCCGGCGTGGCAGGCACAACTCGTCCATCACCGACGCGATGGAGCCGCGATGGCGGCGCATGGTGTTGTCGATCAGCATCCTCTCGAACGCCTCGACATATTCCTTGAGCGGCTTGCCCTCGCCGATGGCCTGCGGGGCGATTTCGGCGTTGTCGGCCATCAGGAGCGACGCGATGGACCCGGACCCCCGGCGCTGCTGCAAGATCGCGCGTTCGGCGATATTGATCAGCTGGCGCACATTGCCGGGCCATGGCGCCTGCAACAGTTGCGCGGCTTCCTGGGCGGTGACCTGCGGCGAGTCGGTGCCGTATTCCTCGGCGAATTGTTCGCCAAAGCGGGTGAACAGCGTCAAGATATCCTCGCCCCGCTGGCGCAGGGGCGGCAGGTCGATCCGCATGGCCGCCAGACGATAGAACAGATCGGGGCGCAGCGACGCCTCGCAGCTTTCGGGCTCGGGCGCATTGCAGATGGCCACGATGCGCGTTTCCGCCGGCGTGCCCTGTTCATTGATCGACGTCAGAAGACGCGCCTGCAGCGCCTGCGGCAGGCTTTCGACATCTTCCAGGACCAGTGTGCCACCGCGCGCCTGTTCGATCAGCGGCTTGTCCTGGTTTTCACCCACGGGGCCGAACAAGATGGCCCCCAGCGAGGTCTCGTCATGGGCCGCACAGGACAGCGTCACAAAGGATTTTCCGGCGCGCGGGCCCACCGCATGCAGCGCATGGGCCACCAGCGTCTTGCCGGTGCCTGTCTCGCCCACGATCAGCACATGGCCGTCGGCCTGCCCCAGGTCGAGGATATCCTCGCGCAGCCGTTCCATCACGGGCGACGAGCCGATCAGCTTGCGCATCAGGACGGTGCCGTCACTCAGTTCCCGGCGCAGGGCCCGGTTGTCGAGCGTCAGGCGGCGCTGCTGGCTGGCGCGCTTGGCCAGTTCCGTCATCCGGTCGGGGTTGAACGGCTTTTCAAGGAAATCATAGGCCCCGATCCGCATCGCCTCGACCGCCATGGGCACATCGCCATGGCCGGTGATCAAGATCACTGGCAGGCCGCTATCGACGCCCATCAGGCGCTTGAGAAAGGCCATGCCGTCCATTCCGGGCATCTTCACATCGGTCACGACAACACCGGCATAATCCGAGTTGATCGCCTTCAACGCGTCCTCGGCGCTGGAATAGGTCTCGGTCTCGAATCCCGACAGCGCCAGCCACTGGCTGATCGATTGCCGCATGTCCTGCTCATCATCCACGATCGCAATCTTCATCGCGGGTTTCCTTCCGTTGTCATTGGGCCGCCTCGGTCGCATTCCCGATCAAGGGCAGCCTGATCTCGAACACCGCGCCTCCGGAGTCGGCATTCCGGGCCGTCAGCCGGCCGCCGAAATTGCTCACGATGCCCGATGAGATGGCGAGGCCAAGCCCCACACCTTCGCCGGCTTTCTTGGTCGTGTAGAATGGCTCGAACAAAGCCTCGAGATCGTCAATCCCCTTGCCGCTGTCGCGCACCGTCAAAACGGCATCATCCCCCTCGGCGATCAGCAGGTCGAGTTCGCGGTTGTCGACATCCTTCATCGCATCCAGCGCATTCCTGAGCAGGTTGATGATGACCTGTTCCAGACGCAACCTGTCGGCCATGACCATGACCGGGCGACGCGGCAGGGATTGGGTGATCGCCACGCGCGTGGTGCGCAACTGCGGCTCCATCATGGTGAGGGCGCCCTTCAGCGCGTCGCGCAGATCCACGGGCTCGAACCCTTCCCCGCCCTTTCTTGCATAGGATTTTAGCTGCCGGGTGATCGCGCCCATCCGTTCGATCAGGTCGTCGATCCGCTGGAACGACGAGGCCGCCTCGTCGACGCGCCGGCGCTGCAGCAAAAGCTGAGCACCCGCCAGGTAGGTCTTCATCGCCGCCAGCGGCTGGTTCAGCTCGTGGCTGACGGCGGCGGACATCTCGCCCAGGGCGGCAAGTTTCTGGCTCTGTGCGAGGCTCTGTTCGGCCTCCTCGAGGTTCTTTTCGGCCTTCTGCCGCTCGGCGATTTCCCGCTGCAGGCGCACGTTGAGACGGCGAAGCTCTGCCGATTCCCGCGCCAGCCGCACCGATTGCAGCCGGGAGCGGCGGCTCAAAACATAGAATCCCCCCGCCAGCAGTAGCGCGAATCCCATGATCTCCAGCGCCAGAACCGAGTTCACGCGCTCCCGAACCGAGGTATAGGCCGTGTAGCTGACGATCCGCCAACCGCGGAACGGAATGCGGCCCTCCAATCGCAGCGTGTCGGATCCGAAAAAGTTGCGGTCCGGCTCGCCGAATGCGAAATCCCCCGTCGCGTCTATGGCACGCTGTATCGCGGTGCGCGGTGGCTGCAGGGCCAGCGCCTCGGCCTCGGTCCGGCCACGCCAGCGTTGCTCGGTCGACAAGATGATGGCGCCCTCGCTGTTGGTCACGAAAACGGCTTCGGTCGTGCCGCGCCACCGATCGACGATCCGCACCAGGTCGACCTCGACCAGGATCACCCCCAGAAGCCGGTTGTCGCTGTCGCGCATCGCGCGGGAGAACGTGAAATCAAAGCGCCCCGTTTCCGGTTCATTTGAGGTAAACACGGTATCCGACGACCGTGATGCCTCTACGAAGAAGGGTTCGGAGTTGCGCAATTCGCCCAGTCGCTGCCGGTCCGTGGCCGCAACAATCCGACCCTCGTTGTCCAGAAGCACCAGCGACGCCGCGTCGATTTCCTCGACATACGAAATCAGTCGGGCAGAGGTATCCGCGTAACTGACCTGTTCCAGCGAGCGGATCAGAACGGGGTCGCGCGACAACAACAGCGGCACCACGAAATGGCGCTGCAATTCGGAATGCACACTGCCCGAATAGATCGCCAGACGCAGCTCGGCGCGGTTGCGCGTCGTCTCGGTAAAGCGTGCGGTCAGCCACGAATTGGTGACCCAGACAACCGATATGGCCAGCACCAGGACCGCCGTGAAAACGCCGCGCACAAGCCACGCGCGACGGCGCGCCAACCGATCAACTGCCTGCGAGGGATCAATGAGACTCATGGACAGACACTAGGCAGCCCGACGCAGCGGCTCAAGCCTTGCGCGCGCCTCAGGCCGTCACGAGCGTGTCGGCCAGCGACGTGAACATTGCCGCGCCGTCGGTTCCGCCATGGGACGCATCCACCACCCGTTCGGGATGCGGCATCAGCCCCAGAACCCGCCGGTTGGCGCTCAGCACCCCGGCGATATCGGCCACGGCCCCGTTCGGATTGCCGCGATAGGTGAAGGCGATACGGTCCTCGCCCTCAAGATGGGCCAGCCCGTCGGCATCGATCACGTAATTGCCGTCGTGATGGGCGATCGGCACATCAATGGCCTGCCCTGCCGCATACCCCGCGGTAAAGGCGCTGTCGGCGGTCTTGACGGTCAGGCCCTGCATCCGGCAGACGAATTTCAGCCCCGCGTTGCGCATCAGGGCACCGGGCAAGAGACGCGTTTCACACAAGACCTGAAATCCGTTGCAGATGCCCAGGACATACCCGCCCCGGCCCGCGTGGTCCGCGACCGCCCGCATGATCGGCGATTGCGCCGCGATCGCGCCACATCGCAGGTAATCGCCATAGGAAAAACCGCCCGGCACACCGACGATATCGATCCCGTCGGGCAGGCCCGTATCCTTGTGCCAGACCATGTCGACCGAAAACCCGGCCTGCTGAAAGGCCACCGCCAGATCGCGGTCGCAGTTGGATCCGGGAAAGACGAGGACAGCCGCTTTCACGCGCCGATCTCCACCCGGTAGCTTTCGATCACCGTGTTCGCCAGAAGCTTTTCGCACATGGCGGTCACATCGGCCTCGGTGGTGCCATCGGCCAGATCAAGTTCGATGACCTTGCCCTGCCGGACGCCCTGGATGCCGCCGAACCCCAGCGTTCCAAGCGCCGATTTCACGGCTTCGCCCTGCGGGTCGAGAACGCCCTGTTTCAGCATCACGGTCACGGTTGCCTTCATCGCCTTGCCTTCATCTTTCCAAAACCACGCACGGCCCGCCATGGACGGGCCGCGCATTCAGTTGATCAAAGTCGGTTTGGTGACGCCGGTGTTTCCCTGCGGCATCACCCCCAGACGGCGCGCCACCTCGGTATAGGCGACGGCCAGATCGCCCAGATCGCGGCGGAACACGTCCTTGTCGAATTTCTGGCCGGTCTCGATATCCCACAGACGGCAGCTGTCGGGGCTGATTTCGTCGGCCACGATCAGCCGCATGTAGTCGCCATCCCAGACGCGCCCGATCTCGATCTTGAAATCCACCAGCTTGATGCGGACGCCCAGCATCAGCCCGGACAGGAAATCATTGACCCGCAGCGCCAGGCTGACCATGTCGTCCAGGTCCTGCTGGGTGGCCCAGCCGAAGGCGATGATATGTTCCTCGCTGACCAGCGGATCGCCCAATTCGTCGTTCTTGAAATAGAACTCGACGATGGGCCGCGGCATCGGTGTGCCTTCCTCGATCCCGAGACGCTTGCAGATGGATCCGGCCGCCACGTTGCGCACGACGACCTCGAGCGGAATGATTTCCACGGCCCGGATCAATTGCTCGCGCATGTTGAGACGCTTCATGAAATGCGTGGGAACACCAATCGCGTTCAGGCCGGTCATGAAGTATTCGCTCAGGCGATTGTTCAACACGCCCTTGCCGTCGATCGTCGCCCGCTTTTCGGCGTTGAACGCGGTGGCATCATCCTTGAAATACTGCACCAACGTGCCGGGCTCCGGACCTTCATAGAGGATCTTGGCCTTGCCTTCATAGACCTTCTTGCGGCGTGCCATGCTGTCTCCGGCTGCTTGATGGGGCGCGGGTTGCACGCGCCGTGAACATGTTCGGGCCTATAGGGCAAAGCGCGCTGTGTCGCAAGCAAACCGAATGGGTATCTCTTGCAGCCCCGCACCCGAGGCCCTTACACTCGTATTCAACAGGCCATTGACCGAAAAAGGAAGATCCCGATGTCCACATTCGATGACCGCGAGCACGCGTTCGAGAACAAGTTCGCCCATGATGCCGAGATGCAGTTCAAGGCCGAAGCGCGGCGCAACAAGCTGATGGGCCTTTGGGTGGCCGAGACCCTGGGCAAATCCGACGCCGAAGCGGTCGAGTACGCCAAGGAGGTCGTGAAGGCCGATTTCGAGGAAGCCGGCCACGAGGACGTGATGCGCAAGGTTCTGGGCGACCTGGGCGACCGTGTCAGCGAGGCCGAAGTCCGCGCGAAATACGAAGAGCTTCTGGCCGTGGCCAAGGGCCAGCTGATGACCGAGATCTGAGGCCGACGCATCGCACCATCAATTCACGATCAAGAGCTCGCGCCTTGCGCGGGCTTTTTCTTGGCAAGATGCGCTTCGTCGGCGCCATCGACTTCGAACCGCGGATGTTCGGCAAGATAGGTTTTCCAGGTGCCGGTCGGAAGATCCGCTTTCGTGATGCAATGCCGTTCTCTCATGACCTTGCCGAGACTGCTCAGACTCACGCGCTGCCCGTCAGCCTGGCCGATTACTGTTTCGATCCACCGCGTCAGCGTGCCGGGGTCAATCTCGCGCCCTGCCGGCGCTTCGATGGAGATTCCGGGCTTCCCGATGTTCCGATAGTCACTGCAGGCCTTGCGAAACCCGCAGTCCGGACCGGCCGAACCGATACCGATCACCCGCACACCGTGTTCGGCAAGCTTTCTTGCAAGATGCGAAAAATCCCGGTCACCACTGGCTATGGCAATCGCCCGTTCCCCACCGACAAGCGCCGCTTCCATCGCTTCGATGGACAGCAGAAGGTCGGCCGCATTTTTTCCCTGGGCGCTGTCCACGATCTGCAACGTGCCTTGCATGCGCCAACCGGTCATGCGCGTGGCATCGCCGTAGACCCGGCGCAGACCCCGCCCCCCCAGACCATCGACAACCGACACGATTTCTTCGGCAAGGGTGTGGGACAGGTTTTCACCATCCACGAACAAGGCAACCCGCATGGCGGATACCGGAGCATGGGGCACGTCGACCTTCATGTCCCCGAACCTTGCAACGAATCTTGTCCGATTTAGGGCGGATTGCCCGGCCACCTGAGGGCAATTCATAATCTTCATGCAAATTTTGAGCCTTGCTCATGTCGCGCGCGCGCGGCAGATGACCCCATGCGCATGGCCAGACGGCCATCGCCCGGATCAAACCCACGCCCCGGAGGGCTGCCCCGTGACACACGCACTCGACGAGCTTTTGCTGACACGCGACTGGTTGCTGGCCGATGGCGCGACCGGAACGACCCTGTTCAACATGGGGCTGCAATCGGGCGACGCGCCGGAATTGTGGAACGAAGAGCACCCGGACCGTATCGCGGCGCTGTATCAGGGCGCGGTCGATGCGGGATCGGACCTGTTCCTGACCAATTCCTTCGGCGGCACGCGGGCGCGGCTGAAACTGCACAATGCGCAGGACCGGGCCTATGAGTTGAACAAGCGCGCCGCCGAGATCGGGCGCGACGTGGCCGACGCGGCCGGTCGCACCGTCATCGTGGCAGGATCGATGGGCCCGACCGGCGAGATCATGGCGCCCATGGGCCCGCTGACCCATGAGGCGGCGGTCGAGATGTTCCATGAACAGGCCGAAGGTCTGCGTGATGGCGGGGCCGATGTGCTGTGGGTCGAGACGATATCGGCACCCGAGGAATATGCCGCCGCCGCCCAGGCCGCCGCGATGGCAGGCATGCCCTATTGCGGCACCATGAGCTTTGACACCGCGGGCCGCACCATGATGGGCATGACCTCGGCCGCGATGAGCGAGATGGTCGAAACCCTGGATCACGCCCCTCTGGCCTATGGCGCCAATTGCGGCGTGGGGGCCTCGGACCTGCTGCGCACGGTCCTGGGATTCCGGGCGGCGGGATCCCAACGCCCCATCATCGCCAAGGGCAACGCGGGCATTCCGAAATATGTGGACGGCCACATCCACTATGATGGCACCCCCGAGTTGATGGCCCGCTACGCGGTTCTGGCACGCGACAGCGGCGCCACGATCATCGGGGGCTGCTGCGGCACCACGCCCGATCACCTGCGCGCCATGCGCCAGGCGCTGGAGGACACGCCGCGTGGCGCGGCCCCGACCCTCGACCAGATCACCGAAGCGCTTGGCGGGTTTTCGTCGGATTCGGACGGGACCGACGGGCTTGGGCCGACCCGCGAGCGCACAAGCCGCCGCCGGGGGCGGGGATGACGCCCCTTCCATCCCGTCCCCGCAGCCCCCGCACGGCAAGGTAACCGTATGTTAACCCCGTCACAGTCAGTCTGCGACGCATGGATGACCTGTTTTCAGTCGCGAACCAAACCCCCAGCCCGGTCGATGCGGACAGATGGATTACCCACCTGTTCTCGGCCCGCGCCGCCGCGCAAGGTCGGGTCGTGCGACGCAAGGCGCGCGATGTGGAACGTATCGTGGGATGGCCCCGCTTTCGTCATGAACTCAAGCGCCGCGGATACCGCGCGGTGGTCAATGGCGGCCAGGTGGTCGTGTTCTGTAACGCCGAACCCCTACGCGTGCTCGACTGACGCCGCACAGTCTTTTGCAAAAGACTGCCCAAAGCCTTGCAAGGCTTTGGGGCACGCCCTTGCAAGGGCGTGGGAAGAGTTTTGCAAAACTCTTCGCCGCCCAAGTCCCTCAGAACAGGCTCAGCTGGTCGCCCGCACGCGCCGGTCTGTGGAACAGGTCGCAACGCAGGGGCGCCATCCGGACCGCAAGGCTCAGCTCGCGCACAGCGCGTTTGAACCGTTGCTGGATCAGGTCGGCCCAGATCCCTTCCCCGGCCATCCGCTTGCCCCACTGGGGGTCATAATCGCGCCCTCCATGCATCTCGCGCAGCTTGGACATCACGCGATTTTGCCGATCGGGGTAGTTCTCCGCCAGCCACGCCTGCCACAGCGCCGACACCTCGCGGGGCAATCGCAACGGAATCGTGCTCGCCGCCACCGCGCCCGCATCCCGCGCGGCGCGCAAGATCGCCTCAAGCTCATGGTCCGTCAGCCCCGGCACCAGGGGCGCGGCCATCACCCGGACCGGCACGCCGGCGCGCGACAGCGTCTCGATCATTTGCAGGCGGCGTTTGGGTCCGGGACAGCGCGGTTCCATCCGGCGCGACAATTCCGGGTCGAGCGTGGTCACGGATATTCCCACCCGTGCCAGGCCGACCTGTCCCATCTCGCCCAGAATATCGGCATCGCGCTCCACCAGCGCGCCCTTGGTGACCACCGCGACCGGGTGGCGATACGCCGACAGCACCTGCAAGACGCCGCGCATGATGCCTCGGTCGCGTTCGATGGGCTGGTAGGGATCGGTGTTGGTCCCGATCGCGATGACTCCGGGCACGTAGGCCTTTTGCCTCAACTCCGTCTCCAGCACCCGCGGTGCATCCGGGCGCGCCACCAGGCGGGTTTCGAAATCCAGTCCGGGCGACAGCCCCAGATACGCATGGCTCGGCCGCGCGAAACAGTAGATGCATCCATGCTCGCACCCTCGATAGGGGTTGATGGAGCGATCGAAACTCAGATCGGGAGAGGTGTTGCGCGTGATCACCCGGCGCGGCACCTCTTCGGATACCTCGGTGCGCAGGAGCGGCAGATCGTCGTCGCCCATGTCACCGCCGCCGTCCCACCCGTCATCAACGGCCACCCTGTCGAACCGTTCAAACCGGCCCGGCCTGTTGGTGGCCGACGCGCGCCCCTTGCGACGGGCCTGCGAAACCGCAGTCTGGGGGTCGGTATGCCGTTGCATCCGCCCAATATGGAACAAATGTGGAACATCTGCAAGTGCAGGTCGCCCTCGGAAAGGGCGATGTCGCAAATCGCCATGTCTGCATTCCGAATTCGAATAGGTGTTTTGATCAACGCGCCCCATCGCGCGCAGCCGCATGTCAAGGAGACGCGCCATGTCTGAAGAAGACGAAGACATCATCCTGAGCGATCTGGATGATGATGAACTTGTCCAGCAGATGTTCGATGACCTGTACGATGGTCTGAAAGAAGAGATCGAGGAAGGCGTGAACATCCTTCTGGAACGCAAGTGGACACCCTACGACGTTCTGACCAAGGCGCTGGTTGGCGGGATGACCATCGTCGGCAACGATTTCCGCGACGGCATCTTGTTCGTCCCCGAGGTCCTGATGGCCGCCAACGCGATGAAGGGCGGCATGGCCATCCTCAAACCGCTGCTGGTGGAAACCGGCGCGCCGCGCGTGGGCAAGATGGTGATCGGCACGGTGAAGGGAGACATCCACGACATCGGCAAGA
>CAYWTM010000059.1:1219-20016 GCA_964460185.1 uncultured Roseicyclus sp. | reverse complement strand
CAGGCGCACCGCCGAAATCAGGCGCGGCATGATCTGCGGCAGCGCGACCGAGACCGCGATGGAAAGCGACGAGGCCCCAAGGGTCTGCGCCTTGACGATCTGTTCTTGCGGCAACTCCAGCGTGCGCGCCGTCAGATCACGGATCAAGAAGGGCGTGATGCCGATGGCGATCAGCGCCACCTTGGCGGTATCCCCCACCCCCAGCGTGATGAAGAGAATGGGCAAGATCGCCAGCGGCGGGATCATCGAGATGACCGACACGAAGCCCTGCAAGGTGGTGCGCACCAGGGGGATCAACCCGATGGCCAGCCCGAAACCAAGCCCGATCAGCGCGGCAATCCCAACACCGAGGCCCAACAGCGTCAGGCTGGATGCCGTGTCGCCCCAGAACAGGATATCTCCCGACCGCCGGTCGGGTTCCGTCAACAATCGCCACGCGGTGGACGCCAGGGTCGAGGGCGCGGGAAGAATGCGATCTTGCGGGTTCTCGGCCAACCGCGCGGCAGAGCCGGCGGAATACGCCATGAACACCAACAGAAATGGCAGGGCGGCCAGACCCACGCGGGCCACAGGGCCCGGGCGTCGATTGATCCAGCGCATGGTCTTGCCCGCCCTGCCCGTCGCTCACAGCCCGCCTTCGGCGGCCATGCTCATGTAGGTGGTGTCAAAGCGCAGCTGCACATTGGCGGGATCGCCCGTGACCGATCCGTCGGGGTATTCCACGCCCACGAAATCCGCGCTTGGTGCGCCTTCACCCAGAATGCCGCGATCAAACAGGAACTCCGCCACGTTGACCATCGTTTCGGGCAAGGCGGGGCTTTCGACGAATGCCACCGCGTCGGCGGGATCCCAGAACATCTGGGTCGAGGCCAACTGGGCATCATAGCCCGCCAGATCGGTGCCCGATGCTTCGGCCATGGCCGTGCGTGCGGCGATGCCTTCTTCGGTGTCGGATGACATGATCGCCATCAGTTCGTACCAGGCCCCGACCAGCGCGCGGCCGAAATCGGGGTTTGCCTCCAGCACTTCGGTGTTCACCACCATCATGTCGATGATCTCGCCGGGGATGTCGGAGCTGTCGAACAGCATGTTGGCGTTCGGGTCTTCCATGATCGTGGACACAAGCGGGTTCCAGGTGACGACGGCCTGCACATCATCCGTGGCGAAGGCCGCGATCATGTCGGCATCCGAGGTGTTGATCACCCCGTCCAGATCGCTTTCGGCCAGCCCGACACTGTCGAGACCGCGCGCCAGCAGGTAGTGCGACACCGACAATTCCACGAGGTTGACCGGCATGCCGGCCAGGTCTTCCAGCGTGCCCTCCCCCTTCAGGATCACGGCATCATTGCCGTTCGAGAAATCACCGACGATCAGCGCGGTGGTGTCCACGCCCGACCCGGACGGGATCGACAGGGTATCCATGTTCGTGGCGCTGACACCGTCGAATTCACCGGCGGTGTAGAGGTTGATCGATTCCACGTAGTCATTGATCTGCACGATATCGACGCTGATGCCGTAGCGGTCGGCCCAACGGTCCATGATACCGCTGTCTTCCAGGTAGCCCCAGGGCATCCAGCCCACGTAGATGGACCACGCCACACTGAATTCGGTGCGGTCCTGTGCAGTTGCAAATCCCGGCGCCAGGGCGACGGTGAGGGCGGTGGTGGCGGCAAGTGCGAATTTAGTCATCTGGGTTCCTCCGAACGGATCCGATTGAGCGTCCGACCGGGGAATGGATGCGTCAGGGGAGCGGCCGAACATGGTGCGCAGTGCTCTCCCGGGATTTTGGCCCGCCGTGTACCGCACCGGAATTTGCCGGGGCGGCTGCATTTCTCGGACCAGGCCCTGGACATGGTGTCATCCAGGCGGAACCCTAAACGCTCTGCGCACTCCAAAGCTGCGCGACCGGCTTTGCCTTGGTCAAAGTCGCAGCAAGGTGGACCGGGCGCCATGCGCCGCAACGCCGGATTTCACGACGCATCCCGCGTCTTGTGCCCGTTTTTTGGGCGTCACTCGGCCCGTTAAGGATTGGGTCGGGGTGCGCTACACAGGCTGCACGGGTCTCACTCGGGCCGATTCACCCACGGGAAACCGGGATTCGCGACTGTCCCCACATGTCAAAAAACGCCCCGGTCGCAATCGACCGGGGCGTTTAAAAGGTGACCGGCACAGCGCACCAGCGCTGCGGGGTGTCTTCAGAAACGGAAACCGACCCTCAGCGTCGCGGTTGAGTTGTCTACCTCGTATTCGTCAGTGGCGTTAACGCCCGACAGATCTCGGTTCGTGTAGTCGAAACCAACGAAAATACTTTCATTGACATTGTATTCGATGCCGAGGCCGACATTGTGACCGTCGACATCGGTGTCGGTTCCGAATGCGTTCAAAGTGCCCCAGGACCAACCCGCCGCACCGTAGACCATGACGTCCCCGAACGCATAGCCAACGCGCCCGCGGAGATCGGTGACACCTTCGAGCTCCGCAAAAACGGGGACAGGGGCGGCGCCAACCGTCACACCCGAGTAATCGTGATCATTGAATCGCAGAATGCGCGCCTCGCCACCCAAGACGAGCGCACCATTCTGGAAATTGTAGCCCAGAAACCCGCCATAGGCCGTGCCGTCATTGAAGGCAAAGGTCGTGGCGGTGCCGACATCCGTGACATCACCCTGCACGGTGCCTAGGCTCAAGCCGCCGTAAAACCCGTCAAACGGGTCGTCGGCGGGCGCCACGACAACAGGGACGATCTCGGAGGGTACCACGCCCCCCGCAACAGCGGCATGAGATCCCACAACGGTAAGACCGACGGCAATTAGAGAACGGATCATTTCGTGATTCCTTTTCGAAACTTTGGAATTCAATTACCGAATTTGCGCGAAATCACCAATATTGTGAATCGATTGAGATTAATTGGATACCAAAAAGCCACATATCTCCGGACATTTCGACCAATTAAATCTGCCGATGCCATGGCCGGGCCCGTTATTCCAAAAGACCGTGCAGATTTCGCCCACCATCTGACATCCTGTTATCCGTTGTATACCGAGCGCAAATGCAATCTGCCCCTGGACGGTTCGCGCACCTTCGAATGTGTTAGGGCCACACCGCGTTTCGTGCGACACTTGGTTTTTTAATATGGATTGGATGATATCGTGGCCTATGCAAGCATTTCGCACTGGACGACGACCGAATGGAACGACGCGCTGGAAGCGATCGCGCGCGACAAGTTCGTCCCTCTGATCATGTCGGTCGGCGCCTCACGGGTTCAGATGGTCCGGACCGGCGACCTGGCCTTTTCGGTCATCACCGAATATCCGGATGAAGCGACCGCGCAGGCGGCGCAGGCACGCGTTGCGGACATCCGGGCAAAGGCTGCCGATGAACTGCCGATGACGATGGCGGATGCCGCGGCCGGGGGCGTATTCGCCCACAGCTGAGCACCCTGCCCCGCGTGCTGCCCCGAACGGCGGCACGCGATGCTTTCAATAGCGTTTTCAGATGCTGAAACGGGGCTGAGGCGCTCCGCTCAGAACGCGATGGCCGCGCCGTCGGCGCGCGGATCGGATGCGGATTCCATAAGGCCTGACGGGTGCAGAACCACCGCGCCCGCATGCCCCGCAAGATCGGAAAACGGCGCGATCATCTCGACCTGGTGGCCGGCCTCGACCAGAGCCGCGACAAGATCCGGATCGAACCGGTCTTCGAGCTTGAGCGTGGTGGTCGCATCGCCCCATGTCTTGCCCAGCAACCAGCGCGGCGCAGTCACCGCCTCTTGCAGGTCCTGCCCGAACAGCACGTGTCGCGTGAAGACGGCCGCCTGGGTTTGCGGCTGCCCCTCGCCGCCCATGGTGCCGTAGGACATGATCCGGCCGTCGGACAACTGCGCAAGCGCGGGGTTCAGCGTGTGGAACGGGCGGCGATAGGGGCCGACCTGGTTCGGCCCTGGCGACAGGGAAAACCCCGCGCCGCGGTTCTGGAAATACACCCCCGTATCGGCGCAGGTCAGGCCCGACCCGAATTCCCAGAACACCGACTGGATGAAGCTGACAACGGTGCCGTCCCGGTCCGCCGCCCCCATCCAGATCGTATCACCCGGTTTGGCCACATGGGGCCATGGCAGCGCCACCTCGGGATCAATGCGCGCGGCCAGCCGGTCCAGGTGCGCGCCCTCGAGCCAGTCTTGTGCGGGGCTCTCCATGTGATCGGGGTCGCCCAATTCGGCATTGCGTTGAATGAAGGCCTGTTTTGTCGCCTCGATCAGGCCGTGCAGGTGGTCGAACCCTTCGCCGGCCTGAACCCCCAGCCTCTCGAACAGGGCCAGGATCATGAGAGACGACACACCCTGTGTCGGGGCGATCATGTTATAGAGTTGCCCCGCCTCCGTGGAGACGGTCAAGGGCGTCACCCGTTCCGCGGCAAACCGGTGGAAATCGTCAAGCCGCAGCGGGCTGCCCATATCTTGCAAGAACCGCGCATGGGTGGTGGCGATCTCTCCGCGATAGTAGTCGTCCAGGCCAGCTTCGGACAGGCGCTCCAACGTGTCGCCCAGCGCCCATTGGCGAAGTCGATAGCCCGGTTCGGGCGGATGGCCATCAACCAGGAACGCGGCGTCAAAGCCTTCGACCCCCTTGAGACCGTCAAGCTTGGCCGCGGTTGTGTTGGACTGGTTTGCCGTGACGGCAATCCCGTCGCGCGCCAATGCGATCGCCGGCGCAAGCAACTGCGACAACGGCATGCGCCGGGCGGCCGGCACCAGTTCCAGCGCCCTGGCCCATCCGTCGATCGTCCCCGGAACGGTCAGCGCCGCCAGAGGGCCGCGCGCGGGCAAGGCATCGGTCACGCCACGTTCGGCATACCAGTCCGGCGTCGCAAGGCCCGCGGCCCGTCCGCAGCCCGAGATTCCGATCGGCGTCTCGTCGGGGCGGTGGATCAGCCAAAATCCGTCGCCCCCGATCCCGTTCATATGCGGATAGGCCACCGCAACGGCCGCGGCTGCCGCCACCATCGCCTCGATGGCCGTGCCTCCGGCATCCAGAATGTCCCGTCCTGCAAGAGCCGCCGCACGATGAGGCGCACTGAACGCGCCTCCGTATCCCAACGCCGATGTCAGCATGTCATCATCCAATCAAAAACCTGAAGTGCGTAAGGCAAAATGCGCCCACCACGCCGTCCGGCGCCCGCCCGATAAAACGTTTCGCCCATTGCTCGCCGTCCGGGCCGGGGAATGCAAGACCGAAGACCTGCGCCGCGACCGGAATGGGGACCGCCTGCGCGACCAGCACGGACCGAAAACCGGAAAACGAAACAGGATTCGGCTGCGCGCGGAGCGCTCCGAACGTCCGGTCGGACCCGCGAATATCCGGCGCTGATCCGAACCCTGCGCGCCCATTGCAGGCCTGGCGCAAAGACGTTTCGAGCCCCCCGGCAAAGACCTGCCATTTCCCCAGCAGTCAGCCCCGAAACATCCAGCCGTCGCCCCCACCCCTGTATTTATTGGCGTTTTTGCATTAGAATGTCTTTACAGCAGGCGGTTCGGGGCATTCGCGAGGGATGTCACGGTAAAGATCTGCAAACGGAAAGGGAACACGATGCCCGTAAAACCACCCGTCACGAACTTGCCAATCAAGGTCTCTGCCTCGGGCTTCTACCGGGGGTTCACGAAGGACGTCACGATCACCGCAAAAATCGTGGTTGGCGGTCTCATTTTGTGGGCGATCGCCTTTCCGGATCAGGCCGCGTCGGTGCTGGGCGCGATGAACAGCGTGATCCTTGCGACGTTCAGCTATTGGTATGTCTACGTGATGGCGTTCTTCGTCATCTTGTGCTTCGCGCTGGCGCTTTGGCCAACGGCAGGCAAGCTGCGGCTTGGGCTGGCCGACGACCGACCGGAATTCTCGAACTTCTCATGGTTCTCGATGATGTTCGGAGCCGGGATCGGCATCGGGATGCTGACCTTCGCAACCGCCGAACCGATGTATCATTTTGCCACCAACCCCGCGACCATTCAGGGTCTGACCGAGGGCAGCACGGCCGGAAACGTCCGCGATGCCTATATTTGGTCCTTCACCCATTGGGGGTTGGCCGCCTGGGCCTCCTACGCGATCGTCGGGCTGGCCCTGGGCTATTTCTCGTATCGCCGTGGCTTGCCGCTGACGATCCGCTCTGCGCTGACACCGATTTTCGGCAAGAAGCTGTCGGGACCCGTGGGTCATACGGTGGATGTGGTTGCCGTCGTCGCGACCGTGCTGGGCGTCGCCCAAACGCTCGGCTTCGGGGTGGAGCAGTTCATCGCCGGCCTGTCCAGGATCGGCGTTGGCGATTGGCTGTACACGACCGCTGCCGATGGCACGCAAAGCTCGTCGACCATGGGGATCATCGCCGCGCTGCTTGTGATCATGGGGGCCTCGACGCTGTCGGCGCTGTCGGGTGTTGGCAAGGGGATCAAGTGGCTGTCGAACATCAACATGGGGCTGAGCTTTTTCATCCTGGCCTTTTTCCTGGTGTTCGGTTCGACCTTCTTCGGGTTGCAGGCCCTGGTGCTTGGCATCTTCGATTATGTGGTTTCCATTCCGGGCAACATTTTCACCGTCTGGTCTGCGGATGGCACGGAGACAGGCGACGCGCTGTCCGGCTGGCAAGGCGGTTGGACCATCTTCTATTGGGCCTGGTGGATTGCCTTTGCGCCCTTTGTGGGCGTGTTCCTTGCGCGGATCTCCAAGGGCCGCACGATCCGCGAATATGTCCTGGGCGCGATGATCATCCCCGCGCTCATGTGTTTCGTCTGGTTCGCACTTGTCGGAGGCACCGCGATTGATCTGGAACTGAACGGCAACGCCAACGGCGCCATCACAGGGGCGGGCCAATCCGATCAGCTGTTCGCGATGCTGGCGGTCATCCTTGACGGTGGTCTGGCCTATATCATGTCGGTGATCGTCGTGATCTTGCTGCTGACCTATCTCGTCACCTCGGCAGACAGCGCGGTCCTGATCATCAATACGATCAACGCGGCCGGCGACGAGGGACCGAAAGCGCGTCCGCACATCTTGTTCTGGGGCGCAGCTCTGGCGCTTGTCGTCGGGGGCCTGATCATTGCGGGGGGATTGGGCGCGATCCAGACCGCCATGGTGATCGGGGCGCTGCCATTCAGCGTAGTGATGGTGCTGATGGGTCTGGCGCTTATCAAGGCGATCTACCGCGATGGGCGACGCCTCAGCCATGGCTTGCCAACGACACACGAGGATATTGCCGAGGCAGCGGCCCCGGCAGAGTAGTCCCCGGCACAGACCTGCAAACCGGCCCCGATGGTTGAACATCGGGGCCGGTTTCATTGCGCCGGGTCGCGCATGGCCCGCGCATGGGGCGTCCGGGGACGGATGCGGCAGCCGATGGGCGAACATGTCGCCGATCAGGGCGAGATGTTCCACCACCCCATTGCCGGCTTGAAACCAGCGACGCCCCCCGGCAGGAGGTTCACCCCGTGAGGTCCGGCCTCAGCGTTTCGGGCAGGTCCTGATAGCAAACCGGACAGAGCCAGCGGCGAATCGAAAGAGTGCCAACCGATGTGTGGCCAAAGTTCGTTGAGGCCGGGTAAGGCCCGCCATGAACCATCGCATCACAAACCTCGACGCCCGTCGGAAAGCCATTGAACAAGATGCGCCCGGCCTTTCGCTCCAGAATGGGCAGCAGCGCGCGGGCCGTGTCCGTATCGCAGTCATCCATGTGCAGGGTGCAAGTCAGTTGCCCCTCCAGCTGCGCCGCGATCTGTTTCATCTGCTGCACCCCGTCCACCTCGACGATCAGGCCAAGCGGGCCGAAGACCTCGTGTTGCAAGCTGGGATTGGCAAGAAACGCAGCGCCTGTCGTGCGATAGAGGCAGGGGGCTGCCTCTCGGGGCTGGCGGGAGGATACCAAGAGCCCTTGCACCCCTTCGCCCTGCCCGATCCGGTCGCACCCGTCGTGATAGGCTTGTGCGATGCCGTCGGTCAGCATCACTTGCGCCTTTGTCGCTGACAGGGCCTGACTGGCCGCCTTGGCAAAGGCCGTGGATTCGGCCCCGGCCGGAACGATCGCGACGCCGGGATTGGTGCAGAACTGCCCGGCCCCCATGGTCAGCGAGGCGGCCCAGCCCCTCGCAATGTCTCGGGATCGTGCGGAGAGGGCACCGGACAGGATGAACATCGGATTGACCGATCCAAGCTCTCCGAAAAACGGGATCGGATCGGGCCGCGTGGCGCACAGATCGAAGAGCGCCCTGCCCCCGGTCAGTGAACCGGTGAAACCAACCGCGCGGATCAGGGGGTGGGTGACGAGCGCGATGCCCACGTCACGGCGCCCCCCCTGGATCAAGGAAAAGACGCCAGTGGGCATGTTGCATGCCAGGGTGGCTGCTTCAATGGCGCGGGCCACGATCTCGCTGGTACCGGGATGGGCGCTGTGGCCTTTCACGACAACGGGGCACCCTGCCGCCAAGGCGCTGGCCGTATCGCCCCCCGCCACCGAGAAGGCCAAGGGGAAATTGGACGCGCCGAACACGGCCACGGGGCCAATCGGGCGCTGGATCATCCGCAGGTCGGGGCGCGGCAGGGGCTGGCGGTCAGGCATGGCCGGATCATGTCGAAAGTCCAGATGCTCGCCCTTCAGGATATGCTCGGCGAACAGGCGCAACTGCCCTGTGGTGCGCCCGCGCTCGCCCTGCAATCGCGCCTCCGGCAGACCGGTTTCGCGGCTACCGGTTTCGGTGATCTCCTCCGCCCGCACCTCGATCTCATCGGCGATGGCATTCAGAAACTCGGCGCGCGCTTTGGCGCTGGTGCGCGCATAGGTGACGAATGCGGCTTCGGCTGCGGAACAGGCAATCTCGACCAGATCGGGCGTGCCGACGCTGAATTCCTGCGATGGCCCATGCGCCGGGGCGGACAGAAAGGTCTTGTCGCTGCCGGTCCATTGTCCCGCGATATAGTGCTTGCCGATCATTCGCCCTCCCCCGAGTTGTCGCGCATCCAGTACCTGTCAGGCGGCGGGCCAAAGTCGATCAGCGCGCAGGAATAGACCGCGGTTTCATCGAAGGGATATCGCGCCTCCATCTCTGGCGTCAGGGTCAGGCCCAACCCTGGCGCCGTGGGCCGCAAAAGCTGCCCGTCCACGATCCGGCCCTGGTCGCCGATCATCTCGGCCCCGAGCGGGAAGTCGAGCATCGGGTATTCCACCAGCTTGCCCCCCGCCGCAAAGGCCGCGTGGTAGCTGGCCATGATCGCCGCCGCTCCGCCCCAGGCGTGAACGACAACATCCGTGCCCTTGGCCTTCGCGGCCTCAAACACGTCCATCACGGCGGAAATTCCGCCCATGACAGAAGCGTCGGGCTGTACGAAATCGTAGACGTCGCTATTGATCCGTTCGATCATTTCCTTTGGCGTGGTGATGATTTCGCCGCCGCAAACGGGCACGTCGATCCGCCCGCGCAATGCGCGAAAGCCTTCCGGCGCGTCGGGGCCAATGGCCTCTTCCACGAAGATCATCCGCTGATCGGTCAGGGCATGAACCGCCTCGACGTAGTCTACAACGTCCTCCACCTCTTGCGGGGGATCGGCGAGGTTCTGGCACATGTCGACCCCCACCTGGATGCCACGCTTGCCGGACTCTTCCAGCACCCAGACCGTGCGCAGGATATCAGTCTTGATCGCGCGGATCTTGTAACGGGTGATGCCAAGGCTTTCGAGCAGGTCCAGTTCGCGCAGGAACTGGTGTTTCGCGTCACAGCACCCGCCCGAGCCGTAGATCGGGATCGAGTCCGCCATTGGTCCGCCGAGCAGGTCGTAGACGGGCACTCCGAGGCTCTTGCCCTTGGCGTCTTGCAACGCGATCTCGAACGCGGCGATGACGTGCCGCGCCGCCCCCTGCAGCGACCAGTAATCGCACAAGGATCGCAGGTCTCGCACTCGGCCCGCAATGTCGAACCCGTCCCTGCCCATCACCTGCGGGCGGCACAGGTCAACGATAGCCTCGAACACCTTGGGCGCGAAGACGGCCAAATAGCCCTCTCCCAAGCCGGTCACGCCATTGTCCAGCGTCACCTCGACCATGCCGATGGTGCGCTTGGGGCCGTTGGGGAAGCATTCCTTGATTTCGGGGTCCTCTGCATCGGCATAGGGAGAGCTGAGCAGAACGCAGCGGATATTGTTGATATTGGGCATCAGTAACCTCGGGTCATGTCGACCACGCCCTGCAAGGGCTGACCCGCCCGATAGCGGGCGAGATTGGCCAGGAAGGCATCGATCTTGCGATCCAGTTCATCGGCGGTTCCGCCGCCGCTGTGCTGGGTCAAAAGGATGTTGGGACAGGTCCAGAACGGGTGATCGGGCGGCAGGGGTTCGTCCTGGGTCACGTCCAGAACGGCCCCCGCAAGTCGGCCCTCAACCAGCGCGTCAGCCAGCGCCGGTTCATCCAGCAGCGACCCGCGCCCCAGATTGGCCAGAACCGCGTGGGGCGGCAGCAGCGCCAACCGCTCCGCCGACAGCAATCCGCGCGTGGATGGCGTGTCGGGAACCGTGGCCACCAGAACATCGGCCCTGGGGAGAAGGGCGTCGAGATCGGCTGTCGTGGTGGCACTGGTCAATGCGGCGATGTGGCAACCGAAGGGGGCCAGCAGTTCTGCCAACCGACGGTTGATCGCACCATGGCCCAGCATCACCACCCGCGCGCCTTTCATCAGGCGCAGCCGCGTGCGGATCGGGTCGCCTTCCCATGTCCGGCTGGCTTGCAGCCGCACCAGCCGATCCACCCCGCGTCCCAAGGCCAGCAGCCCCGCAAGCGCGGTTTCAGCAACGGGGTCGGCGAAAAACCCGGCCAGGTTGGTTAGGGTCAGGCGTTGGCCAAGCAAGGGCCAGTCCAGATCCGCGTATTCCCCGAACCCCACGGATTCCAGCTGGACCCAGGTCAGGGTCCCTGCATTGGCCAACGTCTCGGGCGGTGGGTTGCCAAAGGCGATCTGACAGCCCTCAAGGTCGCCCGTCTCTTGCAGTTCCGCGTCACCGATCCCCGCACGCAAGCGGGCAATCTGCGCCCCTTTCAGATCAAAGCAGAGCGCAATGCGCATCATCCAGGTGCTCCCTGGCAAATCCAGATCGTCTTGGTCTGAAGGTACTGCTCCATCGCCTCGACGCCATTATCGCGCGCCAGCGACCCGGACCGCTTGTAGCCGCCGAAAGGCGTCTTGATGTCCCCTTCGGAAAACCCGTTCACGGAAACCGTGCCGCAGGGCAGACGCCGCGCCATATGCAGCGCGCGGTCGATGTCGCGGGTGAATACGGTGGCGTGAAGGCCATAGTCGCTGTCGGCGGCCAGTTGCAGAGCCTCGTCCATGCTTGCCACCGGCAAGATCCCAAGAACAGGGCCAAAGATCTCTTCCCGCGCGATTGTCATGTTCGGGGTGAGCCCGGCAAACACCGTGGGTTCCACGAAGAACCCCGCCCCGTCGCGTGCGCCGCCCGTGGTTTTGAGCGCACCTTCGGCCAACCCCTTGTCGATATAACCCGTTACGCGGGCCATATGTTCAGCCGTTACCATCGCGCCGATATCGGTGTCGGGGTCCAGCGGGTCGCCCACCTTGTAGGCCGCGGCGCGCGCCGTCACCTTGTCCAGATATGCCTCGGCCACGCCGGCATCGACGATCTGGCGCATGTTGGCCGAACAGTTCTGCCCGCCATTCCAGAAGGCGGAATTTACCGCATGCTCGATCAGATCGTCGCTGAGGTCCGCATCATCGAGCACGATGAACGGGCTTTTACCGCCCATCTCCAGCCCGATGACCTTGAGGTTGCTTTCCCCTGCATAACGCAGGAAATAGCCGCCCACTTCGGTCGAGCCGGTGAAAGAGACGATGTCGATATCGCCGTGTCGCCCGATGGCCTGCCCCGTTGTCTCGCCCATTCCCGGCAATACGTTCAGCACCCCGTCCGGCACCCCGGCCTCTTGCGCCAGTGCGGCCAGCCGCAAGATGCTTAGCGGCGTCTGTTCCGCCGGTTTGACCAGACACGAACAGCCTGCCGCCAGTGCTGGCGCCAGCTTCCACGCGGCCATCAACAAAGGGAAGTTCCATGGCAACACCAACCCGACAACGCCTGCCGGTTCCTTGACGATCAAGGCCAGCGCGTCCTCGCCCGTGGGGGCGATCTTGCCAAAGCTCTTGTCGGCCAGTTCGCCATACCACTGGAAGAAATTTGCCACCTCGGTGCCGATTTCATGCAGGCAGTCGGTGATCGTCTTCCCGCTGTCGAGGCTTTCCAGAACAGCCAGATCCTGGGCGTGCTCGCGGATCAGGGCGGCAAGCCTCAGCATGACCTCCTTGCGATCCTCGGGCGCGGCGCGCGACCAGACACCGTCATTGAACCTCGCGCGGGCGCTTTCGACGGCGCGATCCACGTCCGCTGCCGTGCAATGGGTAACGGCACACAGGATTTGGCCCGTTGCCGGGTTCACATTGGTGAACGTCCCGCCATCCGAAGCCCCGCAAAAGGCACCGTCGATGAAAGCGCGGGTTTCGATGGTCAATGCAGCGGCGCGGGAATGGGCCTGGTCTTTGGTTAGCGACATGAGGGATCTCCGGTTATTGGGGTCAACTGCGACGCAAGGAAATATGCCAGGGGATCAACAGCCGTTCCGCCAGTGTTACCAATCCGAAAAGGCTGAGCCCCAGAAGCGTCAGGAAGAAGATGCCGGCAAAGGCCAGGTCTGGCCGCATGTTGCCCGTCACGATCTGGATGTAGAATCCAAGCCCCTGGTCCGATCCGATGAATTCGGCGATCGCTGCCCCGACGGTCGCGTTGATTGCTGCATATTTGAACCCCACGAAACACTGTGGCAGCGCGGCTGGCAGCCGGACCTTGAAAAAGGTGCGCCAGACACCTGCCCCGGTCGAGCGCGAAAACAGCGTCAGTTCCTCGGACAACGAATTGAAGGCAAGGATGGCGTTCAGCACGATGGGAAAGAAGCAGACGAGGAAAACGATGATCACCTTGGGCAGCAGCCCGAAACCGAGCCACGAAATGAACAGCGGCGCGAAGGCGATCTTCGGCACCATCTCGATGCAGACAATGAACGGGTAGATCGTCCGCTTGAGGATGCTGGAAAAGGCGATGGCAAGACCTAGAGGCAATGCCAGAACGACGGCCAGCGCGTAGCCGATCACCACTTCGGTCCCGGTGATCAGGGTGTAATCCAGCAGCCGGGGCAGATCGGCGGCACCGTTTTCGATGATCAGCGAGGGTGGCGTCAGAATGTACCTGGGGATGTCGAACCAGACCACCGAGTATTCCCAGAACAGGAAGAAGCCGATGAAAAAGGCAACGAACATCCAGGAGTTCATCAGCCGCAGCTTCAGCGCGGCGAAGGTCCGTTTTTTATCAAATAACGCCATAGCCTCTGAAGATCTCCTGGGTTTCATGGACATACGCGGAAAATTCGGGCGAGCGTTTGACCTCGTAGTCGCGCGGATAGGGCAGATCGATGTCGATCACCCGTTCGATCCGG
This sequence comes from uncultured Roseicyclus sp., assembly GCA_964460185.1. Lineage (GTDB taxonomy): Bacteria > Pseudomonadota > Alphaproteobacteria > Rhodobacterales > Rhodobacteraceae > JAVJPJ01. The sequence goes on along the minus strand of CAYWTM010000059.1, from coordinate 6,495 downwards.
CCCGGGCGCGGCGTGATCACCGCGACTTTGCTGGACAGCTGGATCGCCTCTTCTATGGAATGGGTCACGAACAGCACCGTCGGCCGCTGTTCCATCCAGAGCGATTGCAAGTCGCTGCGGATACGCTCTCGCGTCATGGCGTCAAGCTTGCCGAGCGGTTCATCCAGAAGCATTGTCTTGGGCGCATGGATCATCGCCTGGCAGAAAGCCGCGCGCTGCTGCATGCCGCCCGACAGTTCATAGGGATGGCGGTCAGCGAAATCTTCAAGATGCACCGAGGCAAGGATCGCGTCGATCTCGACCCGTTTCGAGGCCACGGAAATCCCGCGCATTTCCAGTTGCAGCTCGATATTGCCGCGCACGGTGCGCCAGGGGACCAGGGTATTGTCTTGGAACATGATGCCGATATCTGTCTGCGGGCCCTTCACCGGCGTTCCGCTGATACTGATCGCGCCTTCGGTCACGTCCAGCAGCCCCGCCGTCATGAGCATCAGGGTAGATTTGCCGCAGCCCGAGGGGCCAAGAAGCGAGACAAATTCTCCGTCACCGACCACCATGTCCACCGGACCGAAGGCATGGACGGCGCCGGGACCGGTGCCGAAAACCTTCTTCACGCCGGAAAATTCGATCTGGTTGCTCATGGGTCTTTCCTTTGAACGCCGAGGGCCGGCAGCGGCCCCCGGCAGTATCTGGATGCTCAGTCGACGAACTGATTGGTATAAAAGCTAGCCGGGTCCGCCTCGGGATCGAGGTCATTGTATTCCTGCATCAGGCTGACCATGCTTTCCCAGTCAGACGGCACGTTGAGGCCAAGCTGGCGCTCCGTGTTGGCACCGGAATAAAGCAGACCGAGCGTCACATCGAGAACAGAGCGCGACTGCATCATCCCCTGTTCTTCCGCCATGGTGCCACCAACGATATCGGCGATCGCTGCCACAGCGGTATCTGGATCCGCTTCGGCGCGCGCATAGGCCTCCAACGTGGCATCAACGAAGCGGTCGACCAGATCCGGATTGCTTTCGACAAGCTCGCGCCGTGTCGAGATGCAGTAGCCGACCTGGTCCACTCCGAAATCGGAATAGGGGAACAGAACCGGGTCTTCGCCGCCATTGGCGCGGATCTCGGCCGGTTTGTCATCAAGACCGCCAAGCATCGCCACAGCCCCGCCCGACCCTTGCAGGTAGCTGGAAACCAATGCCCCGTCGGGCACGTTGGTCAGGGTCATGTCATCCTCGGTCAGACCGGCATTCGCCAGAACGATCGGGAAGAACGTGTTCACCCCCGCATTGGCCGTGGTCAGGATCACCTGACCGCGCAGATCCTCAATCGACTCGATACCGGCATCAGGCCGCACGATCACGGCTTCGGCCCCCATTGCGTCGATGACAGCGACCGAGATGATTTCGGCCCCCTGAGAGGCAAGGTTGATCAGCGCCCCGCAAGACCCATAGGCGAAATCGCTGTCGCCGTTGGCCACCAGCCGGTGCGCCGAACTGGATCCGTTGCCAGAGCGGATATCGATGTCGATCCCGTGCGCGTCATAGATCCCGGCAACCTGGCCAAGCGCGAAGCCCGCATGCGAGCCATAGTACATCCAGTTCAGCCGCAGCCGAACGTCGTCCTCGGCGGCGGCAATGCTGGTCATCATCAGGCTGGCTGTCAGCGCCAGTCCCGTGGTTGTTACGATTTTGGTCATCATCTTCATACTCCCTTTGGATCTGTTCTTGATGGGTTTCGGTGTGGTCTGCACGTCGCCTCAGGAAAGGCCGATCAGCCTCGGCACGCCTATTTTGGACATCATGGCGTGGGTTTGTTCTTTGTGGGTGTGGCGAATGTCGCGAGTCGGCGGGCGGCACCGGCTGCTGGGCAGGCCGACCAGCTCCATGCAAAGCTTGTCGAGATAGCCGTCACCGCTGGTGTAGGTCTTTTCGATCTCGACCCAGAGCTTGTAGAAAGGCATGCCCTCCTCCACCAGCATCCGGGCGATTTCGGGGTAGTTCCCGGCCCTGACCTCGTCGATGAGCTTGATCCCCCATTCGGGCCAGAAATTGCAGTGATGCACCTCGAAGGCCGTTGCGCCGAGGGCGGGCATGGCGCTCATTCCGAAAAGCAGGTTGTTGTCGATGATCGTGAAGCGATCCGAGAAATGGGAACAGACATCCTCGAATTCCATCGCGTCGGTGCGTGGCGCGGCCCATTTCAGCCCCACGATATTGGGGATGTCCGCAAGCCGTTCGATCATGGCGAAGCTCAGGGTCTGGCTTGTCCAGAAGGTGTTGTAGAGGATGATGCCGACATCCGGGGCGGCTTCTGCTGCGGCGCGGACATAGTCCTCGAAATCGGCCTCGGTATGGGCAAAGTAGAACGGGCACGAAACCTGGATAAAATCCGCGCCAAGCCGGCTTGCGGCCCTTGCCAGGCGGATCAGTTCCAGCGTGCTCGTGGTCTGGGCACCCATGGCGATGGGCACGGCGCCTGCCGCTTCATCCACCACCACTTCGGCCACGAACAGCCGTTCTTCGAAGGTCATGGTGGAAAAATCGCCGGCCGCACCTCCGGCCAGAAGTGTAGCATACTCGGCGGTCAACCCTGAATCGATCAAGAACCGCACATAGCGTCGCAGCGCCGTTTCGTTGACTGCCATCTCAGGCGTGTCGTCGAAAGGCGTCGGGATGGTGACATAGCAGCCTTGGAGTTTCTTCTTCTTGTCTTCCACGGTCGGCAGCTCCAGTTCGGATGGCTGCACGGCTCCGCACGGTGCCAAAACGCACCGCTGACAGAGGCCATCAGCCATGAAATTCCAGGGTCTATTCGCATCGGCCGGGGCAGAATTGGCCGGCTGCTGTGAAAACAGTAAGGACGGAAATTCCAGTTTGAATTGACCAATATTGCCGCTATTTTAACTTTTCTTGCCGTTTCGGCATTGTTTTTTGAACCCGAGGGATTTCATGCCCGATTCCAAAGCCCACTTTGCCTTCGTCCTTCAGCCGGAGTTTCCGCTGAACGCCCTGATCCTTGCCAGCGACTCGCTGCGGATCGCGAACCAGAATTCGGGGCGCAACCTGTTCGAATGGCGTTTTCTGTCCGAAGACGGAGCCGAGGTTCATGCGTCGAACGGCATGTGGTTTGCCGCCGATGGCGATCTGACCCCCTCCGCCCCGGTCGATGTCTGTCTGCTGTTCCAAGGCAATCTGCCGACGCAGAACCTGTCGCGAAGGCTTCTTGGCTACCTGCGCACGCAGGCCCGCTTCGGGGCCATTGTGGGAGGTGTCGATACCGGCGCCTACGCGCTGGCCCAGGCTGGGCTGGTGGCGACCGAGACTGCGCCCGAGGTCGTTCTGCACTGGGAGGCGGTCCCGACCTTCCGCGAGTGGTTCCCCGAGGCCCAGCCGCTGAACGGCATCTATCTGAGCACCGAAACGCGGGTGCATTGCGCCGGAGGGGTCGCAACGCTCGACCTGATGCTTGACCTCATCGCGCGCTTCGCGGGCGAGGCGATGGCCAGCGAGGTCGCAAACGCGATGGTCCATACCCGACGCCCGCCAGAGACCCAGCAAAGGCTCGACCAGCCGGTGGAAAGCCACGCAGGCAGCCTTGTGTCGCGCCTGACCACGGCCATGGAGCAGAACCTCGACTTCCCGCTGTCGCTGGACGAACTTGCCGAGGCGCTGGGCACCCCAAAGCGCACCCTAGCCCGTGCCAGTGAAACCGCCTTCGGGATTTCGCCCATGCGGCTCTACCTGCGGATCCGCCTGCAAGCCGCGCGCAACTACCTGTTCTACGAGGATCTCTCGATCAAGCAGATTGCCACAGCCTGCGGGTTCTCGGTCCCCGCCGCTTTCACCCGCAGCTTCAAGATCCAGTTCGGGGTAAGCCCATCGGCCTTCCGCGCCGAAGTGCGCAATCGCCAAAGGCTGACCGCACATCCCGAGATCCATCGCATCATCGGCCGCAGAGGACGGCCCGCCACTGCAGTATCGGGCGCTGTTGGAACCACGGGCCCGTAATACAACCGGTCATGGTGGAACGCTCCTGTATCAGCGAAGTGGATCAGCCTGTTTGCCGGAACCGCGCGGGATGGAAAGCCGAAAGGACATCGGCATCGCGCCCTTTGATCCGCTCGGGAAACAAAAAGGCGTGGACCGGCGTCAGCGTGATCCCGCAATTATTGGCGGCGGCGCTGTATCTCCCGGCGCACCGGTAGATCGGCGCCTACGGTACCGTAGGCGCCGGCCCGAGTCGTGATTATGGCAGGACGCGGCTTCCGTCGCGGATCTGCATTACAATTCCGCCCATTTGCGGGATACGGTTTTCGTCAAAGCTCAGGGAGCCTTGGCCCATGACGACAGGAAGATCGCGAGTGGCCGCCATCGCCTCGCGCAGTGTCTCGCGGTTGACGTCATCGCCTGCGTTCCGGATCGCATTGGCGACGGTTTGCATCATGGTGTAACCCGTTGCAGCCCAGATATCCGGATCAATGCCGTAGGCGTCTTCGTAGGCAGCGGAAAATGCGGCCGCGCTGTCGGACGCATTCGCGACGAAACTGGCCGGGAAGAACGTTCCCTCGATCGCGCTTCCGCCTGCGTCGATGAAGTTTTGCGCGCCAACGCCCGAGTCCCCGGCAAGGATCGTATCCGGGTCGAGGCCTGCCTGGCGGGCCTGGATGATGATGTTTGCCGCTTGCTCCGGTGGGGCCGTGACGAACAAGCAGTCCGCATCAGAGTTCACGATCAGGGTCGAGAGCGCGGTAAAATCGGTGTCCGCCGACAGCACGGTCTCGTCGCCCGCAATCTCGACGTTCCCGTCCTCGAGAATTCCGCGGAAGACGTCGCGTTGACGGATGTAGCCTTCATTGTCGCGGATCGAGACGAGGAAGCAGTCTTCGGGTCCAAGTCCCACGACATGCGCGGCCACAGGCGCCATGTAGGCGTCCGCCGTCTCGGTCGATTTGAAGACCCACTCCCCCGCGTCAAGCACCGCAGGCGAGGTTGCGGTGGTGAACATCGGAATTTCCAGATCGACCGCCACCGGGCCGGTCGCCATCGCTTCTGAGGTGGCGATGGGGCCAATGACAATGTCCGCGCCCTCTGACACCGCCATCCGGGTGATCAGTGCGATGGCTTCCTGCCGATCGGAACGGTTGTCCTCGTAGAGGATCTGGACGGTGTTGCCGCCCCAGCCGTCGCTGGCGGTCAACTCGTCCGCGGCCAGCCGCATGCCATTGACCAGCGGTTGCCCCACAAAGGCGTAGGTCGAAGTGGTCGAGACCACGACGC
>CAYWTM010000059.1:0-1119 GCA_964460185.1 uncultured Roseicyclus sp. | reverse complement strand
TTGACCAGCGGTTGCCCCACAAAGGCGTAGGTCGAAGTGGTCGAGACCACGACGCCGATGGTTACGTCGTCGGCCATGGCCGGCGACGCCAACGCGAGCGCGGATGCGGTCGCCAAGAATTTGATGTGTTTCATGATAGTCCTCCCTAGATGTCGTTCAGGCATGCCCGAGGTAAAGTGCGGTCACCTCAGGGTCGTTGGATAACTCGGCGCTGATCCCCGTTTTCACGATGTGCCCCTGTTCCATCACATAGGCGCGGTTCGAGGCTTGCAGCGCCAGGTGGGCGTTCTGCTCGATCAACAGGATCGTCAGGTCACTCCGTTGCAATGTGGCCAGCGCCTCAAATACCTGCGCGATGATGACCGGGGCGAGGCCCAGGCTCGGCTCGTCAAGCAACAGCAGGCGAGGTCCGCCCATCAGAGCGCGACCGATCACCAGCATCTGCTGTTGGCCGCCCGATAGCGACCCGGCGCGCTGATCGCGCCGCTCGGCAAGGATCGGAAACAACTTGTAAACGGCGTCCAGGTCGAAGGTTTTCTTGCGGCCATGCAAGGCGGTTTCACCGATCAGCAGGTTTTCCAGCACCGTCATCTCGGCAAAGACTTTGCGGCCTTCCGGCACCTGCAGAACGCCCGCTTTGGTCACGTCCCACGGGTGCGCTCCGGTCAGGTCCGTGCCGTCCAGTCTGACGGTGCCCGCCTCTGGTCGGACGATGCCCGATATCGTGTTGAGCAAACTGGATTTGCCCGCACCGTTCGGGCCGATCAGGGCAACCGTTTCGCCTTTGGCCACATCCAAGGACACGCCCCGAAGGGCTTGGATGCCGGAATAGGCCACCTTCAGATCTTGCAGCTCAAGCATCCTCGCCCCCCAGGTATGCGGTGATCACGGCAGGGTCGCTCAGGACATGCTCCGGCGTTCCCTCCGAAATCAGTCTGCCGCCGTCCAGGACATAGACATGGGAACAAAGCTTGGCGACAAAGCGCACGTTGTGCTCGATCAGGAGCACGCCTTTGCCGTCGCGCGCGAAGCCCAGGAAGATTTCGGCGAGCGCGTCGCTTTCCACGTTGTTCATACCCGCGATGGGTTCATCGAGGAGGATGAAGTCGGGGTTCGTGG
>CAYWTM010000058.1:0-20182 GCA_964460185.1 uncultured Roseicyclus sp. | reverse complement strand
GCACCAAGTGGTGGCCGGGCGAGGGCGTCGGCATCGGCAAGGATCACACGATCTTTGCGACCGAAGAAGGCCGGGTGGCATTTGCCAAGGGCTTCAAGGGCCGCACCTTCATCTCCGTGGTACCAGTGGCCGAGGCCGCAGAGTAACGCCGTATCCCTGAAGGGAAAATTCAGGGGCCGGCGGAAACGCCGGCCCCTTCGCCTTTTCATTCTCCCGTAATCAAACGTCTGTATGACCGCGTGATCCTGGCACGACGGGAGATCGGTTCGGAGGAGGAACCGAGATCATGAAACAAGACATCATCATCCCACAGGCCGTCATCGAGGCCCCGCGCATGATACTGCGCCCCTTGCGCGCATCGGATGCGGGGCTGATGTCGATGTACGCCGCGGACCGTCGCGTGGCCGACATGACCACGTCGATCCCGCACCCCCTGCCGCCGGGCATGATCGAGGCGTTCATCGCCAAGGCGGCCAAGCCGGGCCGCAGTGAATATGTCTGGGCGATGGATGCAACCGACTTCGGCGGCGCGGAACTGATGGGCGTCATAGAGCTCGAGGCGATGGATCGCGGCCAGTCGGAAGTCAGCTATTGGGTTGCGCCGAACATGTGGAACACCGGATTCGCCTCCGAGGCGGTGACGGCGTTGGTTCAGGACAATCCTCTGAAAAACAACACGATTTTCGCCAGTGTGTTCCAGGACAACTTGAGCGCGGCGCGCGTTCTGACCAATGCCGGGTTCGGCTACCTGGGCGATGCGGAGGCGTTTTCGGTCGCCCGTGGCGCCAAGGTTGCAACCTGGACCTATTTGAAACGGCTGGCCTGAGCGCGTAAGGCTGGTAACGGAGCCGGGGGCCAGCCCCCGGACCCCCGCCATATTTGTTGGATAAAGATGGGCAGGTCGACCTGCCAACTGCCCGGGTGCCCCATGAAATTTCTCGATCTAGCCAAGGTTTACATTCGTTCGGGTTCGGGCGGCGGGGGCTGTGTCAGTTTCCGGCGGGAGAAGTTCATCGAATATGGCGGGCCCGATGGCGGCGATGGCGGGCGCGGAGGCGATGTCTGGGCCGAGGTGGTCGATGGACTGAACACGCTGATCGATTTCCGCTACCAGCAGCACTTCTTTGCAAAGAACGGCCAGCCCGGAATGGGCAACCAGCGCACCGGAAAGGATGGCGACGATATCATCCTGAGGGTGCCCGAGGGGACCGAGATCCTGGAGGATGATCAAGAAACGGTCATTGCCGATCTGACAAGGGTGGGGGACCGGTTCTTGCTGGCAAAGGGCGGCAATGGCGGTTTTGGCAACCTGCATTTCAAGAGTGCCACCAACCAGGCGCCGCGCCGGGCCAATCCCGGCCTTGGCGGGGTGGAACGCACGATCTGGCTGCGGCTGAAGCTGATCGCGGATGTGGGGCTTTTGGGGCTGCCGAACGCGGGTAAATCCACCTTTCTGGCAGCCACGTCGAATGCACGGCCCAAGATTGCCGATTATCCCTTTACCACCTTGCATCCGAACCTTGGCGTGGTCGGGGTGGACAATGCCGAATTCGTGGTGGCCGATATCCCCGGCCTGATCGAGGGTGCCAGCGAGGGGCGGGGCCTGGGCGATCTGTTCCTGGGACATGTGGAACGGTGCGCGGTGTTGCTGCACCTGGTCGATGGCACCTCCGAGGACGTGGTTGCCGATCGCGCAACGATCATCGCAGAGCTTGAGGCCTATGGAGGGGCGCTTGCGCAAAAGCCGCGCATCACGGTGCTGAACAAGATCGACGCCCTGACCGAGGACGAGATCGCCGAACGGCGCGCTGCGCTGGAAGACGCGACCGGGGGGCCGGTCATGGTGATGTCGGGTGTGGCGCGGACCGGTGTGATCGAGGTCTTGCGCGCGCTCAGGGCCCAGATCGATGACGACCGCGTTCGCCTGCGCGCGCAGACCGAGGAGCCGGGGCCATGGCGTCCGTAGCACCTGCCGCGCGTCCCCGGCTGGCCGATGCCACGCGCGTGGTTGTCAAGATCGGCTCGGCGCTGCTGGTGGATCGGACCACCGGCGCGCTCAAGGCGGAGTGGCTGCGCGCCCTCGCCGAAGATGTGGCCATGCTTCGCGCGCGCAATGTCGATGTCATCCTCGTGTCGTCGGGGTCCATTGCACTTGGCCGGGGCGTTCTGGCGCTGGGGTCGGGCGCATTGTCGCTGGACGAGGCGCAGGCCGCGGCTGCGGTGGGCCAGATCCGCCTTGCCCGCGCCTATGAGGAGGTGCTGGCCCCGCATGGCATCATCACCGCGCAGATCCTGTTGACGCTGGACGACAGCGGCGACCGGCGGCGGTATCTGAACACCAGGGCCACCATGGCCGCACTGATCGCGCGGGGCGCGGTTCCGATCGTGAACGAGAACGACACCATCGCCACGGACGAGATCCGCTATGGCGACAATGACCGTCTTGCCGCGAATGTCGCCGTGATGGCGGGGGCCGAGATTTGCGTGCTCCTGTCGGATGTGGACGGGCTTTATACCGCCAATCCGCGCCAGGACGTCACGGCGCGGCACTTGCCGCAGATCGACGCGATCACGCCCGAGATCGAGGCCATGGCGGGAGATGCCGGCACCGGGCTGTCCAAGGGCGGAATGAAGACCAAGGTCATGGCTGCGCGCACGGCGACGGCCTCGGGGTGCGCGATGGTGATCACCGAAGGCTCGCCGCTGCGTCCGCTGCAGGCGCTGGAACAGGGCGCGCGCGCGACGTGGTTCACGGCGGCGCTGGACCCCCAGACCGCACGCAAACGCTGGATTTCCGCGATGAAGCCCAAAGGCGCGTTGCAACTGGATGCGGGGGCGGCCTCGGCACTGGGGCAGGGCAAATCGCTGCTGCCGGCAGGAGTATCCAGGGTGACAGGTGACTTTCAGCGGGGCGATCCGGTCACGCTGGAGGGTCCGGATGGCGCGCGGCTTGGCGTTGGGCTGTCGCGCTACAATGGCGATGAAGCGCGGGAGATTGCGGGCCATCGGTCTGACGAGATCGAACGTATCCTGGGCTATCCGGGCCGTGCGGCGTTGGTTCATCGTGATGACATGGCGCTGTGATGGCCCTTCATCTTTGCTCAAATACACCTATTGTGCTGCCTGATAGAAACGCCGGGGCTTCGTGATGAAAGATCTGACCAGCAACATCCCCGCCTTGATGGCCGACATCGGCACGCGCGCCAAGGCCGCGGCGGGCGAACTGGCCTTTGCGGCAGCGGACGCCAAGGCCAAGGCGCTCGAGGCGGCGGCAGATGCCGTTTGGTCTCGCCGGGCCGAGATCATGGCGGCCAATGCCGAGGACATGGATTTCGGCCGTGCAAAGGGGCTTTCGGCCGCGATGCTCGACCGGTTGATGCTGGATGAAGCGCGTATCGAGGCAATCATGGCAGGGCTGCGCGCCGTCGCCTCGCAGGCCGACCCCGTAGGCCAGGTGATGACCGAATGGGACATGGAGAGCGGATTGCACATCCAGCGCGTGCGCACGCCCCTGGGGGTTGTCGGGGTGATCTATGAAAGCCGCCCCAATGTGACTGCGGATGCGGGGGCGCTGTGCATCAAATCGGGCAATGCGGTGATCTTGCGGGGCGGCTCGGAAAGCTTTCATTCCTCCGGTCTCCTGGTCGAGTGTCTCAAGGAAGGTCTGCGTGCCGCGGGCTTGCCCGAGGATGCGGTGCAGCGGGTGCCGACGCGCGATCGGGCCGCGGTTCAGGAGTTGCTGACCATGACCGGCAGTGTCGATGTGATCGTGCCGCGCGGCGGCAAGGGGCTGGTGGGGCTGGTCCAGCGTGAGGCGCGGGTGCCGGTCTTTGCGCACCTGGAAGGTATCTGCCACGTTTACCTGGATGCGTCGGCCGATCCGGAGAAGGCGCTGAAGGTGACATTGAACGCCAAGACCCGGCGCACGGGGATCTGCGGGTCCGCGGAATGCCTGCTGATCCACCGTGATGTCGTGGACAGCATCGGCCAGGGCGTGATCCGTGCGCTTATTGCGTCCGGGGTCGAGATCCGCGGCGACGCGACGCTGCAGAAGATCGAGGGCGTGGTTCCGGCCGGGGACTCGGATTGGGGCCATGAGTACCTTGACATGATCATGGCGGCCCGCGTTGTCGACGATGTGGACGGCGCCATTGCCCATATCCGCCAGTACGGCTCGAACCACACCGATGCCATCATCGCCGAAGATGACGCGGTCGCCGCGCGGTTCTTTCAACGTCTCGACAGCGCCATCCTGATGCGCAATGCATCCACGCAATTCGCGGACGGGGGCGAATTCGGCATGGGCGCGGAAATCGGGATCGCGACGGGCAAGATGCATGCGCGCGGCCCCGTGGGCGCGGAACAACTGACCTCGTTCAAATACCTCGTTACCGGCGACGGCACGACCCGACCCTGACGCACGGCGAGAGCCAAGAGCCTTGCAAGGCTCTTGTAAATCCCTTGCAAGGGATTTCGCGCTCCGTGACCGAGTATGACGACCGATTTTCTTTCTGAATGGAATGGCAATCCAATGACCGACCGCAAGAACGACCGTCCCGAAACCCTGATCCGGCGCACGCCGTTTCCGGCCTCAGTCAGCCGTGCGGTGGTCACGCCGCTGCAACCCTCGGTGGTCTATGCCTCACCGTCCATCGACACGTTGCATGCCCAGTACGAGGGGCGCGCCAGCGGCTACACCTACGCGCGGGAAGGGCACCCCAACGCCACGCTTCTGGCGCAGAAGATCGATATGCTCGAAGGGGCAGAGGGCGGCCTTGTCATGGGCTCCGGGATGGCGGCGGTGACGGCCGCGATCATGGGGCTGCTGGGGGCGGGCGACCACATCATTGGCGCCGATCAGCTATATGGTCGCTCGCTCCGGCTGATGCATCAGGATCTTGCCCGGTTCGGTATTGCCACCACCCTGGCCGACCCGACCGATGCCGACAGCTTCCGCGCGGCGATCCGACCCGAAACGAAGATGATCCTGGTCGAGGTGGTATCCAACCCGACGCTGCGTGTCGCAGACATGGACGGCATTGCGCGGGTCGCCAAAGAGGCGGGCGTCTTGCTGGCGGTGGACAACACCTTCACCACCCCCCTGGGATACCGGCCCTTCGATCAGGGCGCCGATATCGTGATCCATTCGGTCACCAAGCTTCTGGCGGGGCATTCGGACGTGACGCTTGGCTATGTCGCCACCAACAACCCGGTCCACACCCGCGCGATCTATGATTTCGCCGTCACCACCGGGATGACGCCAAGCCCCTACGATTGCTGGATGGCCGAACGGGGTCTGTATACCTTTCCGCTGCGCTTCGAGAAGGCCGAGGCCAACGCCCGCGCGCTTGCCGACTGGCTGGCGGAGCAGCCGAAAGTGGCGCAGGTGCTGTATCCGGGGCGCGACGATCACCCCGATCATGCCCGCGCACGGTCCTTGTTGCGGGGGCGCGACGGAAACATGGTCAGTTTCCGCATCCATGGCGATGAGGCTGCGGCCAACCGGCTGGTGACCGCGGCCCCCGACCTGGCCTTTGCGCCGACGCTGGGGGATGTGGGCACGACGCTCAGCCATCCCCGGTCCTCATCCCATCGCGGGCTGACACCGGAAGGGCGCGCCGCACTGGGCATCACGGACGGATTTTTCCGCGTGTCGGTCGGCATCGAGGATGTCGCGCTTCTGATCTCGGATTTCGAGGCCGGACTGGCCGCGGTCTGAGCGGGGCAGGCGGGCGGGCATGCCGCGTCGGGGCTCGGGGCCGGTGGTCAATCGCGCACGAAACCACGCCCCACGACCAGGCATGCCGCCCAAGTTCGTTGTGTTCCGGGCCAAAATCCAGCTAAGCACTACCAGACCCGATCTGTAGATGGTTCCGTCAGCGGCGGAGTGACGCCTGTGGAAAGCCAACTCGAAGACGTGATTGCCGCCGTGCCCGAACCGATGCTGTTCCTGTCAGCAAGCGGGCAGGTCGCCGCGTGCAATGCTGCGGCACGGGGGCTGTTGGGTGATTGGATCGTCGGGCGAAGCTGCGCCACGGTCCTGCGGCAACCCGGTCTGCTGGGTCGGATCGAAGCGATTCAGGCGGGCGCGCCCGCTGGCGAGGCGCGGATGCAACTGGCCGACCAGACCGGCGAGACGCAGTTCCGCGTGCGGATAACGCCTATTGAAAGCAACTCGATCTCGGGTGGGCCAAAGGCGCTGCTTCTGCATTTCTCCGACGTGACACATCTGCGCGAGGCCGAGGAAATGCGACGTGATTTCGTCGCCAATGTGAGCCACGAATTGCGCACCCCTCTGACGGCGGTCATGGGGTTCATCGAAACCTTGCGTGGCCCGGCAAAGGACGACGCGGCCGCGCGCGCCCGTTTCCTGGGGATCATGGAAGACGAGGCGCGGCGCATGAACCGGCTTGTCTCCGATCTTTTGTCGCTTTCGAAGGTTGAACAGCAAGAACGCCAGCGCCCGGCCGATATCGTCGATGCGAGGGCGGTTCTGGAAGGGGTGATGGCGGCGCTCCGCCCGGCTGCCGAGGATCAGGACAGCACGATCACGCTTGAGACGACGCAGACTGACCCTGCATTGCTCATGGGCGATGCAGGAGCCCAGTTCCGGATCAGGGGGGACCGGGATCAGTTGATGCAGGTGTTCCTGAACCTGTCCGAGAACGCCTTGAAATACGGGGGGGCAGGGCGGCCGGTCGTGCTGCGGCTCGGGTGGGAAGAAGGCAGCGGCAACATCAAGGGCCCGGTGTTGCGCGCCGATGTGATCGACAAGGGTGAGGGAATCGACCCTTTGCACCTTCCGCGACTGACCGAACGTTTCTACCGAATCGATACCCATCGCAGCCGCGCCATGGGCGGAACCGGGCTTGGGTTGGCGATCGTGAAACATATCATCAATCGCCACCGGGGCCGGTTGCGCATTCAATCCGAGCCCGGTCAAGGCAGTGTTTTTTCGGTGCTTTTGCCCAGGGAATAGCCACAGGCGACTTGTGTTCCGACAATTCGCCGCCATGAAAGGCGGCCCCAAGTGGCGGGTGTCATAAAACCGTTACGTAGCTGTCACAAAAGCATTGCGCACGCGCTTTAGGCGGGACCGGACGGATGCAGGAAAACGCCTGGTCCGCGATGTCTTGAAACACTGGGAGAGCTCTTTCATGTCGCTCGCAAAACTTACCGTTTCCGCACTTGCCGTTGCGGCCGTTTCCGCAACCGCTGCCGCGGCGCAAAGCCGTGACAACGTTCAGATTGCCGGATCCTCGACCGTTCTGCCGTACGCGTCGATCGTCGCCGAAGCCTTTGGCGAAAACTTCGACTTCCCGACGCCGGTCGTTGAATCGGGCGGGTCCTCCACCGGTCTGCGCCGGTTCTGCGAAGGTGTTGGCGAAAACACCATCGATATCGCGAACTCGTCGCGGTCGATCCGCGCCAATGAAATCGAAACCTGTGCCGCAAATGGTGTGACCGACATCATCGAAGTGCGCTTTGGCTATGATGGCATCGTGTTCGCCTCCGACATCAACGGCCCGTCCTTCGAATTCACTCCGTCTGATTGGTACCTGGCGCTGGCGTCCCAGCTTCCGGTTGATGGCGCCATGGTTGCCAACCCCAACACCAACTGGTCCGAGGTGCGCGCAGACCTGCCCGACCAGGACATCGCCGCCTACATCCCCGGCACCCGCCACGGCACTCGTGAAGTGTTCGACGAAAACGTCATCCTTCAGGGCTGCGAAGACAGCGGCGCCATGGAAGCCATGATGGGCATGGGCATGGATGAAGATGCAGCCGAAGAAGCCTGCATGGAAATCCGCGCCGACGGCGTGTCGGTCGACATCGATGGCGACTACACCGAAACGCTGGCCCGTATTTCGGCCAACCCCGAAGGTCTGGGCGTCTTTGGCCTGGCATTCTACGAAAACAACACCGACCGCCTGCAGGTTGCCACCATGAGCGGCATCGAGCCGACCGTGGACAACATCGCATCCGGCCTCTACCCGGTTTCGCGCCCGCTGTTCTTCTACATCAAGGCGGCGCATATCGGCGTGATCCCCGGCGTCAAGGAGTACGCCGAGTTCTTCGTCTCCGACGACATCGCAGGCCCGTTCGGCCCGCTGGCGGCCTATGGCCTCGTGTCTGACCCTGAGCTTGCCGAAGTGCAGGCGACGGTGATGAACGAAGTCGCAATGGGCGACATGTAAGCACCCCCTTGCAGGGCGGGCCCACAGGCATTACGGGCCCGCCCTGTCCATTTGTTTCGATCCCGCCGTCGACGCCTAGCCACGAGGTCTGACCATGCCACTACTCTGGATCGTCGTCATTGTCCTGATCATCGGATCGGTGGGCTTTGTCCTGGGACGCAAGCGCGCCATCGCCAGTGCCGGCGGAAACGCGCGTATCTTGCATTCGCTTCCGAATTACTATGGATCGAACGTTGCGATCCTGGCGATTGTTCCTGCATTGTTGGTGCTGTGCATCTGGTTGGTTGTTCAGCCTTCGGTGATCGAGAATACGGTCACGGGCATGATCACGGACACCGCTGCGTCCGATGCTGGCGCGCGCAGCCTGATCATGAGCGATGTCCGCCGCGTTGCCGACGGAATCGAAGCCGCTATCGCAAATGGTGCGTTGTCATCGGGCGATGCGCGCGACCTCGACAGTGACGCCACCGATATCCGCGCGCTTTTGGGCCAGGTTGGCGTTGCGCTTGGCAGTGACGTGTCGCCCAACGTGCTGGAGGCCGCACAGCGGTACCGCACGCTCAGCGCGACGGGCAACACCGCGATGACCGCAATCGTTCTGGTCCTGGCGGTGCTCGGATTTGCCTATGGCTACATGCGCACCAACAAGGAATTCCGCGCCCGCAATGCGGTCGAAGCGGCGATCTTGTCGATTCTCATGCTGGCCTCGACCATCGCGATCCTGACGACGCTCGGCATCGTGATGTCGATGCTGTTCGAGACGCGGAATTTCTTTCAGCTATACCCGTGGACCGAGTTTTTCTTTGGCCTTGAATGGCGCCCGTCCTTTGAGGGCGGATCGGACCTGGGCCTGATCCCGCTGCTGTGGGGCACGCTGTATATCTCGATCATCGCCCTTCTGGTGTCGGTGCCCGTGGGCCTGTTCGCGGCCATCTACATGGCCGAATACGCATCCAAGCGCGTGCGGTCGATCGCCAAGCCCCTGCTCGAGGTGCTGGCGGGCATCCCGACCATTGTCTACGGGCTGTTCGCGCTGATCACGGTCGGGCCGATGCTGCGTGACTACTTCGCCGAACCCCTTGGCCTTGGTACGTCGTCATCCTCGGTCATGACGGCGGGGATCGTCATGGGCATCATGCTGATCCCGTTCGTGTCGTCCTTGTCCGATGACATCATCAATTCAGTGCCGCAAAGCCTGCGCGACGGGTCTTACGGGCTGGGTGCGACGCAATCGGAAACGGTCAAGCAGGTGATCTTGCCGGC
Source organism: uncultured Roseicyclus sp. (assembly GCA_964460185.1). Lineage (GTDB taxonomy): Bacteria > Pseudomonadota > Alphaproteobacteria > Rhodobacterales > Rhodobacteraceae > JAVJPJ01. The sequence continues at coordinate 10,721 of CAYWTM010000058.1, read as the reverse complement.
CGCTCTGCCGGGGATCGTGGGGGCGGTGTTGCTGGCGGCCTCGCGGGCCATCGGCGAGACGATGATCGTGGTCCTTGGTGCCGGGGCAGGGGCCGCGTTGTCGCTCAACCCGTTCGAGGCCATGACCACGGTAACGGTCAAGATCGTGGGCCAGCTCACCGGCGACACCGATTTTTCCAGCCCCGAGGCGCTGGTGGCCTTTGCGCTTGGCCTGACGCTGTTCGTGCTGACGCTCGGCCTCAACATTCTCGCGCTCTACATCGTGCGCAAATACCGGGAGCAGTACGAATGAGCGACGCCACCGCACACGCGACCCCGACACCCAAACGGTCGCTCTACACCGAAGACGAGCGGACCCGGCGGCGCAACAAGGCCGAAACCCGGTTTCGCGCCTATGGGATCGCGGCCGTTTCGGTGGGCCTGCTTGCGCTGGTGATGTTGCTGATCTCGATCCTGGGCAACGGGCTCAGCTCGTTCCGGCAGACTTATGTCACGTTTCCGGTGACGCTTGCCGCTGAACGGTTGGATCCCGCAGGAAACCGTGACCCGGCGGAAATGGCGCGGGTGACGACCTTTGGCTACCTGCCCATCCTTGCGCAAAGCTATATCGACCATGTCGAAAACCTGGGCATCGACCATGATATTGGCCCCCGCGACATGGCGGCGATGCTGTCCGAGGAAGCCCCGGCACAGTTGCGGAGCATGGTCTTGGCCAACCCCGACCTGGTGGGGCAGACGCTGACCATGGAAATGCTGGTCGGGGGGCGGATCGATGGCTTTTTCAAGGGCCGCGTCACCATGGAAAGCGCGGCATTGGATCGAAACGTCAGCCCCGAACAATTGCTGCTTGCGCAAGCGCTGGTGGACCAAGGCGCGATGGAGACGCGGTTCAACTGGTCGTTCATCACCTCGCCCGACGCCTCCGATCAGCGCCCCGAAGCGGCGGGTCTGGGCATCGCGATCATCGGGTCATTCTACATGATGCTGGTGGTTCTGGCGCTGGCGCTGCCGATTGGTGTCGCAGCCTCCATCTATCTGGAGGAATTCGCGCCCAAGAACCGGCTTACCGACCTGATCGAGGTGAATATCTCCAACCTTGCGGCCGTGCCGTCCATCGTGTTCGGCATCCTTGGCCTTGCGATCTTCATCAACTTCGCGGGCCTGCCGCAATCCGCGCCGATCGTGGGCGGTCTTGTGCTGACGCTGATGACGTTGCCCACGATCATCATCGCCACGCGCGCGTCCCTGCGCGCCGTGCCGCCATCGATCCGCGAAGCGGCCCTTGGCGTGGGCGCGTCCAAGATGCAAAGCGTGTTTCACCACGTGCTGCCGCTGGCCGCACCGGGCATCCTGACGGGCACCATCATCGGTCTGGCGCAGGCGCTTGGGGAAACCGCGCCGCTGCTGCTGATCGGTATGGTCGCGTTCGTGCGGGAATTTCCTGCGGCCCCGCCCGAAGGCTTTTTCGATCCTGCCTCCGCCTTGCCGGTGCAGGTCTACAACTGGACACAGCGCTCGGACCCTGCCTTTGTGGAAAGGGCCTCCGGGGCGATCATCGTGCTGCTCGTGTTCCTGATTTTCATGAATGCGGTGGCCGTGCTTCTGCGCCGTCGCTTCGAGCGTCGGTGGTGATCGCGATGGAGGATGGTAACGTGAACGATATGCGGCTGACGGAGCGTGATGTGGACACCCGGAATTTCAAGATGCAGGCCCGCGATGTTGATGTCTATTACGGCACCAACCACGCGATCAAATCGGTCAATGTGGATATCCTCGACAAGACGGTGACCGCTTTCATCGGCCCGTCGGGATGCGGCAAGTCGACCTTTCTGCGCTGCCTGAACCGGATGAACGACACGATCGACATCGCGCGCATCGAGGGTGAGATCACGCTGGACGGCGAAGACATCTATGACGCCAAGGTCGACCCGGTGCAGCTGCGCGCCAAGGTCGGCATGGTGTTCCAGAAACCCAATCCTTTCCCGAAATCGATCTATGACAACGTGGCCTACGGGCCGCGCATTCACGGGTTGTCGACATCCAAGGCCGAACTGGACGAAATCGTCGAGAAATCCCTGCGCCGCGCCGCGATCTGGGACGAGGTGAAAGACCGTCTCGACGCGGCCGGGACCGGCCTGTCGGGCGGCCAGCAGCAACGGCTTTGCATCGCGCGCGCGGTCGCCACCAACCCCGAGGTTCTGCTGATGGACGAGCCGTGTTCCGCGCTTGACCCGATCGCAACCGCGCAGGTCGAGGAACTGATCGATGAATTGCGCACCCGGTTTTCGGTCGTGATCGTGACCCATTCGATGCAGCAGGCCGCCCGCGTCAGCCAGAAGACCGCCTTTTTCCATCTGGGCGAACTGGTCGAATACGACGAGACATCCAAGATTTTCACCAATCCCGAAGATCCCCGGACCGAAAGCTACATCACCGGCCGGATCGGGTAAGCGCGTTGAGCATGTAAGGGCAGGGGAGACACCATGCCGAACTCAGAACATATCGTATCGGGTTTCGATCGCGATCTCGAAGGCATCCAGGCGCAGATCATGCGCATGGGCGGGCTTGTCGAGGAAGCCATCGCGAATTCGGCCATAGCGCTGGAGATGCGCGACCTGGACCTGGCCCGCAACCTGCGCGCCGGCGACAAGGCCATCGATGCCCTGGAAGAGCAGGTCAACGAGGAAGCCGCCCGCATCATCGCGCAGCGGCAACCGATCGCCAGCGACCTGCGCACCGTGCTGACCGTTTTCCGCGTCTCTGCGAACCTTGAACGCATCGGGGATTACGCGAAGAACATCGCGAAGCGTACTGAAATTGTTATAGAAAACCCACCGATCAACGGCACCGGCGCGTCGCTCAGGCGGATGGCCCGGCAAGTCGAGTTGATGCTGAAGGACGCCCTTGATGCGTATATCCAGCGCAACGTGAACCTGGCGGCGGACGTGCGCGCGCGCGACAAGGATGTCGATCAGATGTATTCGGCGCTGTTCCGCGAATACCTGACCTTCATGATGGAAGATCCGCGCAATATCACCACCTGCATGCACCTGCATTTCATGGCCAAGAACATCGAACGGATGGGGGACCATGTGACCTCGATCGCGGAACAGGTCATCTATCTGGTCACCGGTGAACTGCCCGACGACGATCGTCCAAAGCAGGACATGACGTCGACCGGCAAAGGGATGCAGGTGTAGGTCATGGCCGGCGAACCGCTCGTCCTCGTGGTCGAAGATGAACCCGCGCAGCGTGAGGTTCTGGCCTACAACATCGAGGCGGAAGGGTTCCAGGTGCTGACCGCCGAGGCCGGCGACATCGCGCTTGCCATGGTGCGTGAAACGCCGCCCGACGTGATCGTGCTGGATTGGATGCTGCCCAATGTGTCGGGCATCGAGGTGTGCCGCCAGTTGAAAATGGGGGCAGACACCGCGCGCATCCCGATCATCATGCTGTCGGCCCGGTCCGAAGAGGTCGACAAGGTGCGGGGCCTCGAAACAGGGGCGGACGACTACATCACCAAACCCTATTCGGTGGCCGAGCTTCTGGCACGCGTGCGCACGCAACTGCGGCGGACCCGTCCCGCAGCCGTGGGCGAGCGGTTGCAATACCAGGATATCATGTTGGATATGGCCGAACACCGCGTGTATCGCAGCGGCGAGTTACTGAGCCTCGGGCCGACGGAATTCCGTCTTTTGACCGCCTTCATGGAACGTCCCGGCCGGGTCTGGAGCCGTGAACAGTTGCTTGACCGCGTCTGGGGCCGCGACATCTATGTCGACAGCCGCACGGTGGATGTCCATGTGGGCCGCCTGCGCAAGGCGCTGAAATCCGGCCTCAAGGGCGATCCGATCCGGACCGTGCGCGGTGCGGGCTATGCCCTGGGCTGAGCAAGACCGTAAACACGTTCTGCATTGTCCCGAAAGATGCGGGGCAGGGCCTGCGCATCGGTAAAGAACACCGCCCGGACAGTTTCGCGCAAAACCGTATCATAATCGCGGGCCAGCTTTTCCACCGGGAAGTTCGAGCCAAACATCAGGCGGTGCGGGCCAAACTGGTCCAGCAGATAGGCCACCATCGGGGTGATCGTTTCCGCCGTCCAATGGGGGTCGAACATGCCCCAGCCGCTCAATTTCACCGATACCTGCCGTCGGGCCGCCAGATGCCTGATCCCATCACGCCAGACGGCATCATCGCCATGGCGTGGGCTGCCGGCATGATCCAGGATCACCGGCATCGCGGGATGCTGCGCGATCACATCGGCCGCTTGGGCCATCTGTTCGGGGTAGCATTGCAGGTCAAACCGCAACCGGGCCTGTGCAACAGCCGCCAATCCCGATTGCCATGCCGGATCGGACAGATAGGCACGCGGCGCAAAGCTCAGCGCGGGATCGTCAGGCAGGTAGCTGACGATCTGTCGAACTCCGCGAAATCCCGGCGTTTGCGCGTGACGCGCCAGAGTTTCGGCGAGAGTATCGCTGCACAGATCCGCAAGCCCGACAATTGCCACCGGATGATCTTTGGCCGTCTCCGCCACGAACCGCGTTTCGCGCACCGGATCGGGCAGGGCACCATCGGTCTGCACGTGTACCGACGCGACCGGCGGCAACGGCGTCTCGGACAGAAATTCATCCCAAGGGTAGTCGCGCTGAATTGGGGTCGGATCGCCGAACGGTTTGGCAGCACCGATATCGCGCAGCCAGCCATAGCCGATATCGTCGCCACGGCTTTCGGGGGCCCACACGTGGTGATGGGCGTCGATATAGCCGGTAGGGATCAGGTCTTGCAGGCTTGGCTGGGCCACGTACAATTATCCTGTAATCATGATTATGTTAATATTGCACGATACCTGCGCGGCCCGTACCCGAACATCTGCTGAAAAACCTGCGTGAATTGGACAAGCGCTTCAAGGGCTTTGAACAATACCCCGCATCACCCCGACATCCGCAATGCCCTGCAACTTGTTGTCTTGCAATGCAAATATCGCCTGGCTGGCCCATATCCCACCACCGATACGCCGTGTCCGACCTGCACACGCTGTTGACGTGAAGCCGTTTTGTGCTCTTTCAACGGCCCCAAGGCCGCGTATACTCGGGCTCAAAGGGAAACTGACATGAAAATTCTGGTACTTAACGGCCCCAACCTGAACCTTTTGGGCACACGTGAGCCCACGGTTTACGGTCACACGACCTTGAGCGATATCAAGGCGACATGCATGGAACTTGGCGCCACGCTTGGCGTCGAGGTCAGCTTTGAGCAATCCAACATCGAAGGAGCGCTTGTCGATCATCTGCATGCGGCGCGTGGTGCCATGGACGGCGTCATTTTGAACGCGGGCGCCTATACGCACACATCCATCGCCCTGCGCGACGCGATCACCGCGATCGAACTGCCGGTGATTGAACTTCACCTCTCAAACACCCATGCACGCGAGGAATTTCGTCATGTCTCGATGATCGCGCCCGTGTGCGTCGGCGTCATCTTGGGGTTCGGTGCGGCAGGCTATCCACTGGCCATGACCGCCATGCACGGCCGTCTGAACGGGTCCATCGCATGAAGACGCTGCGCCCCTACCTGCATATGAGTTGCGTGGAGGATCTGTGGGCGCACCACACGCAGGTCATGGCCGATTATGGCTTTGACCGGTTGTTCTATGCCTTCAACGCGTTTCGGGGTGCGGGCCTTTATGACAACCCCGAAGACGCGCTGTTGTTGACCAACATGCCCACCGACTACGTCGAAGCCTATGTGAACGGCGGCATGTTTCGCGACGGTCTCATGATGCGATGGGCGACCCAGAATGTCGGCGTCGCATCCTGGCATGACGTTTACGCGCAAATGTCCGAGCACACCCTTACAAAGGGTGAACAAGCCATGCGCGCCCTGAACGAAAAGCACGAAATTCTGGCGGGTTACACGATCAGCTTTCCCATGAGCATCAAGAACGCAAATGCGGGGATCGGTCTGGCCGCGAAGAAAGGCATGACGCAGCAAGATGCCGACCGGGTCTGGGCCAAGCATGGCGCAGAGATCGAGATCATCAATCATGTCGCGCATCTGTGCATCTTGCAATTGCCTGCCACGGGGCAGCGGACGCTTTTGACCTTGCGCCAATCGGAGGTGCTGGAACTGGTGGCCGACGGCAAGACGATGCAGGACATCGCCCTGATCCTGGAACGCAACGTGGCGACCATCGAGAAACACCTGCGCGGCGCCCGCGATGCGCTGGGGGTCGAAACGACCGCGCAGGCTGTTCGCAAAGCGTCTATCCTGAACCAGATTTTCCGGATCGAGGACACGGGGCTTGGAACCTCGGGCGCGCGCCCGAAAATCAGCGGAACCGTGTCTCAAGGCGTGTAAACGTCCCGATCGCAGGCCTGTGGTAAGGATTCCCGCAATTTCTTTTCAGGTGCGCTGGGGGCAAGTTCGGGGCGTTCCATGAGTGATGGCTTCACAGCCAGGAACGCAGGGTCATGGCGCTGATTTGTACCAGTGCGGTGATCCGGCCGGGTAACCGGTTGAGCCGTGTCGCAGTAGAGTACTTGCTGAGGCACGGCTTGCCCCTTGGGTCGGTGCGCTATCCCCTTGTCCCCTGCACCGGGTCCAGATTTTGCGGCGCCGCCCCGTCCCTTGGCGGCGCCGCATCCCATATCCCCCTGCCGCATGCCCCCTACCCTCGTGCGCTGACCTTCAGCCAGATCCCGTCCCGTGCGCGTACGGTCAGATACGCAACCGGCACCGGGTCGTGCCCGTCCACGATGTCAAAGCGCAAAGTCCGCATCAGCATCGCCAGCAGCAGCGGCCCCTCGACCATGGCGAAGCCGGCGCCGGTGCAAACCCGCGCGCCGGCGGAAAACGGAATGAAGGCCTCGCGCAGGCACTTGCGGCCATTGTCCGACTGCCAGCGCGCCGGATCAAAGCCATCGGGGTTGTCCCACAACCTGGAATGACGATGCAAATGCCACGGCGACACAACGATCTGGCTGCCCTTGGGCACGGCGCGGCCGCGAAATTGTTCCGGACAGGTCGTTTCACGCACCATCATGGGCACCGGAGGATAAAGCCGCAGGGATTCGCGGAACACATCCCGCGCCAGTTTCAGCTGCGACATCACCGCGAAATCCGGCGCTGTGCCGAGTGCTGCTTGCGCCTCTGCCGCCACGCGGTCCTGCCATTCGGGGTAGCGCGCCAGCAGGTACAGCGTCCAGCCAAGCGCCGATGCGCTGGTTTCATGGCCGGCCAGGAAAAAGATCGCGACCTGGTCGACCATCTCCTGGGTGCTGAAGCCTTCACCGCTTTCGGGGTCGCGGGTGGTCATGATCTTGGTGGCAAGATCGTCCGGCGCGGTGCCGGCCTCGATCTCGGCATTGCGGCGCGCGGTCAGCTCGGTGATCAGACCCCTGATGGCCCGTGCCGTGCGCCGGGTTTCGGCCCTGTGACCGCGCGGCATCCAGTGCGGCAGGGGCACGAAAGCGGCCGCGTTCAGGATCGGCTGCGTGCGCTGATAGGCGCGAAACTGACGAAAGACCGCCGCCGCCATGCGGTCCTCGATCGGGATGGAAAACAAGGTGCGAAAGATGACGTCGGCTGCGGCATGGCTCATCTCTTCCTCGATCTCGACCGGGCCGCGCCCCATCCGGGCAACAGCCGCCTCGCCCGCTGCCCACATGGCGGGAAAGGTGTCGCGCAATCGTCCGCCTTCAAAGGCCGGATCGATGATCCGGCGCTGGCGTTTCCAGGTCTCGCCATTGGTCAGGAACACGGAATTCCCCAAGAGCGGCCGCAACCCCTCGCCCACCCGATCGGATTTAGGAAAATCCATCGGGCGCGCCTTGAGAACTTCGTCCACGAGGTCGGGCTGATTCACCAGATAGGATCGAAAGAACGGCGTGCGGAATTCGGCCATCCACGCGCCGTAGAGCCGTTCGGGTTGGGCCGACAGGATGTCTTGCCGGAACAGCTTCATGTAGCGCCACAGCGACACGCGCGCCGCGCGTGCAGGCGGCTTGGGCGGCAGATCATGCGCGCTCATGCCGCGTGGTCCGTATAGCGGTTCACGGGCGTCTCGATCCGGCTTTGTGACGGCGCGCGCCCCGCGAACCGCGTGGCCAGTGTCATCGGGCCTGCGGTGATGCGGAAATAGTCGTAGTCCCCCGGCCGGTCGAAGGCGTTGAGGTATTGGAAATGCAGTTCGAACAACTTCCAGCGCAGCGCGGCCCATGTTTCCGGTGCCAGGGTCTGAGAAAACGCCGCTGACAAGACCAGTGGCCAGCGTTTGTCGGGCGGCGCGACACCCGACACCGATACCGGGTCGCACAGCGCAAAGGCGCAGCCATCTCCGGGGGCGGTGACGTCGATCCATGTCAATTCCGGTCGCGCCGAAAGAAATGCCAGGTCCGCCCGCAGCCGCGTGGCCTTGGGAAGGAAGCTGACCATCGGCACCACGTGACCAAGCGTCAGCAAGGACAAGACCGGACCTCCAGCAGGCACGCGGCCGTCCCGGATCAGATCGGACAGGATCGATACGGCGATATAGGCCCCCGATGAATGGCCCACGATCAGCACCTCATCGGCATCCGATTGCAGCGCTTCGGCGATCCGGTCGGCGAACTGGGCCATCCGGCTTTCCTGCTCGGGGGGATAGGCCCCGTTAAGCCGCGCGGAAAATGCGTAGTCATGCATCAGGTACCACGCCAGCACATGATCCTTTTTCGCGAACCACCTCAGCACCAGCCACGCAACCAATGGTGTCACCACCCCGACCAGGGCCCAGGCCCCAACAACCGGCAAGGATCGTGTCGGAACCGCCACGCCCTGCCCCCAGGCCAGCACCTGGTTGCTGGCTGCAAGAACCACCCAGGCTGCCAACAGGCCAATCGCCAGCGCAAGGGCCAGTTGCCCCGACAACACCACGACCGGATAAAGCGCGGCGATCACCGGCCCCTTGCGCAGGCGCATCAGCCGGAACAATGCCCCCGATCCGACATAGGCCCATGCCGTGCGCGCCAGGTGCAGGTAGGTGCCCGCAATGCCCTGTTCCATCGAGCTGCGCACGATGTCGGCCCAATACATGACCTCGACATCCGTCTCGACTTTCGCGCCGTCCATATCGCCCGCCACGTGCCAGCCAAACCGTCCCTTCGTCCGGTTCTTGCCAAGCGCGATCCCGTAGCCCGAGATGTTCGCCTGACGCGCCGATTGCGCGCGGTAGCGTTCGCGGTATTTGCGTGGCGGAACAGGATCATAGCCGGGGATGTACATCACCCGGCGATGTCTGACCTCGTGTCGGGTCTCAGGCGTCCCGTCGCTGCTCATTGCGGCACAGTAGCGTGCAAATCAGGCCATGCTAAGGTGTTTTTCAGCCCAGAAGGCCAAGCGCCGGAAAGGTTTCAAGCAGCCAGAAGGCAAAGGCGGAAAACGCCCCCGTCATCAGCGCCACGCCGACCCCCACCAACAAGACGCCCATGGCCCGTTCGATGGTTTTCATGTGACGTTTGAGCCGCGCCATCACGCCCATCGCCCGGTCGATGAAGGCGGCCGCCAGCAAGAACGGGATCCCAAGGCCAAGCGCATAGACCCCCAAGAGCGTCGTGCCGCGTTGTACACTTGCCTCGGTGGCGGCGATGGACAGGATCGCGCCCAGTTGCGGGCCGATGCACGGCGTCCAGCCAAAGGCAAAGGCCAGACCCAGAATATAGGCGCCAAAGGCCGATCCGCCCTGGTCGCCCGCATCCAGTCGCGCCTCCCGGTTGAGGATCGGAATGGTGATGACGCCCAGGAAATGCAGCCCGAAGACGATGATCACGGCCCCTGATATGCGCGCCAGCAGGATCTGGTTCTGCAAGAAGAACTGCCCGAAGATCGACGCCGTGAAACCGAGGAACACGAACACGGTCGACAATCCCAGGACAAAGAACACCGCAGCCAGCAGCGCCTTTTTCCGTGCGGTATGCGCCTCGGTGTCGATATCGGCCATGGTGATGCCGCCCATATACGCCAGGTAGGGCGGCACGATAGGCAAGACGCAGGGGCTGAGGAAACTCAGCACACCGGCGGTCAGCGCCACCAGCATCGCCGGCAAGAGCGACGCATCGAACAGATCAATCCCGAACATGTCCTTTGCCTAGCTTGATAATTCGCCCAGGTCACGGGGGGTCGTTGTCACATTCGCGTGGACAGGACAAAACACAACGCCTATGCCCCGCGCCATGGAATGGGATATCGAGATCGACGCACAGGGTTTGCTGTGCCCCCTGCCCGTTCTGCGCTTGCGCAAACGGCTGCAAGACATGGCGCCGGGCCAGGTCGCGCGCCTGCTGGCGACCGATGTGATGGCGGCCGTTGATGTGCCCCATTTCTGCGCGGAACAGGGTCACGGCTATCTTGGATCGACCGACATGGGCGAAACGACCGCCTATCTGGTGCGCAAGGCCTGACACGCGGCCACGCGGGCCGGTTCAGGGGAACAGCACCATCGCCTGCGGATCCCAGGCCAGGTTGACCGCCTCGCCGATATCCAGAACACGCCGCCCCGGCATGTTGCGCATCGACACCCGCACCGGCCTTGGTGCACCATCGAGCAAGATATCGTAATAGGTCATGTCTCCGTAGTAGACGACCTCGGTCACCGATCCCGTGGCTGCTCGCCCCGCCTCCGCGCCCTGCCCTTCATACAAAAGAGTCAGGCTTTCGGGGCGCACACCGACCTCTGCCTTGCCTGT
>CAYWTM010000057.1:0-20351 GCA_964460185.1 uncultured Roseicyclus sp. | reverse complement strand
GTCGATTGCGAGCACGCACCCGTGGAACCGGTCGAGGTGCAGTCGGCGTTGCAGGCCATCGGCCAGAACCCGGATGTGTCGGCGGTGGTCCGGCCGGCCGCGAACGATCCGGTTCTTTTCAAGCGTCTGCTCGACATGGGGGCCCAGACCTTCCTGGTCCCCTACGTGCAGACTGTGTCAGAGGCCGATGCCGCCGTTCGCGCCATGCGCTACGGCCCCACGGGTGTTCGCGGCATGGCCGGAATGACGCGCGCCACCCGCTACGGGCAGGTGGCCGACTACCACAATCGCGCCGAGGAAGAGCTTTGCCTGATCGTCCAAGTGGAGACCATTGCTGCCATGGACGAGCTTGAGGCGATCGCAACGGCCGACGGCGTCGATGGCGTGTTCATCGGACCCGCGGACCTCAGCGCCAGCATGGGGCTACGCGGCCAGACGAGCCATCCGGATGTCGTCGCTGTGATCGAGGATGCCTTTGCCCGGCTGAAGACAGCGGGCGTTCCGGTCGGCATCATGGCACTGAACCCCGATGAGGCCGTCCACTATATCGCGATGGGCTCGGTGATGACAGCGGTGGGCGTCGATCTCGTGCTCTTGGCCGATGCCGTGGCCACCCTTCGCGGGAGGTTCTGAATGGACCCCGATGCCGCTTCGTACCGCCCCCGGACAGACGCCGCACATGACCTGCTTTTGGGGTTGATCGGGGACGCGATCGGCCGCTCGCAGTCGCCCCGGCTGCATGTTGCCGCCGGGCGCCAGGCGATGCTGACCGTGCGCTACGACAGGTTGATCCCGGCGCTTATGGGGCAGGCGTTCGAGACCGTGTTCGCCAACGTGCGGTCGGCGGGTTATCGGGGTGTGAATATCACCTATCCCTACAAGGAGCGCGTAACCTCCTTGGTTCGTTTGGACGACCCGGTGCTGAGGGCGATTGGAGCCGTCAATACCGTGACGTTCGAGGCTGACGGACCGCTTGGCCACAACACCGATTACACGGGTTTCAAATCCGCCTTTCGGGGCGCTTTCGGGCAAGCAAATCCGGGGGTCGTGCTTGTAGTGGGGACGGGTGGTGTCGGGCGGGCCATTGCCTTCGGCCTGGCCGATCTGGGCGCGGAGGCACTCATCTTGCTGGACACGGACAACTCGAAAGCGGACGCCCTTGCCCGAGATCTGCGCCGCGCCTTTCCGGCGCTTGGATTGGCGACCGACTGCGGCGCGGACCAGCGGCTTGACGGCGTCGTCAACGCGACGCCGGTCGGCATGGACGGCAAACCGGGCAACCCGGTCCCCGACTGGGCCATCGGGACCGCAAGTTGGGCGTTCGACGCGGTCTACACGCCCAGGGACACGGAGTTCTTGACCGCCGCGGCGGCGCACGGCCTCGGGGTCCTGTCGGGGTGGGAGCTTTTCTTTCACCAGGGGTTGGACGCCTGGACCATCTTCTCGGGTCATCGCGCGGATGTGGCGGAGCTTAGGGCGGAGTTGACGGATACCGGAGAGAGGCCATGAAATTCGGAATCGCAACCGTTTCGGTTTCGGGCAACCTGGAAGAAAAGATCGAGGCCATCGCGGCGGCGGGGTTCGACGGGATCGAGGTCTTCGAGCAGGATTTCATTGCCGACGCCCGCTCACCGGGCGAGGTCGGAGCGAGGATCCGTGCCGCCGGTCTGGAGGTGATGCTGTTCCAGCCGTTCCGCGATTTCGAGGGGCTTCCGGGTGCCTTGCGGCAAAAGGCCTTCGAGCGGGCCGAACGCAAGTTCGACCTGATGCAGGAGTTGGGCTGCGACCTCGTGCTGGTCTGCTCTTCCGTTCACCCCGAGGCGCTGGGCGGCATCGACCGCGCCGCGGCGGATTTCGCCGAGTTGGGCGATAGGGCGGCGGCACGCGGCCTTCGCGTAGGCTACGAGGCGCTTGCCTGGGGCCTGCATGTGAACGATCACCGCGACGCTTGGGAGGTCGTGCGTCGTGCCGATCATCCGAACGTGGGGCTGATCCTAGACAGCTTCCACACGCTTGGCCGCGGCATCGACCCCGACACCATCCGCCGCATCCCCGGCGACCGAATCTTCTTCGTGCAACTGGCCGACGCGCCGCAGATCAACATGGACCTGCTCTACTGGTCGCGGCACTTCCGCAACATGCCCGGCGAGGGTGATCTCGACGTTCCGGCGTTCATGCGGGCGGTCATGGCGACGGGGTATTCGGGGCCGGTCAGCCTCGAGATCTTCAACGATCAGTTCCGGGGCGGTCTGCCCGGGACGATCGCGAGGGACGGTCACCGCGGGCTCGTGCATCTGATGGATCAGGTGCGCCGCGCGGAGCCTGAGCTGTCCATCGAACTGCCCGAGATTCCGCCACCCGTCTCGCCCGCCGGTTTGGCGTTCATCGAATTCGCCGTCCGGGGCGAGGAAGACGACGCGCTGGCCGATCATCTACGGACCCTCGGGTTCACCAAGGTCGCCCGCCATGTCGGCAAGGCGCTGACCCTTTGGCAGCAGGGCGAAATCCGGATTGTTCTGAACGCCGAAACCCAGGGGCACGCAGACAACGCGTTTTTGGTCAGCGGCACCAGCATCTGCGACATCGGGCTGTTGGTTTCCAGTTCCAGCGACACGGTGGCGCGGGCCCGTGCGCTTGGCGCAGAAGGCTTCGAGCAGAGCCGGGGCGCAGGTGAACTGGACATCCCCGGCATTCGCGGCCTTGGCGGCTCGGTTCTGCATTTTCTCGACGACGGGTTAAGCGATGTCTGGGACGTGGAGTTCGAGAGGACCGACGAACCGATTCAGGGGGCAGGCCTGACGAAGATCGACCACATCGCCGAGACCGTGAGCTACGATGAGATGCTCAGCTGGTCCCTGTTCTATTCTGCGCTTTTCGGAATGGAGAAACAGCCCATGGTCGACGTGATCGACCCTGATGGCTTGATCCGGAGCCAGGCCCTGAGCACGGCGGACCGGAACGTTCGCATCACGTTGAATGGCGCCGAGACGCACCGGACACTCGCCGGGGAATTTCTCGCAAGCCGATTTGGGGCCACGGTGCAGCATGTGGCGTTTGCGACCGACGACATCTTCGGCACCGTCGCGGCGCTCGAAAACCTAGGTTTCGCATCGCTGCCGATAAGCGCGAACTACTATTCCGACCTCGCGGCGCGGTTCGACATACCGTCCGAACGGCTTGCCAGGATGCAGGCGTCCAACATTCTTTTCGATCGCGTGGGCGAGACGGAATTCTACCAAGTGTACGCGCGGCCTCTTGCGGGCGCGATGTTCTTCGAGATCGTCGAGCGCCGCGGCGGGTACGACGGCTACGGCGCTCCGAACGCGCCCTTCAGGATCGCGGCGCAAAAACGCCTCGGGCGTGCCAAAGGCGTGCCTCGAAGATAAATGCGCCTCGCACCCCCGGCCATAGCCCGAAAGTGACGCGTCAAGGAACGACCGTGTGCCCCAAGAGGCATCAGTTGCGTGAACGCATTGACGTTCTCGGCCGTAGCGTCCGCCACGGGCTTGAAGCCGACCTCGGATGCGACGCAGCATTTGGTGCCAAGATGGCTCGTCAACCTCGTGCTGTCCTTGTGGGAGGGCGCGGCGGACCAGAGGGTCCTTCATGGAAACGCCAAGTCGCAGAAACCCATCCGTCCAGTCGTTGCCTTGTCGATCCCGACAGTCACGCAGGGGCCACTTTTGCAAGACTGGCCTGATCGGTTCCCCTTTCAAATGATGCACCGGGCCCTTCAGGTTCAGGTGAGTTCGACCATTGCAAGAAGACATTCGCCGCAGCGTAACACCCCTTCATGGAGCGATAGAGGCTACTCGGTCCGCAAAAGCGCGCAAATTCGGCGTTTCGTACCGATTTCCGATATCGGGCGTCGGCATGGGCGCTCGACCCGGGCCACAGAAGTGAGCGGACCTCTCACGGCGATGAAACGGCTCTTCACGCGTGTGCGCGGGTCTTGACTGCGGCTGGCCCTGCCGGTGGATCCAGACCGTTCAGGTGCTGTTTTCGCCGGAACAGGGCGGGAAACAAGACGCGGTCAAGATCGACGATGCAGCGACGTGCGAACAACGCCTAGCTGTCCAGACGCAAGGACCGAAGCGATTTCGACAGGGCGCGCGCAAGAAGATGCTGGACCGGCAACAACCCGGTCCTTGCCGAGATGAGAACGCCAATCCTGAGGTCTCGCAGGAGCGGAGAGTTTATGGCGACATATCGCAATCGCCCATCTTCGATTTCCTCGATAAAGCCAATCTTGGAGTAGATGCCGACGCCGCGCCCATTCAAGATCATGGTCCTCGCCAACGGCAATGAGTTTGTGACCATCTGTGTCGAAAGCTGTACGCCAAGTGAAGACACCGCCTCGTTCACGAAGGACCGGTGCGTCTGGCTATCGTAGGACCGGATCAGCTGGTACGGCGCAAGATCGCCAACTTCGATCAGGTCCCGTTCGGCGAGCGGATGATCATGGGCCATGATCGCCCCGATCGGCGTCGATTTTTCCGCCTGGCAACGCACGTCGGGATGCAGGTCATTGCTGAACGACAACCCGATATCAGCCGTTCCATTCGCGACCGCCTGCATCACGGCATGCGGCTCAGCCGTCTGGATCGTGTAGGCCACCTGGGGGTAGGCATCTTGAAAATCGTGCAGCACTTCCGGCAGCAGGCTGAGGGTTATCGAGTCGAGTGTCAGGATATCAATATGGCCGGTCCGCATATCGCGGATGTCTTCCACCATGTTTACGATTCGCTGATAGTCAAAGAGCGTCTTCCGGCAATGCTCCAGTACGACGACACCCGCTTCGGTCAGTGTGACCCCGTCCGCATGACGATCAAATAAGCGGATTCCCAGCCTGTTTTCTGTGCTTATGATCTTCCGGTTGAGCGAGGACGACGACATGTTCAGCACCGCCGCAGCTTTGCGAATGGATCCCTGCCGGGCGGTTTCGTCGAAGTAATTCAGAAACTTATCGTGCATCGGTGCGGCTTCCTTTTGCGCCACTATGACTAAGCGCTGCAAAAAAGGCAGCATCCTTCGCGAATTTTGAACCTATATGCATCGCTCTCGCTGCGTCTAGCGTTGTTTCAAGCCAAAATGAAATCCGCAACTCGGGGGAACCTATCCATGTCTCAAACCTTTGACCGCCGTTCATTCCTGCAGACCACCGGCGCTGCTGCCGGCCTTGCCGCGACCGGCACGATGATGTCGGTGCTGCCGGCTCGTGCCGGTGGGCACCTCTACACGATCCGCATGCAATTGGGCTGGCTCGCGTCCAACGGCATCATGGGGGAGGTAATGGCCGACCATCTGGGGTATTTCGAGGAAGAAGGCCTTGCGCTTGAGATTGTGCCGGGCGGCCCCAACGTGGACGGTGTCGCGGCCGTAGCCTCAGGCGCCAACAATCTCGGCTCCATCTCATCGTCGCCGTCGCTGATGCTGGCGCGGTCCGCCGGGTTGCCGATCCGCTGCATCGCGGCAGGATACCAGAGGCACCCCTTCACCTACTTCTCTCTTGCCGGCAATCCGGTGAACACGCCGCAGGATCTGATCGGCAAGACGGTCGCGACCCAGGGCACGGCCCGTATCCTGCTCAGCGCGCTTCTGGCGCAGAACGGGATTTCCGAAGACGACGTCGAAGTGATCGTGATGGGCGGCGACATGAGCGCGCTGATGACCGGTCAGGCCGATGTGGCGACGGGCTGGACCACCAATGTCAACGCCCTGTCGATCTTGGGGGATCAGCGCGTCGACATGGCGCTTTGGGACGGGGGTATCCAGCTCTACGCCAACCCTTACTATACAACCGACGACATGCTGGCAGAGCATTCGGACAAGGTGCAGGCCGCCATTCGCGCCATCTCCCGCGGTTGGGGCGCGGCCTATGAGAATCCAGAAGCCGCAGTCGATGCGCTGGTCGCACGCTACCCGAACCTGGATCGCGACAGCGAGATGCAGGCCGCACCGCTGGTCCTGGACTACTCGTTCAACGCGGAAACGGCAGACCGCGGCTGGGGCGCGATGACCGCCGAGAACTGGCAGGCTCAGATCGACATCTACGACCGGCTTGGTCAGTTCACCAGCGGCGCGCCCGCGCTGGAGGATATCATGACGATGGATATCCTTGAGGCGACGGCCGAAACCCGTCCGACTTACGGTTAAGTCGATGGATGGGGTTGCCCACGCAAAAACCGGAAGTCGCCACGCGGCGGCTTCCCTGACCGGCGCCAGCGTCAAGTTCGGCGTTTTCACGGCGCTGTCTGATATCTCGCTGGAGATCGGCGCGGGCGAGTTCTGGACCATCCTCGGGCCGTCTGGCTGCGGCAAGTCGACGATGCTGCGACTGGTGTCCGATCTGGTGCCGCCCACGACGGGTACGGTGGAGATCCTTGGCAAAAGCACGGAAGAGGCCCGCCTCGCGCGTGAATTTGCCTTCGTATTCCAGGACGCGACGCTTTTGCCCTGGCGCTCGGCACTCAAGAACGTGGAACTGCCGCTGGAGATGGGCCGCAAACGCGGCATCGAGATCCCGCACGGCGATCGAACGCCCATGGAATTGCTGGAGCTTGTGGGCCTCAAGGGGCGCGAAGATGCATTGCCCCATGAGCTATCTGGCGGGATGCGGCAACGGGTGGCGATTGCGCGCGCTCTGGTTTGCCAACCCAAGTTGCTGCTGATGGATGAACCCTTCGGCGCGCTTGATGAAATGACTCGTGACCATCTGAACATGCAGCTTCTGGATATCTGGCGAGAGACCGGCGTGACGTGTCTGTTCGTCACCCACTCCATCCCCGAAGCGGTGCTTCTGGGCCAGAAGGTCCTGATGCTGCGCGCACATCCGGGCCGCGTGAAGGAAGTGGTGGAGATTGACCTGCCCGAGCCGCGCAACGTGGAGCTGCGTGAGACAGCGGAATTCAACCGTTATTCCGCCTACTTGCGCAAATCGCTGGAGGATTGCTGATGGCTGTCACCGATGCCCCGAACGACACGATCGTATCCGCCCCCGCGCAGAACCCTTCCGTCCTTGGCCAGCGCCTGGCCAACGCGGCACTGCCCATCGGAACCGCCATTGCGCTGCTGGTGATCTGGCAGATCGGTGTGCGCCTGTTCGACGTGCCGACTTACATAGCGCCGGCGCCGTCGGATGTCGGCGCAGTCCTGCGGGATGAATTCGCTCTGTTGATGCGCAACTTCTGGCCGACGTTCACCGTCAGTGTCGCGGGTTTTGTCGCAGGCAACGTCGCCGCGATCCTGATCGCGGTGGCTTTCGTCCATTCGCGCCTGACAGAACGGGCCTTCTTCCCCATCGCGGTGTTCATCAACACCATCCCGATCCTCGCCATCGCGCCCATTCTGGTCCTGATCTTCGGGCCGGGCATGACCGCGAAGGTCATCATCGCAGGCCTGATCTGCTTTTTCCCCACTCTCGTGAACATGGTGCGCGGGCTGCAATCGGTCAGCCCGCAAACGCTGGAACTGGCGCGCATCCTGTCGGCCTCCAAGTCAGAGGTATTCTGGAAAATCCGCCTGCCCTCGTCGCTGCCGTTTCTTTTCTCCGCCCTCAAGATCGCCGCCACGACCTGCGTGATCGGCGCGATTGTCAGCGAATGGATCGGCGCGGATGTGGGGCTTGGCGCGCTCATCATCGACAGCACGTTCAACTACCGCTCACCCTTGCTTTACGCCACCGTCTTCATGTCTTCGGGCCTGTCTGTGCTGTTGTTTGCATCGGTGACGATCGCCGAAAAAATTGTGGTGCGCTGGTAGCAGCCCACAACAAATCAAGGAGACAAGGACATGACTGATCGTCAGACAACATTCGTGAAAGTAGAAGGCGCGGAGCTTCCGGTGGTCGCTGATTGCGACGTGGTGGTTGTGGGGGCCGGACCTGCGGGCCACGCGGCCGCGGTATCTGCCGCGCGCAACGGGTCGTCGGTGACCCTGCTGGAGCGCTATCACCACCTTGGCGGCATGGCCTCGGGCGGCATGGTCCTCGTGCTGGATGACATGGTGAATGAGGGCAACGAGATTGTCACAACCGGCATCGTCAACGAATTCGTCGACCGGATGGAGGCGCAGAACGGCGCGGTCTATCCGCCGTCTGCCGAGTGTCAGACCAATTGGGAGATGTGGCAAAAGTGGTCCCGTTGGGGCTGCATTGATTTCCACAAGGCAATGATGCCACAGCCGATCATCCATGCCGTGGCCTTCGACCCCGACGCCTGGAAGCGCGTGAGCCTTGATATCGTGCGCGAGAGCGGGGTGAACCTGCGCACTCACAGCTGGTTTTCGGACGTTTTGATGGA
Organism: uncultured Roseicyclus sp.; assembly: GCA_964460185.1. Classification (GTDB taxonomy): domain Bacteria; phylum Pseudomonadota; class Alphaproteobacteria; order Rhodobacterales; family Rhodobacteraceae; genus JAVJPJ01. The sequence continues at coordinate 12,051 of CAYWTM010000057.1, read as the reverse complement.
AGGCGGTCGCATCACTGGTGTGATAGCCCAGACCAAGGAAGGCCGTCAGGTCATCCGCGCGAAATACGTGGTGGATGCGACTGGCGATCTGGATGTCGGCAAGGCCGCGGGCGCGAGCTACACCGAAGGGCAATACATCGTCACCACCGTTTTCCGGCTGTGTGATGTGGATACCGAGAAGGCCATCGCCTTCGAATTCGCGGAGCCCGAGAAATACAAGCAGCTCGACCGCCAGGCACGCCGCGCCATCGGCGGCGCATGGGGCATGTGGTGGCTAAAGACCCCGCTGCCCGGCATCGTCTGGTGCAACTGCCCGCATATGCCCGGTTATGACGGTATCTCGGTCGATGACATGGTCGCCGCCGAGTATGAAGGGCGAGAGCGGATGATGAACCTGCTCAAGTTCGCGCGGGAGAACATTCCCGGGTTTGAGAACGCCAAGATGCTCGGGGCGGCCGAGCAGATGGGCGTGCGCCAGACGCGGCTGCTGCAGGGCGAATACGTGGTGTCCAAGGACGATGTGAAATCGCGCCGTTACTTTGAAGACACCGTGTGCCGGGGCCGCGATTACTACACGCCCTACCGCGCGCTGCTGCCCAAGGGCATCGACAACCTGATCGTCGCCGGACGTCACTATTCCGTCGACAGCGACGCCCAGAAGATGAGCCGTGAAATCCCGCCCTGCATGGCGCAGGGAGAGGCCGCAGGCATCGCCGCGCACCTTGCGCTCGATGGCGACAAGGCCCTGCGCGACGTGGATTACAAGGCGATCCAGAAACAGATGCGGGCGCAGGGTGCCGATCCCGGTGATGTGCCGTCGCCCAATGCCCTGATCGAAGATCCGGTCGCAGCAGAATAATCGAAGGCTAACCCAATGTCAGAGACCACCATGCCACTGAGTGGCATCAGAATCATCGACTTCACCCAAGTAATGCTGGGGCCTTGCTGCACGCAGATGCTGGGGGATTTCGGGGCCGATGTCATCAAGATCGAGCGCCCCGGCGCGGGCGATCTGAGCCGATCCTTCTACGGTGAACGGGGGGAGGAGGCGATGAACAACGCCGTCTTCGCCTCGCTGAACCGCAACAAGCGCTCCGTCACCTTGGACACCAAGTCCGATGAAGGGCGACAGACTGTGCTGGATCTGGTCAAGACCGCCGATGTCGTGGTCGACAATTTCCGCGCCGGCGTGATGGTTCGTCTGGGTTTCGGGTATGACGCGCTGAGCGCAATCAACCCGCGGATAATCTGCGCGTCGGGCACCGGGTTTGGGCCGACCGGGCCCTACGCTCACAAGGGGGGGCAGGATGTGCTGGCCCAGGCCATGACGGGCGTGATGGAAAAGACGCAAGATCCCTCCATCCCCAAGTCGATCTATCCCACGACGCTGTGCGACTATTCCGCCGGCATGCACCTTGTCCAAGGCATCATGGCCGCGCTTTTGATGCGGGAGAAGACAGGCAAAGGGCAGCAGGTCGGCGTGTCGCTCTACGACTCCATGATCGCGATGCAGATGCAGGAGGCCGCGCAATGGTCGAAGCACCGCGAAGTGCTGAACTGGGCCGCCATGCCCCTGACCGGGGTGTTCGATACAACCGATGGCGCGATCGTTATCGTCGGCGCGTTCAAGGCCAATCCGTTGCAGGACATCTGCACCGCGCTTGGCATCGAAGACCTGTCGCCGCAATATCCGACCTTGCCCGACCAGCGGGCCAACAAATCCTTCCTGCAAGAGACATTCCGCAATGTCATCGTCACCAACACCTCCGCCCATTGGCTGGAACGGTTGGAAGCGGTGGATCTGCTTTGCGCGCCTGTCCGGTCCCTCGGCGAGGCGCTGGCCGATCCGCAGACCGAGATCAACGGAATGCTTTGCGACATGGATCACCCCGTTCTGGGTGACGTCACGCTCGTTGGCTCCCCCGTTCACCTGAGCGCCGCGCCCATGACCGTGCGCCACATGCCGCCGAAACTGGGTGAGCATACCGAGGAAGTCCTGCAGGAGCTGGCCCATCGCCTCCGCACCGAGGCCGCCGAATGAGCGTCATCTTCGATGTCTCGGATCACGTTGCCCGGATTACCATCAACCGACCGGACCGGATGAACGCGATCGATACGGCCACCCACGCGCGCTTGGGTGACATCTGGGATGAAGTAGAAGCCAACCCCGATATCCGCTGTGCCGTGCTGACCGGCTCGGGCGACCGGGCCTTTTCTGCCGGGGCCGATCTGAAAGACGATACCGGCATGTCCGGGGTGGATTACTGGAAAGGCCTCGGAAGAGATGGCTATCGCGGTATCTCGCTGCGCCAGATGTCCACGCCCGTCATCGCGCGGGTCAACGGACTGGCCCTTGGCGGCGGGCTGGAGATGGTCCTCGGTTGCGACATCGTGATCGCCGCCGATACCGCGCGCTTTGCGCTGCCCGAGGCGAAGGTGGGTCGCGTGCCGCTGGATGGTGGCATGGTGATGCTGCCCCGCCTGATCCCGCGCAACATTGCCGTAGGCATGATGATGACAGGCCGCATGGTGCCCGCCTCTGAAATGGCGCGTTTTGGTCTGTTGAACGCAGTGGTTCCCGCGGTGGAACTGGATGCAGAGGTCGATCGCTGGGTCGCCGATGTCCTGTCCGCCGCCCCCCTGAGCCTACGCGCGATCAAGGCTGTGGCGCGCCAGACTGCGCACTTGTCGGCCCATGCGGCCTATGAACAAGGCGCGTCCGAGCTGACCGAAGCGCTCAATTCCCGAGACGCCAACGAAGGCGTCACCGCGTTTCGCGAAAAGCGCGCGCCCGTGTGGCGGGGAAAGTAACGCGCCGATGGCCCTCGTGATCCTCAGCGCCTGCGTCGATGTGAAGGACGGCATCTGCACCACCTCGTGCCCCGTTGACTGCATCTATGAAGGCGAGCGGATGTTCTACATTCACCCGACCGAATGCATCGAATGTGGCATGTGCGAGTCGATCTGCCCGGTGGACGCGATCCGCTACGACGATGAAGTCCCCGCTGAAGAGCAGCCCTTCGCGGACCTGAACACCTCGGTCTTCCAATCGGCCGATGGCATGGTTCAGGAGCCGGGCGGATGGGCCAAGGGTATGGAGCCGCTGCGTGATCCGCCCGTCCTGGCGACCATGGCGGCGAAAACGGACCTGAAAGAGGAAGACCAGTGATGGAAGGCGTCATAGCAGCCGTGCCGACCCCCGTTGACAGCGCAGGAAAACCCCTGCGCGCGGCTTTCGTCGAACACGGCCAATGGGCGCTCGCCAACGGGTGCGACGGGCTGAACATCCTCGGCTCCACCGGCGAGGCGAATTCCTTCGATGCCGCCACCCGGCGCGAGGTCATGGGGTGGGCCCGTGATGCTTGCCCGGTCGACAAGCTGATGGTCGGCACCGGCACACCGTCCCTGTCAGAGACGATTGCCCTGACCCGGGCGGCCGATGATCTGGGCTATGGCGTGGCGCTGGTGCTGCCGCCCTACTACTACAAACCGCTCAGCGACGAAGGGCTGACCGCGTGGTACATGGCGCTGCACGATGCGCTGGGGAACCGTGCGATCCAAATCTACTTTTATAATTTTCCGCAGATGACGGGGCTGCGGATTCCCGTCTCTGTCATCGCGGATCTGTCCCGCAGCGCGCCCGGGCGGTTCACCGGGATCAAGGACAGCTCTGGCGATCTGGATTATGCCCGCGCGATTGTGGCTGAGAATGCGGCGCTGCGTGTGTTTCCCAGCAGCGAAACGGTGTTGCAACACGCCCGTGCCGATGGCTTTTCGGGCTGCATCTCGGCCACTGTCAACGTCACTGCCCCGCTCTGCGCGCAGGTTTGGCGCGGTGACGCACCCGCTGATGTTGTGGAAACAATTGCACGCCAGCGCGCCGCCATGGCCGGGCCAAGTCTGATTGCAGGCGTCAAGCACATGGTGGGCGATCGCACCGGCAACGCAACGTGGCGCAACGTTCTTCCCCCCTTCCTGCCGCTGCACAATGATGCGGCACGGGATCTTGAAACGGCCCTGACCGGCCCATAACCCACGGACTTTCCATGACAAAACACATGTCCCTGATTGACGGTAAATGGGCCGACTTCGGCAATTTTCGACCCGACATCAACCCGGCCAACACTGACGACGTGATTGGCGAATTCTCCTACGGTGATGCGAGCGCGGTAGACGCGGCCGTGGAAGCCGCCACGCGCGCCGCACCGGCATGGGCCGCGACGACCCCGCAGGTGCGCCATGACCTGCTCGCCGCAGTTGGCAATGCGCTGGGTGCGAATGCGGCTGACTATGGCCGCACACTGGCACGAGAAGAGGGCAAGACTCTGCCAGAAGCCATCGGCGAAGTGGGCCGCGCATCCCAGGTGTTCAAGTTTTTCGCAGGCGAAGCGCTTCGCTTCGGCGGGCAATTCCACCCCTCCGTCCGGCCCGATATCGACATCGAGGTCACACGCGAACCTGTGGGAGTCGTGGGCCTGATCACGCCGTGGAACTTCCCTATCGCGATCCCCGCTTGGAAGGCGGCGCCCGCGCTGGCTTATGGTAATTGCGTCGTCATGAAACCCGCCGATCTGACGCCTGCTTGCGCCCAGATCATTGCCAGGCTGTTACACGACAATGGCTGTCCGCCGGGCGTGTTCAACCTGGTGTACGGACGCGGGTCGGTGGTGGGTGAAGCGCTGGTCAACCATCCCGACGTGGGAGCGATTTCCTTCACCGGATCGGTGCAGGTCGGCAACCGCATGGCCGAGGTCTGTGGCCGACTCCGCAAGAAAATCCAGCTGGAGATGGGCGGTAAGAACCCCATGGTCGTCATGGATGACGCGGATATGGATGTGGCCGTGGGCGCCTGCCTGAACGGCGCGTTCTTTTCCACCGGGCAACGCTGCACCGCGTCGTCCCGGCTGATCGTGCAATCCGGCATCCACGATGCGTTCGTTGACAAGCTCTGCAATGCGATGGTGGCCCTGAAGGTCGGCGATCCGCTGGACGAGGCGACGCAAATCGGGCCGGTGGTGGACGAAAAGCAACTCGCGTCGAACCTGAAATACGTGGACCTGGCCAGGCAAGAGGCGGCGGAGGTCGTCGGCGGTGCGCGCATTGATCTGGCAACGCCCGGTTTTTTCCAGGCCCCCGCGCTATTTCTTGGCACCACGAATGACATGCGGATCAACCGGGAGGAAATCTTCGGCCCCACCGCCTCCGTCATCAAGTTCGATGATTTTGACGAAGCCGTCGCCATCGCCAATGACACCGAATTCGGGCTTTCGTCCGGCATCTGCACCACCAGCCTGAAATATGCGCGCGAATACCGTCGGCGAGCGCAGGCGGGTATGTTGATGGTCAACCTCCCGACAGCAGGCGTGGATTATCACGTGCCGTTCGGCGGGCGCAAAGGGTCCAGCTTCGGGCCGCGCGAACAGGGCAGCTTCGCCGCCGAATTCTACACCATCGTCAAGACGTCCTACGTTTTCTCGGGGTAGCGCAATGGCCGATGATGCAATCTGGACCGCGCGGTTCATGGGCCTTTGCCATCACGTTGCCTCTTGGTCCGAAGATCGGGATCGCCATGTGGGATGCGTCATTGTCGGGCCGGAAGGACATGAGGTGCGCGCGACAGGCTACAACGGCTTGCCGCGCGGGGTCTCTGACGCTGATGAAGCACGGTTCGATCGAGCGAGTGGAGAAAAGTTCTTCTGGGGCGAACACGCAGAGCGCAACGCAATCTACAACGCGGCGCGTATCGGCGTGTCGTTGCAGGGCTGCACAATCTACGTGACCCGTTTCCCCTGCGCCGACTGCGCCCGTGCGATCATCCAATGCGGTATCGAACGGGTGGTCAGCCCACCGATCCCCGAAGCAGACGGTGCGCTAGACTATAGTTTCCAGGTGTCCAAAAAGATGTTGGAGGAAGCGGGCATAGGGGTCGCCTACCCTTGAGAATTGGCGGCAGGTTCCGTGGGTTGCGCCCTTCGGGACGCATGATGGGGCATGGGCAAATGATCGCAATCGGATCAAACCTGCCCCACGCCGCATTGCGGTGGCATGGCACCGCCCCGGGGCGCACTTCCTAGCTCCAGCTGACATCGCCAAGAAAGATATACCCCGCGCCGTAGATCGTCTTGATAAGGCGCGGGTTCTTGGGGTCTTCCAGAAGTTTCGTCCTGAGCCTCGAAATGCGCACGTCCATGGCGCGGTCGAAGCTTTCGCCCGCCGCCCCGCCAAGGGATTCCTGCATCTGCTGGCGGGAAATCAGCCGCTTGGGGCTGTCCAGGAACAGGCGCAGCACCTCGCCTTCGGCATGGGAGAAACTGGTTTCGGTGCCGTCATCGGCCACCAGCAGGTAGCGGTCGAAATGGGCGGTCCAGCCGTTGAACCGGGCAATGTCGTGGGCCTGGTCCTTGCCGCGCGGGGTGCGCAGGCGGGCGCGGATGCGGGCCACGACCTCGGCCGGATCGAAGGGTTTGATGATGTAGTCATCGGCCCCAAGTTCCAACCCGGTCACGCGGTCCTGCACCTGTGCCCGGCCCGAGATGATGATGATCGCGGCCCCCGATTCCAGCGCCAGCCGGTGCACCAGCGCCAGCCCGTCGCGATCCGGCAGGCCCAGATCGACAAGGCACACATCGGGCGTGGCGCTTCGCAGGGCGGCCTCGAATTCGGTGGCGCGGGCAAAACTGGCGGTCCTGAACCCGGCTTCGGCCAGGGTCTCGGACAAGAGTTCCCGAATCTGCGGTTCATCGTCCAGGATGGTGACAAAGGGCTGTGTCATGCGGCGACCTCGGCCGTCAAAAGGGCATGGATCGCCCCGTGATCCAATGGTTTGGTCAGGACGGGCCAGCGCAGGGCACCGGCGGCGTGCCGGGGATCGGCATCCGGCAGCGACGTCATCAGCGCCAGCCGCAGGCCGGGGTGATCGGACGCGATCCGGGTCAGCAGGTCGACGCCGTTTTCCGCGCCCAGATGGATGTCGGACAGGACCCAGTCGAGCCCGGGGATATCGGCCAGGGCCAGGGCCTCTTCGCCGGAGGCGGCCTCGATCACCTGATGGCCCAGATCGGTCAGGATCTGCCGCACGCTGGCGCGGATCTCGGCACGGTCTTCGACGACCAGGACCAGCCTTGGGCGGGCCTCGGCCTGGGCGGGTCTGAGGGGCAGGCGCAAGGTGACGACCGCGCCGCCCCTCTCGCCATTGGCCAGCCGCAAGGTGCCGCCCTCCAGTTTGGCGAGGTCATAGGCCATGGTCAGGCCGAGGCCCGATCCTTCTTCGCCCTTGGTGGTGAAGAACGGATCAAGTGCATGGGTCAGTGCCGCGTCCGAGAACCCGGGGCCGGTGTCGCTGACGGTGATCTCCAGCCAGGTTTCGCGCACGGCGGCACAGCGGATGGTGATGGTGCCGGGCTGGTCGGCGATGGCCGCCCGCGCGTTCAGCACGAGGTTCAGAAGGCTGTCCTGCAGTGATCCGGTATCGAGCATCAGGGCGGGCGTGGACAGGTGGTTTTCCACCTGCAGGTCGATCCCTTCGGGCAGCGGTGCACGGGCAAGGGGCACGAGCGTGTCCAGGAAATCATCCAGCACGGTTGGCACCTGCTGCACGTCGCGGGGGCCTGACATATGGGCGATCTTGTTGAGCAGATCCCCCCCGCGCCGGGCGGCGGCCCGCGTGGCCCCGGTCAGTTCATGGGCGCCAAGCGGCAGGGGCATCTTTTCGAGGCGGCCCTGCAGACCAAGGATGATGGTCAGCAGGTTGGCGAAATCATGGGCCAGCCCGTTGGTCAGTTGCGCCGCCAGTTCGCGTTTGTGGGTCTGGAACAGCGCCGCGCGGGCCTGGGCCTCTTCGGTGACATCGGTCGACAGCAGATACACGCCGTTGATCGGGCCACCTGCATCTGTCTGATCCGGGGTGAAGGCCGTGCGCACGCGGCGGCCCGAGACGGGCTCGGAAAATTCCAGCACGTTGGCCTCTCCGTTCAGGGCGCGGGCGAGCGTGGGCCGCAGGCGGTCGGCGATCGGGCCAAGGGCCTGTTCGAAACTCATCCCGATGATGTCGCTTTGGCGGTCGGGCAGCAATGTCGACAGGCGGCGGTTGGTGTAGGTGTAGATCCCGTCGCGATCCACATGGGCGATATGGGCGGGCGTCATTTCCGTGGTCAGGCGGATACGGGCCTCCATCTCGGTCAGTTCGCGCTTGGCCTCTTCGAGCTGGGCGATCGTGGCCTCCAGCGCGCGGTTGGTTTGCGCCAGTTCCTCGGCATAGGTCAGCAGCTGGTCGGAGAGTTCTTCGGACCTGGAGCGCAGCAACCCTTCTTGCCGCTTGATGGCCGTGATGTCGGTGTAGACGGTCACCCAGCCGCCCTCGGGAAGGGGGGAGCCTTCGACACTGATCATGCGGCCGTTCGCGCGGCGGCGTTCCATGTAATGCGGTTCAAAGGCGCGGGCCTGTTCGACGCGGGTGCGCACGAACCCGGACACGTCGTCCACGGAGCCATATTCGCCGGATTCCACCAGAAAACGGATCGTATCCTCGAACGTGGCGCCGGGTGTCACCAGGTGTTCGGGCAGGCCGAACATCGTCTGGAAGGGACGGTTGCACACCGCCAACCGCAAATCGGCGTCGTAGATCGACAACGCCTGCTGGATCAGGTTGAGCCCCGCCCGTGTCAGGGGGTCGGTTCCGTTCCCTTTGGCTGCACGATGCGGCATCGCCTGTCCTCCCTGTTTATCGCTACCGCCCTTTGCGCGTTCCGCCAAGCCGCGCGGCGGACTTGTTACAATTCGTAAGGATTCCGAAAAAGTCAGGCAAAACTTGACGGCACATCAATACGTGTCACGGTGGCGGAACGGGAGTCGCCTGCTCGAAGATGGGCACACCGTGGGAGCGGACCTTTGGGTTCGTTTAGGGAGGACAACGCTTTTGACTGACGCACACGCTGCATCCGGCGTGCCGCAATCCGTGCCAGCCCTGCTGGCGCGCAACGTGGCGCTTTTCGGGTCCAAACCGGCTTATCGCGAAAAGGAATTCGGGATCTGGCAAAGCTGGACCTGGGCCGAGGCCGCAGAGGAAATCGATGCAATGGCCCTCGGCCTGCTGGTTCTGGGGGTGGAGCGTGGTGACCATGTCGCCGTCATCGGGCGCAACCGCCCGGCCCTGTACTGGGCGATGGTCGCGGCAGAAAAGGCGGGCGCGGTTCCCGTGCCCTTGTACCAGGACGCGGTCGCCGAAGAGATGGCCTATGTTCTGGAACATTGCGGCGCGCGGTTCGTGATCGCGGGCGACCAGGAACAGGTCGACAAGGCGATCGAGGTGCAGGACCGCGTGCACAAGATCGAGCATATCATCTACCAGGATTCGCGCGGTCTCAGGAAATACGACCATAGCCAGTTGCATGCCCTGGCCGACGTCCAGGCAGAAGGGCGCGCAGCGCGTGAGCGGCTGGGCGGTGAACTGGCCAGGCGCGAGGCAGAACTGACCTACGACAGCACCTGCGTGATGCTGTACACCTCGGGCACGACCGGCAAGCCCAAGGGTGTCGTCCTGTCGAACCGCAACATCATCGAAACGTCCAAGAACTCGTCGGAATTCGACCATCTTGATCCGCAAGACGAGGTTCTGGCCTATCTGCCGATGGCCTGGGTGGGCGATTTCATCTTTTCCATCGGCCAGGCGATGTGGACGGGGTTTTGCGTGAACTGTCCCGAAAGCCCGGCGACGATGACAACCGACCTGCGTGAGATCGGGCCGACCTATTATTTCGCCCCGCCCCGCGTGTTCGAAAACCTGCTTACCTCGGTGATGATCCGGATGGAGGATGCGGGGCCGCTCAAGCGGCGGATGTTCCATTACTTCATGAACCAGGCCAAGCGCGTGGGCCCCCGGCTGCTGGATGGTGAATCCGTTGGCCTGATGGACCGGCTGACATACCAGCTGGGCACCATGTTGGTGATCGGGCCACTGAAGAACACCCTTGGCATGAGCCGGATCAGGGTGGGGTATACGGCGGGCGAGGCCATCGGGCCGGAAATCTTCGATTTCTACCGGGCGCTGGGGATCAACCTGAAACAGCTATACGGTCAGACCGAGGCCAGCGTTTTCATCACGCAACAGCCCGACAACGAGGTGCGTCCGGATACGGTCGGCGTGCCGTCGCCGGGGGTGGAGTTGCGCATCGATGAAAGCGGCGAGGTCTTCTACCGTTCGCCGGGCGTGTTCGTGGAATACTACAAGAACCCGGAATCCACCGCCTCCACCAAGGATGCGGAGGGCTGGGTCGCCACGGGGGATGCTGGGTTCATCGAGCCCGATACCGGGCATTTGCGGATCATCGACCGGGCCAAGGACGTGGGCAAGATGGCCGATGGGCGTCTGTTCGCGCCGAAATACGTCGAGAACAAGCTGAAGTTCTTTCCCAATATCCTGGAGGCCGTCGTGTTCGGCAGCGGCCGGGACATGTGCACGGCGTTCTTGAACATCGACCTGACGGCAGTCGGCAACTGGGCCGAGCGCAACAACATCGCCTATGCGTCCTACCAGGAACTGGCGGGTCATCCGCAGGTTTTGGACATGATCCAATCTCACGTCGAAGAGGTGAACCGGTCGGTGGCCGAGGATGAGATGCTGTCGGGCTGCCAGGTGCACCGGTTCCTGGTGTTGCACAAGGAACTGGATGCGGATGACGGCGAACTGACACGGACCCGCAAGGTGCGCCGCCGCATCATCGAAGAGAAATTCGCCGACCTGATCGACGCGCTGTATGGCGGCAAGTCCGAGCAATACACCGAGACCGAGGTGACCTACGAGGATGGGCGCAAGGGCAAGATTACCGCGACCCTGAAGATCCGCGACGCGGCCATCGTGCCGGTCGAGGGGCAACGGATGGCGGCGGAATGACGGTGCGACGCGCGCCTCGCGACTTCGCGCCGCCCGCCCTCCCGCAGGGGGGGTGCGCATGACCTTGATGGCGGCGGGCATATTCCTTTTGGGGTTTGTCGCGTCCTGGGTGGCGGGCCGGTACCTGACCAGGGGCGCGGCTGCGGTTCAGGGAGGCGCCATCGGAATCTGCGGTGTGGCGGCATTGCTGTTCGGCATGCCGGACGTGTGGGAAAACAATCTGATCTGGGCGCTTGTCGCGCTTTTGGTCTACGGTCTGATCGGGGCGCTCATCTTCCGGTCCGGCCAGGCGACAAGGGAGAAGGCGCAATGAACGACATGTCGCCAGACAGCTATGTGACACCGGACGGCCGCACCATCGGCGGCGTGGTCATGGAGATGCGCAACATAACCCTGAGGTTCGGGGGCGTCGTCGCGATCAAGGATATCTCGTTCGACATCCGCGAAGGCGAGGTCCGTGCGATCATCGGGCCCAACGGGGCCGGCAAGTCCTCGATGCTGAACGTGATTTCGGGGTTTTATCACCCCCAGGAGGGCGAAGTGATCTATCGCGGGCAAAAGCGCCCGTCGATGAAACCCTTTCAGGTCGCCCGGCAGGGCATCGCGCGGACATTCCAGAACATCGCCCTGTTCGAAGGCATGTCCGTGCTGGACAATGTGATGACCGGCCGTCTGAACCACATGAAGGCCAATTTCCTCGATCAGGCATTCTGGTGGGGAAAGGCGCAGCGCGAAGAGGTCGCGAACCGCGAAAAGGCCGAGGAAATCATTGATTTCCTGCAAATCCAGAACATCCGCAAGACGCCGGTGGGCCGCTTGCCCTACGGCCTGAAAAAGCGGGTCGAACTGGCGCGCGCGCTGGCGGCCGAGCCGCAGATCCTGCTGCTGGATGAACCGATGGCGGGCATGAACGTGGAGGAAAAGGAAGACATGTCGCGCTTCATCCTCGACGTGAATGACGAGTTCGGCACGACCATCGTGCTGATCGAACACGATATGGGTGTGGTCATGGACCTGTCCGACCGGGTGGTCGTGATGGACTACGGCAAGAAGATCGGCGACGGCACACCTGATCAGGTGCGCAACAACCAGGAGGTCATCGACGCCTATCTGGGAGATCGGAAGAGCACACGTCTGAACTCCAGTCACTCCGGAGAATCTCG
>CAYWTM010000056.1:0-20359 GCA_964460185.1 uncultured Roseicyclus sp. | reverse complement strand
ACCTGCGGCGCGCGGGCTATCAGACCTGCCTGTCGGGCAAGATGCATTTCGTCGGTCCCGATCAGATGCACGGGTTCGAACAGCGGCTGACCACCGACATCTATCCCGCCGATTTCGGATGGACGCCCGACTACCGCAAACCGGGCGAGCGCATCGACTGGTGGTATCACAACATGGGTTCGGTCACGGGCGCAGGCGTGGCCGAAATCACAAACCAGATGGAATATGATGATGACGTCGCCCACCAGGCCGAGCAGAAGCTGTATGATCTGGCGCGCGGGCATGACGCGCGGCCCTGGTGCCTGACCGTCAGTTTCACCCACCCCCACGACCCCTATGTCGCGCGCAAGCGATACTGGGACCTGTACGAGGATTGCGCCCACCTGCAACCGCAGGTTCCGGCGCTGGACTACGCCGATCACGACCCCCACGCGCAGCGGATCTTCGACGCCAATGACTGGCGAAATTTCGACATTTCCGACGATGACATCACCCGGTCGCGCCGCGCCTATTTCGCCAATATCTCCTATCTCGACGACAAGATCGGCGGCATCCTCAACGTTCTCGAGACCACGCGGCAGGATGCGATCATCGTCTTTGTCTCGGATCACGGCGACATGCTCGGGGAACGCGGGCTGTGGTTCAAGATGAACTTTTACGAAGGGTCGGCGCGCGTGCCCCTGATGATCGCTGCACCGGGGATGACTGCGGGGGCGATCAGCGACCCGGTGTCGACCATCGATCTGTGCCCCACACTGTGCGATCTGGCCGGTGTCTCCATGGCCGAGGTCATGCCATGGACCGACGGAGAAAGCCTGGTGCCGCTTGCGCGCGGCACGGCACGGATCAGCCCGGTGATGATGGAATACGCGGCCGAAGCGTCAATCTCGCCGCTGATCGCGCTGCGGCAGGGGCGCTGGAAATACACCAATTGCGCCCTGGACCCCGAACAGTTGTTCGATCTGGATGCAGATCCGCAGGAGCGGGCGAACCTTGCCGAAGATCCCGCCCATGCCCACACGCTGGAAAAATTCCGCGTCATGGCGGCGGCGCAATGGAATCTGGAACAGTTCGACGCCGACGTTCGCGAGAGCCAGGCCAGGAGATGGGTCGTCTACGAGGCGCTCAGGAACGGGGCCTATTTCCCGTGGGATTTCCAGCCGCTGCGCGATGCCTCGAACCGGTACATGCGAAACCACATGGATCTGAATGTGGTCGAAGAAAATCAACGCTTTCCCCGAGGAGAATGACCCAATGGGAACCATCAACGCCCAACCCACCGCCTCACACTTCATCGATGGTGCCTATGTCGAAGACACCGCAGGCGCGCGGCGACCGGTGATTTATCCGGGCAGTGGCGAGGAAATCGCTCATGTCCACGACGCCACGCCCGCGATTGTCGAGGCCGCACTGGCCGCCGCCAAGGCAGCCCAGGGCCCCTGGGCCGCACTGATGCCGGTTGAACGGGGCCGCGTCTTGCGCCGGGCCGCCGACATCATTCGCGCCCGCAATCGTGAATTGTCGGAACTCGAAACACTCGATACCGGCAAGCCGATCCAGGAAACGCTGATTGCGGACGCGACCTCGGCCGCAGATGCGCTGGAATATTTCGGCGGTCTCGCGGGCACGCTCACGGGCGAGCATGTGCCGCTGGGCGGCGATTGGGCCTACACGGTGCGGGTGCCGCTGGGTGTCTGCGTCGGCCTCGGCGCATGGAATTACCCCACGCAGGTGGCCGGCTGGAAAGCCGCACCAGCGCTGATCTGCGGCAACACGATGGTGTTCAAGCCATCGGAACAGACGCCGCTATCCGCCTTGAAACTTGCGGAAATCCTGGTCGAGGCCGGCGCGCCGCCCGGCGTCTTCAACGTGGTTCAAGGGGCGGGAACCGTTGGCCGCGCGTTGGTCGAAGATGCCCGCGTCGCCAAGGTCTCGCTCACCGGTTCGGCGGAGACCGGCAAGAAGGTCTATGCCGCGGCCGCGAGCCAGATGAAGCATGTCACCATGGAACTGGGTGGCAAGTCGCCACTGATCATTTTTGACGACGCCGATCTGGAAAGCGCCATCTCGGCCTCGATCAACGCGAATTTCTATGCCACCGGGCAGGTCTGTTCCAACGGCACGCGGGTTTTCGTGCAGCGCGGCATCAAGGAGGCCTTCGTCAACCGGCTGGTCGAACGCGTGTCAAAGGCCGTGATCGGCGACCCCCGCGACGAGGCCACCAACCTCGGCCCGATGGTGAGCGAAGATCAGCTGCGGATCGTGCTGGGCTACATCGAGAAGGGCAAGGCCGAGGGCGCGCGCCTCGCCTATGGCGGCAACCGGCTGAACCAGCCCGGCTGCTACATCCAGCCCACCGTCTTCGCCGATGTCACCGACGACATGACCATCGCGCGCGAAGAGATCTTTGGCCCCGTCATGTCGGTCCTCGACTTCGACACGGAAGAAGAGGTGATCGAGCGCGCCAACGCCACCGACCTGGGCCTGTCTGGGGCCGTCTTCACCCGTGACCTGACCCGCGGCCATCGCGTGATCAGCCTGATCGACGCGGGATCTTGCTGGATCAACCAGTACAACCTGACCCCCGTCGAGGTGCCCTTCGGCGGCAGGAAGGGATCGGGCGTGGGCCGGGAGAATTCGCGCGCCGCGCTCGAAAGCTATTCGGAATCCAAGACCGTCTATGTCGGAATGTCACCAGTGGAAGCGGCCTATTGATGGAAGCCGATTACGTCATCATTGGTGCCGGCAGCGCCGGGTCGGCCATGGCGTATCGCCTGTCCGAGGCGGGCCGGTCGGTCATCGTCGTCGAACATGGCGGGTCCGATTGGGGGCCGTTCATCAACATGCCCGCCGCCCTGTCCTATCCGATGGGCATGAAGCGGTATGACTGGGGCTACGTGACCGAGCCCGAGCCGCATATGGACAATCGCGTCATGGCCTGCCCGCGCGGCAAGGTGATCGGCGGGTCCTCGTCGATCAACGGCATGATCTATGTGCGTGGCCATGCCCGAGACTTCGACACCTGGGCGGACATGGGTGCCGAAGGCTGGGGATATGCCGATGTCCTGCCCTATTTCAAACGCGCCGAAACCTGGCACGGGGATGCGGGCGATGCATCCTGGCGGGGGCATGACGGCCCGCTCCACATCACGCGGGGACCGCGCAAAAACGTCTTGTACGAGGCATTTATCAGGTCCGGCGCCAATGCGGGCTATGGCGCGACCGATGACTATAACGGCCAGCGACAGGAAGGGTTCGGCGCCTTCGAGATGACCGTGTGGAAAGGCAAACGCTGGTCCACGGCCAGCGCCTATCTCAAGCCTGCGCTCAAACGGGACAATTGTACGCTGCTGCGCGGTCTGGTTGAACGGATCGAGATCGAGAACGGTCGCGCGACCGGCGTGCGGCTGGCGGGCGGTCAGGTGATCCGCGCGCGCGCCGAGGTGGTGCTGGCCGCAGGCGCGATCAATTCACCCAAGATTCTCATGCTGAGCGGAATAGGCCCCGCCAGGCATCTGGGTGAGCATGGGATTGCAGTGGTGGCCGACAGGGCCGGCGTCGGCCAGAACCTGCAGGACCACCTGGAACTCTACGTGCAGTTCGCGGCCTCCAAGCCGGTGTCCATCGCGCCCTACTGGTCGCTGTGGGGCAAGGCCCTGGTGGGCGCGCAGTGGCTGTTCACCAAGACCGGCCTGGGCGCGTCGAACAATTTCGAGGCATGCGGGTTCATCCGGTCGAAGAAAGGCGTGGAATACCCTGATATTCAATATCACTTCCTGCCCATCGCAATCCGCTACGACGGCAAGACGCCCCCCGGCGGGCACGGGTTCCAGGCCCATACCGGACCGATGCGGTCGAAATCGCGGGGCGCGGTCACGCTGCGGTCTTCCGATCCCGCGGACGCGCCGCGGATCTTGTTCAACTACATGTCCCACCCCGACGACTGGCAGGACTTCCGCCGCGCGATCCGCCTGACGCGGGAAATCTTCGCGACCGATCCGATCGCAGGCTATGTCGATCACGAGATCCAGCCGGGCGATGCCGCGCAATCCGATGCAGCACTGGATGCGGTGATCCGCGAACATGCCGAAAGCGCCTATCACCCCTGCGGGACCGCGCGGATGGGCCGGGCCGATGACCCGATGGCGGTGGTCGATCCGGAAAACCGGGTGATCGGGGTGGACGGGCTGCGGTTGGCCGACAGCTCGATCTTTCCGCTGATCCCCAATGGCAACCTCAACGCGCCCTCGATCATGGTGGGGGAAAAGGCAGCGGATCACATCCTTGGCCGCGCGCCCCTGCCCCGCGAGAACCTGGAACCGTGGATTTCACCCGATTGGCAAAACGCACAGCGCGAAGGCGAAGCCCGGCCCCACGCGGCCGAGTAATCCCGCCTCAGGTATCGGTGATTTCCAGCACCCGCCCGAAAGGCGGCGGATCGGTGCGCGCGGGCACCGCCCAGATGACCGGGAACCGTGGCGCACCCGGCACCGGCGCATCCAGATCGGTCAAGATCACGACGATTGACGGGGTCAGCGCCCCGGCCCGCGCGAACAGATCGGTGAAATCCGTGCCGCCACCCGTGCGGAATTCGGGACTGCGCAGGGCCTGCCAGCCATTGGGATCCAGCCGGGCCTGGACAAAGACCTCTTCATCGAAGGCCAGCAGATGCGCCTCGGCCCCGGTGCGGCGGGTGATGGCCTCGGCCTCGGCAGTGAACAGGCGCAGGGTCTGCGGGTCGATGGAGGACGAGGTATCCAGCCCGATCACGACGCGCGGGCGGTGATCGTGGCGCTGGCGGCCCGGCTCGAACACCGGGGCGGGGCCGCCATGGGCGCGCGCCGTTTCGGCCATCGCCAGCCATCGGCCCGAAGGCCGCCGATAGCTTTGGCGCGGTCTTTCGGTCAGGGCGCGCGCCAGCAGGCCGCGCAGGTGTGTTTCCCACGGCACCGAAGCCGGGGCCAGGTCCGCGATCAGGCTGCCCAGTTTACCGATGCCCGTGCCCGCCTTGCGCCCCGCCTCGAACGCGCGAAGGATCTGGTTGCGCCAATCCGCGGCGGATTGCTTTTCGCCATCCTCATCGGGCTCGCCAAGGCCCAGATCCCGTGCAAATCCGCGCGACACCCCCCATTCGCGCAGCTTTTCGGCGCGCCTGGGGTCGGCGTGCAACGCCATTGCCAGGCGGTCGGCATCCCAGTCGGACAGCGCCGCGATGGGGGATCGGGCGGGCAGACCGGCCTCGGCCAGCAGATCGGTCAGGGTCACGGCGGGACGCGGCAGGGCGTGGCCCGCGAGGATCAGGGTTTCGTTGATGATCCCGTCCGCGGCCAGCCCGAACAGCGCGGCATCGAACCGGTCGCCCAACCGCTCCGCCAAAGCCGCCTGCCGGTCGGAATGGCGCAAGGCCACATGCAAGACGTGATGGGCCAAAAGCCCCACCTGTTCGGGCAGGGGCAGGCTGTCGAAACCCGGACCATAGCGGATGGTGTGGCCATCGGTGCGTGTGGCGCCCGGCCCGTCACGATGCCGGCACCACAACGCCAGCACCGCCAGCGCCGGATCCGCCGCGCCCAGATGGGAAAGCGCGCGGGCGGCGCGGGTGGAATGCACACTCACGGCAGGCCCGCGGCCTGACGCTCGGCCGCGTAATCGGCATAGGCCTGAGAGGTGGCGAACACGTCCTGCCAGCCCCTGTCCAGCGCGCGACCGATCAGCAACTCGAACCCGAAGCTTGCCAATTCACCGACCGGAAGGCCGGAATGACCCTGCCCGGCCAACCCGCGCAGATCCGCCAGGATTTCGATACCCGCCGGCAGTGTCGCCCGATCGACCTGCCCCACCAGCCCATAGACCAGCGCCGTCAGGCCATGGAGAGTCTTGGGGTAAAGCGGGCCCCGCTTGGCACGCGGCGTATCCAGCATCTGCGCCACTTGGACGGTGGCCGCGATCTCGTCGGCCAACAGCGCGAATTCCGCGGCCGCGGCTTCGCCCACGGTGCCCGCGATCATCACCGCGCGGGACCGCCGGTCGGGGACCGAGCCCATGATCTGGCTGACGCGGGTCCAACTGCGGGGCGTGCAGGCGATGGCGTGCCCCCGCCTGAGGCTGTCTTCGGTGGTCTCAAGCAGGTCGGGACGGGTGCGAATGAACGCGGCCACGGCTGGATGGATGGATGCGGGAACGGCGTAATTCTTGAGCCAGTCTTCGGCACTGGCCTGCACGATCACGTGGATCAACCGGTCACTCAAGGCGGTGCCCATCTCGTAGGCGATCGCGCCATCCTCGATCATGTTGCCCGCCGCCACGATCAGCACGCTGTCGGGCAACCGGTGACGCCCCACGCGGCGTTCCTGCAGCAGGCCGTATACGGTGGGTTGCAGCGACGGGGCGGCCGCCGTCAGTTCATCCAGGAACAAGATCGCCGGCGCGTCGGTGTCGGGCAGATCCTCGGGCCGGTACCAGATGGTGCGCGCCGTTTCATGATCGAAGTAGGGCAGACCGCGCAGATCCTGCGGCTCGATCGTGGTCAGGCGCAGATCGAACAATTGCGCGCCCATACGGTCGGCCAGCATCTGCACGAGCTCCGTCTTGCCCACGCCGGGGCGGCCGTGCAGCATCCACGACGTCTTCAGCCCGCCCTGGCGTTGCGCGGCCCACCCGGCCTCCAGCACCTGCAGCGCCTCACCGGCGGATATCGTGGTTGCGTTGATCGTCATCGTGGTCAGCCGCCCGCCATTGCCGGATCGCGTTTGTCCAGATAGGCCGCAAGACGCGCATGGGCAGACACGCCGCGCGCGTCTTGGGCGATGTCGCGGATATACGTTTCGTGCCGGTGGTTCACGGCCAGCAGCTGCGCTTCGGTCAACTCGGCGTCGAACAGGGTTTCGGTGATGATCGCCCGGTCGTCGGCATCCAGATCCAGCAGGCGGGTTTCGGGACTGGCCGTCTGCACCGAGACCAGCGTCAGCGCCGGGATGCGCGCCAGTTCCGATTGCTCGACGACAAGGCGCAATTCACCTTCGGCGATTTCGTGGCGGGCCGCGATCTTGCGCAAGATCGCCTTGGACCGGAACCCGAGGGTGTCGAGGCGGCGGGCGGCTTCATCCTCGTCCACCACGCGCTGGCGCGCGGCCTCGGACAGGCGCAACACCTTCAGTTCGACAAAGGCGATGACCACCAGCATGGCCAAGGGCGCCTGGGTGACCGGCAGCGCCAGGTTGCGCCAGAACAACGGGATGGCCACGAACGGCAACAGCGCCGAAAGATAGCGCAGGATCTGGATTTCCACGATCAGCCGGAGCCACAGGCGCAAACCCGCACCGCGCGGGATCAACTGCACCCGGCCAAAGAACTTCTTTGGCAGGCTGCGGGTTTCCAGCGCCCCCGCGTTGCGGATGGTGTCCTTGGTGACGATCAGCATGCGCATTCCCTTCGCAGGCAAAGCCTAGTGCATTTGGCGCGCGTGCCAATGGGGGACTGGCACGCGCGCACCAACCTGCGCTACGGATTTGACCATGACAGACATCGCGCCCCTCACCTGTTTCAAAGCCTATGACATTCGCGGCCGGCTCGGGCCCGAGTTGAACGAGAGGATCGCCGAACGGATCGGACGCGCCTTTGCCCATGTGCTTGGCGCCAGGCGGGTGGTTCTGGGCCGCGACGCACGCGCCACATCAAAGGCGCTGGGCGATGCGGTCGCGCGCGGGCTGGTCGCAATGGGGGCGGAGGTTCTCGATCTTGGCCTGTGCGGCACGGAAGAGGTCTATTTCGCCACCACGCATCTGGATGCCGATGGCGGGATCTGCGTGACGGCATCGCACAACCCGATGGATTACAACGGGATGAAGATGGTGCTGCGCGGGTCCGCCCCCTTGAGCTTTGACAATGGCATGGGCGAGATCAAGGCGCTGGCCGAGACGGGCGAATTCGGCCCTGATCGGCCGGGCGGTGCCCTGCGCGATGTATCCGACACCCGCGCGGCCTATGTGGCCAAGGTGCTGAGCTTTGTGGATATCGCGGCGCTCAAGCCGCTCAAGATCATGGTCAATGCGGGCAATGGGGCGGCAGGCCCCAGTTTCGACGCCATCGCCACGGCGCTGACGGCCAAGGGCGCACCGCTGACATTCGTGCGCATGCATCATGCGCCCGACAGCACCTTTCCCAACGGTATCCCCAACCCCCTGCTGCCTGAAAACCAGCCGGTGACCGCCGACGCGGTTGTCGCGCACGGGGCGGATATGGGCGTGGCGTGGGATGGCGATTTCGACCGCTGCTTCTTTTTCGATCACGAGGGACGGTTCATTCCGGGCGAATATGTCGTGGGTCTGCTGGCGGACGCGTTCTTGGCGAAATTCCCCGGCGAAACCATCGTCCATGACCCACGGGTGATCTGGAACACGCAAGCCGTGGTGGCGCGCGCGGGCGGCACCGCCGTGCAGACCCGCACCGGCCACGCCCACCTGAAGCAGGCGCTGCGCGACACCGGTGCGGTCTATGGCGGTGAGATGTCGGCGCATCACTACTTTCGCGATTTCATGTCCTGCGACAGCGGGATGATCCCGTGGCTACTGGTTGCCGAGTTGATCGGCCGCCGCGACACCAGTCTGCAAGCGCTGGTGGCCGAAGCGCGTGCCGCCTTTCCATCTTCGGGCGAGGTCAATTTCCGCGTCGCCGACGTTCCCGCCATGGTGGCGCGCATCGATGCGGTCTACGGCCCGCACGCCAAAGCGCGCGACGAGATGGACGGGATCGGCCTGTCGTTCGGGGATTGGCGGTTCAACCTGCGTGCTTCGAACACGGAACCCCTGTTGCGCCTGAACGTCGAAGCGCGCGGAGATGCCGGGCTGGTGGCCGAGAAACTCTCCGAGATCCGCGCGCTGATCGAAACCGGTTAACCGGCCGCGGCCAATAGCCCGTCAATATCCAGGTGCGTCTCCATATGGGCGGCCAGCGCATCCAGCGTGTCCTCGACACCCTGTGCATAGGTGACGGATGCGGCCGCCACACCGAACCCGGCCAGCCAGGCGGCGCGAAACCCGTCATCGCGAAACATGCCATGCAGATAGCTGCCCTGCACCCGCGCGTCTGCGCTGATCGCGCCCTCGGGCGTGCCCGCCACATGGGCAAAGGGGCGCGCGCGATCGGGGCCATCGCTTTGGCCGATATGGATCTCGTAGCCGTCAAAGGCCTGGCCGGTGAGCGCATGGGTAGCCGTGACCTCGGTCAGCCGTTTTTGCGGGGTCATGACGGTGTCGATCTGCAAAAGGCCCAAACCTTCGGTGGTGCCGGCCGGGCCTTCGATCCCCTCGGGGTCTGCGACGGACTGCCCCAGCATCTGGTAGCCCCCGCAAATGCCCAGGATATGCCCGCCCCGCCGGTAATGGGCCATCAGGTCGGTATCCCAGCCCTGTCGGCGCAGAAATGCCAGATCGCCCCGGGTGGATTTGGTGCCGGGCAAAACCACCACATCCGCATCGCCGGGGATTGCCCGGCCCGGCCCCAGCATGGTCAGCCGCACGCCCGGATCTTGCTTGAGCGGATCCAGATCATCGAAATTCGCGATCCGGCTCAGCCCCAGGCACACGATATGCAGCCCGCCTTTCCGCACGGGCGCATGCAGATCCAGCGCGTCCTCGGCGGGCAGTTTCCACGCATCGGCAAACCACGGCAGAACCCCATAGCCGGGCCACCCGGTCTGATCCGCGATCCGGCGATAGCCGTCGTCAAACAGCCGGACATCGCCCCGGAAGCGGTTGATCAAGAACCCCTTGATCCGCCTGGCGTCGGCGGGGTCGAGCACGGCTTGCGTACCCACGACCTGCGCGATCACTCCGCCCCGGTCAATGTCGCCGGCCAGGATCACCGGCACATCGGCCGCCTGGGCAAAGCCCATATTGGCGATGTCGCGGGCGCGCAGATTGACTTCGGCCGGGCTGCCCGCTCCTTCGACGATCACCAGGTCATGGCGCGATTTCAGACGGTTGAAACTGTCCAGCACGGCCGTCAGCAACGCGCCTTTCAATGTCCCGTAATCGGCGGCCTCGGCTCGCGTCAGTCGCTGACCCTGCACGATGACCTGCGCGCCGGTATCGGTTTCGGGTTTCAGCAAGACCGGGTTCATGTCCGTGTGCGGCCTGAGGCCCGAGGCCAGCGCCTGCACCGCCTGGGCGCGGCCGATCTCGCCCCCGTTTTCTGTCACGGCGGCATTGTTCGACATGTTTTGCGGCTTGAAGGGCGCAACGTCGATGCCCCTCAGCCGCGCCGCCCGGCACAGGCCCGCCACCAGCATGGATTTTCCGACATTCGACCCGGTGCCCTGGATCATCAAGGCCCGGCTCATGCGACGCTGACCACCGTGATTTCCGGCGGCCGTCCGATGCGGATGGGCAGGCCCGAACTGGCAGCGCCGCCCGAGACGACAAGCTGCTTTTCGCCGTGCAGGTGGTGGCCATAGGCGTAGCGCGCGCCATGGCGGGCCGGGGCGAACATCGCGCGCCCGAACGGCGCAATCTGGCCGCCATGGGTATGGCCCGAAAGGGTCAGGTCATACGCATCGGGCAGATCGGGAAAGATGCAGGGCTCATGGGCCAGTAGCAGTGTGAACAGCTCGGGGTTCACCTGCGCGGACACGGCAGGCAGATCATCGGCGCCGGTGATGCGATAGGGAAACAGCGTGCGAAAGGCCCGCTGCGATTCCAGCCCCGCCAGCGTGAAGGGCGTACCGCCCGAGGTCAGTGTCACCGCCTGATTGCTCAGCGTCGCGATGCCGGCCGCGTCAAACGCATCGTGCCAGCGTGTCCGCGCGGGGCCGGGCCTGCGGGTGGCAGGATCATCGCGCCAGTCGTGATTGCCGAAGACCGCGAAAACGCCCAGCGGGGCGGCCAGCGGCGTCAGCCCCTGTGCCACCGCGTCGGGTGTCAGGTCTCGGCCGCCCAGAACATGGCCCGCGTAATCGCCCAGCAGCACGATCAGATCGACCCCCAAACCATTTGTCTGCGCCACCAGATCCGCAATCCGGGCGCTGTCCATATAAGGGGCGGCGGCGTGCAGATCAGACAAGACGGCAACTGTCAGACGCGGGGCCGCAACCGCACGGCGAGCCGAAACCGCATAGCGCGTCACCTTCATCATCTGGGCCATATCCATCTGCCTCGTCAGTATTCGGTGCCCCGCTGCGCGACCACGCCCTGATCCTTGAAGGGATGCTTGATCTCGGTCATCTCGGTCACCAGGTCGGCGATCTCGATCAGCTCGGGCTTGGCGTTGCGCCCGGTCAGGCAGACATGGGTCATCTGGGGCTTCTCGGATGACAGGAAATCCACCACCTCGTTCACATCCAGATAGTCATAGCGCAGCGCAATGTTAATCTCATCGAGCAAGACAAACCGCTTTTCGGGATCGCGGATCATGCGTTTTGCGGCGTCCCACCCGGCGCGGGCGGCGGCGATATCGCGGTCACGGTCCTGCGTTTCCCATGTAAAGCCCTCGCCGGACACGACAAATTCGCACGCGTCGGCAAAGCGTTCGCGCAGGAACTTTTTCTCGCCGGTTTCCCAGCCGCCCTTGATGAATTGCACCACGCCGCACGGCATCCCGTGGCCGATGCACCGCATGATCATCCCGAACCCGGACGAGCTTTTGCCCTTGCCGTCGCCGGTATGGACAAGGATCAGGCCCTTCTTGCTCCGCTTCGATTTCATCATCTCGTCACGCTCGGCCTTGAGGGCGCGCATGCGGTCGTTGTGTTCGGTCGAGGTCTCGGACATCGGCTGGCTCCGCAAGGAAAAATCGCGCGCATCTGGCATGGCTTGCGGCGCGATGTAAATGCAACGGAGACTGGGGGCCTACCGCAAGGATCGGTTTTGCGCCTGCCCGCGCAAAAGTCCATGATGGGCGCGTCCCGTTCGCGATCCGCAGGAGGTCCCATGACCCAACGCCCGACCCAGCCCAACGTGCTGGCCATCACGTTTCTCTACTACAAGAACCTCGATCGCGCCTTTGCCTTTTACCGCGATGTGATGGGGTTTCCGTTGGCGATCGATCAGGGTGACCTGGCCAAGATCGTGCGCATGGCCGACGGGGCGCATCTGGGTCTGGTCGATGAGGCCAGGGGCATGAACAGCTGGCAGGCCGACAAATGCGTGCAGATCTGCGTGCGGGTGCCGGATGTGGACGCTTGGTATGCCTATCTGCGCGACCGGCAGGTCGACGCCCTGTCCGAGATGTTCGTGAACGATGCTATCGGCATCCGCGCCTTCGTGTTTCGCGACCCCGAAGGTTATCAGGTCGAATTGCAGCAGGCGACGCGCACCGGCGTTTAGCCGGACGGAAGGTTTTCGCGCAGGATCAGCTGCAGGCGCGGCGGATAGGTCACCCGGTCGACACCCCTCACGGCGGCCATCAGCGCGGCAAGGGTTTCGCGGATCTCGTCGCGCGCGGATTGGTCGATCACACCGTCCAGTGTGCCCGACAGCAGCGCCGCCTTGTTTTCAGCGGTCGCTTCATGGGCGATGAAGACGACGTCGTGCGCGCGCCCTGCCTCTTGCAAGGCGGCCGTGATGCCGACGGTCGCCCCGCCGGCATTGTACACCCCCACCAGATCGGGATGCGCGGCCAGCAGGTCGCGGGTCTGGTGCAGCGCCTTTTGGCGATCTTCACGGCTTTCGCGCAATTCCAGAAGGGTCAGATCGGGAAAATCCTCGGCCAGCACCTGACGAAACCCCATCTCGCGTTCCTGGTGCCCGCGATAGCCCAGTGTCCCGGCAAACAGCGCCACCTTGCCCCTGGGGTGCGGCCCCAGGAAGCGGGCAAGCGCATATCCTGCCAGCCGCCCCGCCTGCCCGTTGTCGATTCCCACGTAAGCCAGGCGCGGCGTGTCGGGCAGATCGGATGCCAGTGTGACCACCGGCACACCCTGTTCGGACAGGCGGCGGATCGCCTCTCGGATGGCGGGATGATTCAACGCCACGACGGCCACGCCGTCCACATCGGTCGACCGCAGCAAGGCGGCGGCAAGCGCATCGGAATCGAGGGCCGGGGTGCGCGTCACCTCCACCATCAGGCCGGGCGTGCCGGCCGCTTGCCGAAGAGCGGAGCGCGACAACTCGGCGATATACGCATTGGTGCCGGTCGGCAGCAGCAGGCGCAAGGTGATCGGCGCACCGGGCGCCTCTGGGCCCTCCGCCAGGTAGCCAAGCCGGCGGGCTGCCGCCAGCACCTGCGCGCGCGTGCGCGCCGACACACCGGGCCGGTCGTTCATCACCCGGTCCACCGTGGCGTGCGACACCTGGGCCGCGACGGCGATATCGGCAAGGGTCGGGCGCATGGGACTGGATCCATCCAAAACCGGATTTTGAGGGAATATGAGGGATCGATGCCGCATAATCCACCAGTTTCGGCCTCCGAACCCTCCTTTCCCCTCATCGCCGAGTTGACACCCCGCCACCGGCCTCGCCCCAATCGGGTCGCGGGCGGCGGCAGGTCCGCGCCCGCGCCGGAACACTGGGGGAGGCACCGAGCGATCATGGCATTGGCCGAGTCCACCTATGAAAAACGCGACTATTCCCTGACCGGCCCCGAGGCGGACCGGGCCATCGAGCGCGGCCTCGCCTCGGCCGAATGGTATCACACCGACATCCCCCGAAAGGTCATGAAGGGCCTGATGCGCCGCAGCGACGGCCCCGCGATCCGCGACACGGTCCTTTGGCTCGCACTGATGGCGGTCACGGCCACCGGCGGCGTGCTGACCTGGGGCACCGGCTGGGCGGTGGTGTTTTTTGCCGTCTATGGCGTCTTGTACGGGTCGGCCTGCGATTCCCGCTGGCATGAATGCGGCCATGGAACAGCGTTCAAGACCGAATGGATGAACGACTATGTCTATCTGATCGCCAGTTTCATGGTCCTGCGCAACCCGGTCAGCTGGCGGTGGAGCCATGCGCGCCACCACACCGACACCATCATCGTCGGCCGCGACCCCGAGATCGCGGTGATGCGCCCGCCCGATCTGGCGCGCAAGGCGTTGGCCTTTGTGGGTATACCCGACGTGGTCCAGCATTTCGCGATCCTGATGCGCAACGCAATGGGCCGCTTCGGCCCGGATGAGCGCGACTATATCCCCGCCTCCGAAATCCCGCGCGCGATAGTCTGGGCGCGGATCTTTGTGGCGATCCACCTGGGTGCCGTGATCGTAGCGTTCGCGACATGGTCGATCCTGCCGCTGGTCCTGATCGGCGGGCCGCGCATCTATGGCACGTGGCACATGGTGCTTGTCGGTCTGCTCCAGCATGGCGGGCTGGCCGAGGATGTGCTGGATCACCGGCTCAATTCGCGCAGCGTCCACATGAACCCGGTCAGCCGCTGGATCTACTGGAACATGAACTACCACGTGGAACATCACATGTTTCCCATGGTGCCCTACCACGCGCTGCCAGCGCTGCACGAACTGATCAAGGATGATCTGCCGCCTGCCAACCGGTCGATCCCGCACGCCTATGGCGAGATGATCCGCGCCCTGATCCGGCAACGGCACGAGCCGGGATATTTCATCCGCCGGACCTTGCCGCCAACCGCCAGACCCTACCGCGAAGACCTGCATGACGCGGCCAGCGTGCCACGCACCCCCGCCGCCTGAGGAGACCCCGATGAGCACATGGATCGACGCCTGCGCCTATGACGCGATCGAAGAGGAAGACGTGATCCGCTTCGACCATGACGGGCGTACCTTCGCGATCTACCGCAGCCTTTCGGGCGACGTCTTTTGCACCGACGGGCTCTGCACCCACGAACAGGTTCACCTGGCCGATGGGCTGGTGCTGGATGACACCATCGAATGCCCCAAGCACAACGGGCGTTTCAACTACAAGACCGGGGCGGCTCTGCGCACGCCGGCCTGCGTGAACCTGGCCACCTACCCCGCACGCGTCAACGGCGACCGGATCGAGGTGCAGATATGACGTGCGCCCTCGTGAGCGCAGGGACGGCACGATGAACGTTGACCTGGCGGGCAAGATCATCCTCATCAGCGGGGCGGCGCGCGGCATCGGGGCTGCAATCGCCCGACTGGCGGCCGCCAGCGGGGCCGAGGGTCTGGTGCTGACCGACAGGGACGAGATCGCGGGCGATCTGCCCTGCCCGGTCGAGGCCACGCTTGTCGATCTGATCGACCCGCTGGCCCCGAACGCGATTTTCGCGGCGGGCCTGGGACGGTTCGGGCGCATCGACGGGCTGGTCAACGCCGCGGGCCTGACCACGCGGGGCAGTTTCCTGGATGCCGATCCGGCGTTCTGGACCTCGATGATGGCGATCAACGCGCGCGCTCCGTTCTTCCTGATGGCCGAGGCGATCCGCGACATGACCCGGCGCAAGGCCCCCGGCAGCATCGTCAACATCCAGTCGATGAATGCCCATGCCGGCGCGCCGGATCTGGCCGTCTATTCCGCCACCAAGGGCGCGCTGCAGACGCTGACCAAGAACGCCGCCCATGCCCATATGGCAGACCGCATCCGGGTGAACGGGATCAACCTTGGGTGGGTGGCGACGGACAGTGAACGCCACCTGCACAGCGTGACGCTGGGCAAGGGCGACGGCTGGATCGACGAGGCCGCACGCGCCCTGCCTTTGGGTCGCCTGGTGACCGAGGACGAGGCCGCGCGCCTTGCCGTCTACCTGTTGTCGGACGCGTCGATCCCTATGTCGGGGGTGTCGATGGATCTGGAACAGACCGTCACCGGGGCCCCGAAATGACGGGATCAGCGGGGCGGGGGCGCGGTGCTGGCGCGGATAACCAGGTCGACGGGCACCGTATCGACGGGCGCGATATGATCTTGTCCGGGGCGCGCCAGCCGGTCCAGCAGGCATGCCGCCGCGCGCGTGCCCATCGTGTGGCGGTCCTGCCAGATCGTGGTCAGGGCGGGCACGTAATATTCCGACATCTCGATCCCGTCGAAACCCACGACGGAGATATCATCGGGCACCCGCAAGCCCCCGGCGCGAAGCCCGGAAATCAGGCCGAATGCCACCATGTCCGCCGAACAGAACACCGCCGTGGGGCGGTGGTCCATCGCAAGGATGCGGGCCGCAGCCTCATGCCCCGACTCAAGCGAGAAATCCCCGCGGATGATCCATTCCTCCCGCGCAGGCAGGCCCAGACGGGTGCGTTCCTCGACCATCCCGCGCCGCCGCTCGGTGGTCAGGACATTGCCTTCGGGCCCGGTGACATGGGCAATGTGGCGATGACCCAACTCGTGCAGATGACGGATCGCCAGCCGCGCGCCTTCGGCATTGTCGCAGCGGATGGTGGGAAACCCCGCGCCCTCCACCCATTCGCACAAGAACACGATCCGGTCGCCCACGCCCTGATCGCGGCACATCCGCAACGACGCCGGCGACAGCCCGCCGTCAAAGGACACGATCCCGTCGATCTGCCCATCCAGGAAATATCCCGCCAATTCGCCATCCTTGATGGGGCGGCTTTCCGTATCGGCGATCAGAACCGCGTAGTCGGTATGCGCAAAGCCCTGGCTGAGCCCCGCAATGATCTGGGAATAGAAAGGTTTGCCAAGGTTGGGCACCAGGACAAGGACCGCACCCGCCCGCTGCATCCGCAGGTTGCGCGCGGCCTTGTTCACCCGGTAGCCGGTGGCGCGGATCGCATCGAACACCGCCTCGCGCGTGCGGTCGGTCAACAGATCCGGATTCGACAAGGCCCGGCTGACCGTTGCGGTCGACACCCGCGCGGCGCGGGCGACATCTTGTATGGTGGCGGGTTTCTGACCCATTGCGCGCGATGGCCCCTTTCCGACAAAGCTGTTGACTCGAATCTCTTGTGGTGCGGATTATGTAATCGATTTCATCATCCGGGAAGCCCATTTTCCCATTCTGTAAACGATTACATGATTGAACGTCGAACAAGAGGACACACTGCAGGTGAAGACGGCACCCCCCATCTCATGGCGCAAGGCGCTGGCCTGATGCAGCGGTCGCGCTTTGATTTCGACGGTGCGCAGGTCGTGGTGATCGGCGCCAGCCGCGCGGGCATCGGGGCCGCCATCGCACGAGCCTTTCAGGATGCGGGCGCACAGGTGCGGATCACGGGCGTGGAACCGGATTGCGCCCCGGAAGATGCGGTGCGGTTCGACTACACGCAGCTTGACGTGACCGATACGGCGGCCGTGCGCAGCTATGCCGCCGCCCTGCCCCGCGTGGATGTCCTGGTCAATTGCGCCGCCATCACCCGCCGGGGCGAGGAAATGGATCCGGACTTCTTTCTCAAGGTTGTGGATATCAACCTGACCGGGTCGTTCCGCTGTGCCGAGGCGATGCACCCGGCGCTCAGGGCCGCACGCGGCACGGTGATCAATATCGCCTCGATGTACGCGCGGTTCGGCTCGCCCCGGAATCCGGCCTATGGCGCATCCAAGGCGGGGGTCGAACAGCTGACGAAATCCCTGGCCATCGCCTGGGCGGCGGACGGCATCCGGGTCAATGCGGTCGCCCCGGGGTTCATCGTGACCCAGCAATCTGCCGGCGCCCGGCAGGACGAAAGCTTCACCAAGGCGATCGAGGCGCGCACGCCGCTGGCACGCTGGGGCCAGCCCGCCGACATCGCGGGCGCGGTCATGTTCCTGGCCTCGGATGCAGCGGCTTTCATGACGGGGGCCTGCCTGCCCGTGGACGGGGGATATTCGGTTGTCTGACGGGGGCATTGCATGACGGATTTCTCGGGCATGACCGCCGCCGTGATCGGCACCGGGTTCATCGGCACCGTCCATATCCAGGCGCTGCGACGTCTTGGGGTGCGGGTGAAAGGCGTGCTTGGATCGTCGCCCCAACGGGGCGCCGCCCGGGCTGCCGAGATCGGCGTGCCGCACGCCTATTCCACGCTGGACGATCTGCTGGCCGACGCGGCCGTGGACGTCGTCCATGTCACCTCGCCCAACCACGCCCATTACGGCCAGGTAAAGGCCATCCTGGGGGCCGGCAAACATGTGATCTGCGAAAAGCCCCTGGCCATGACCTCGGCCGAAAGCGCCGAGATGGTCGCGATTGCCAAGGCCTCGGGCAAGGTGGCGGCCGTGTGCTACAATATCCGGTTCTACCCGCTGAACCAGCAGGCCCATGGCATGGTGCAGGCCGGCGATCTGGGCGCTATCCGGTTCGTCACCGGGCATTACCATCAGGACTGGCTGGCCAAACCCACCGACTGGAACTGGCGGCTGGAAAGCGACATGGGCGGCGCTTTGCGCTCGGTCGGCGATATCGGCACCCATTGGATCGATCTGACCAGCTTCGTCACCGGGCTGAGGGCGGTGTCGGTGATGGCGGAACTGGCGACATTCGTGCCCGAACGCCAAAAACCCACCGGCCCGGTCGAGACCTTTTCAACAGCTGCCGGGGCCACGCAGACCACCGCCATCGACACCGACGACGCGGCGATGATCGTGATCCGCTACGAGGGCGGCGCGCGCGGCGTGATGAGCACCAGCCAGATCAACATGGGCCGCAAGAATTCGCTGCAATGGGATGTAGCAGGCGCTTCGGCCAGTCTCGCATGGGACAGCGAGACGCCCGATCACCTGTTCATCGGCCACCGCGACGCGCCGAACCAGACATTGATGCGGGATTTCACGCTGATGAACACGGCGGGCACCGCCGCGGCAAGCCTGCCGCCGGGCCATGTCGAAGGTTTTGCCGACAGTTTCTTCAACTTCTTCCGCGCGGTTTACGCGGATGTGGATGCAGGCGGGCGACGGTCTGGCAGCACCTGGGCCAGTTTTGACGACGGCCACTACGAAATGCGGTTTTGCGACGCGGTTCTGCGATCCGCGCGCGAAGGCCGCTGGGTCGATCTGAACGAGATTTGAGGGGGATGGGCACATGAAACTGGGTCTGCTGACCGCACCATTCGAAGACACCGACCTGATGGACGTGGCCGCCTGGGCGGGACCGAACGGGTTTTCCGCCTTCGAGGTCGCCTGCTGGCCCGCATCGGGCGGCGAGGCGCGGCGCTATGCGGGCACCAGCCATATCGATGTCGATGGCCTGACCGCCGCCCAGGGGCAGGATATCACCGCTGGTCTGGCCGCCCACGGGATCGAGATCTCGGGCCTTGGCTATTACCCCAATCCTTTGCATTCGGATGCCGATCATCGCGCAGAGGTCACCGGGCATCTGAAAAAGGTCATCACGGCTGCGGGCACGATGGGTGTGGGCGTGGTCAATACCTTCCTTGGCGGCGATCGCCGCCTGAACGCGGACGACAACTGGGCCCGCGCGGTCGAGATCTTTGCGCCCATCGTGCAGCATGCGCGTGATGCAGGCGTGACACTGTGCTTTGAAAACTGCCCCATGATCTTCAGCTATGATGAATGGCCCGGTGGCCACAACATCGCCTACAGCCCAAGGATCTGGCGCCGCATCTTCGAGGAATGGGGCGATGCGGTCGGCATGAATTTCGACCCCAGCCACCTGATCTGGCAATTCATCGACCAGACCCGCTTCATCAAGGAATTCGGCCCCCACATGGCCCATGTCCACGCCAAGGACGTGATGGTCGACCGCGACGGGCTGTATGAAAACGGCGTCATGTCCATGGGCATGGGCTGGCAGATCCCCCGGTTGTGCGGGCTGGGGGATGTGGATTGGTCCGATTTCTTCTCGGGCCTGTACCGCGCGGGCTATGACGGGCCCATCATCATCGAGCATGAAGATCGCCTGTTCGAAGGCACCGACGACAAGGTCAAACGCGGCTTTCTTTTGGCCCGTGACGTGCTGAGCCCCTACATCAAATGACCCCGGCGCCAAGCGCCTGATTTTTAACAACTATCCAACCGGGAGGACTACCAAATGAAGAAATATCTCAACGGCGCCGCCGCCCTGGCCATCGCGGTCACCATGGCCCCGGCGGCTTTTGCCGACGCTCACGCGGGCTACACGATCGGTGTGTCCAACACCGTGCAGGGCAATGGATGGCGCGAACAGATGATCTGCGCCATGCGGGCGCAAGCCGCCGTCGAAGGCGACGTGGCCGGCCTGATCGTGGCACATCGCAACACCGACAGCGCGGGCCAGCTGGAAGACCTCAACAACCTGATCGAAGCGGGCGTTGACGCGATCGTTCTGAACCCGTCCAACCCCGACGCCCTGAACTCGGCGCTGGATGCGGCGATTGCCGCTGGCATCGTCGTGGTCGCGGTTGACGCGGGCGTATCGGCCGAAGGCGCGTATATCCTGTCCAACAACCAGGAAGAATACGCCTATCTTGGCGCACGCTGGCTGTTCGAACAGCTCGGCGGCGAAGGTGACGTGGTCTACATGCGCGGCATCGCCGGCGTATCGGCCGATACCGACCGCGACAACGGGT
>CAYWTM010000055.1:0-20897 GCA_964460185.1 uncultured Roseicyclus sp. | reverse complement strand
CCGAGGCAGACGGTCTGCGCGAGCAGGTCGCTGCGGCTGAGGAAGCGCGCCTTGCTCTGGAGGAGGCCCACGAGCGTGCGCTGGCCGAGGTCGAAATCTCCAAAACTTCGCTTCAAGCGTTGTTGGAGTCTGAACGAGCAACACGCTTTTCCGAAACTGCTGCCCTTACACGCATGGCCGAGGATTTGCGCGAAGAAGTGGCGAACCTTATGTCACAGAATACAGCGCTTACCGCAAAACTTGAGGCCGCTGAAACACGAATCAAGCAGACGGAGACAAAATCCAAGACCGAAGTCGCCAATGAGCGCAGACTCCGTTTCGAGGAAACCGCCACGCTTACGAGAATGCTTGAAGGCATTAAAGCTGAAAATGAAAGAAAGCAAAGACCTTTTGAAAAATGGTTGGTTGAGAAGCTGGTTCGCAGTGAGAGAAAGCTCAGAAAGTATTCACGAAACCGAGTTGAATATTTTTCTGACTCTAAGTCGACTGCAGCAAGGATTTACTATCGATTGCGTCCGGGCTTGTGATGGGTTTCAACTTTTCCATTCTTCCAGATCGAATCCGAAGATCCCTTGAGGCTCATGCTGCATTGCGACGGCATGATTTTCTTGGTGTCCTTCGAAAATATGGCTCGTCAGATTCTGCCGGAAACTCGACTTGTATCTACGCTTGGTATCGGTTGGGATGTTATCAAATTGTGGTCGATTGCGCTGAGGAGGATGTTCCCAGAACTGTTCGGGAACTCGTTGCGATTTCTGTCTCGCTGGCCGTGACAGGGCGCTTTGAGAGTTGCGAAAGTTTCGTTGAAAAGCACATGACTACGCTGTGCCGAAAGCCACGATATGCAATTGAGGCGGCGCGGGGTATAGTCAGGTTCAATCCTTCCCTTGCGCTTAAGCTCCTTGCGGGTCTTCCGGCCACGGCTGATTTTCGCGCCGCAGTCTATCTTGCGCTGGAACAGCAAGTCTTGGCGCAAAAGGTCTTTCGAGAGACCGCGCGCCCCACACGCCCAGATATCGTGGCAGGGCATTTCTTTCTAAAGGCAAATTTGAGTGCGACCGTTGGAGAAGCGGTGGTGGCAGTGAACCGACAGCTTTTCGAATTCGGTTTGTCAGCGGTCCATCTTGCTGATGGCGCATCAGTCTTTCGACTGGATATGTTGCGCAGTGAGAACGAGCATACTTCGCATGACGGCCCTCTGGTTTCGATTATCGTGCCGGCCTTCAATGCTGAGACCTCCCTCAGGACCAGTGTGTCTTCGTTGCTCGAGCAAAGCTACCGCAACCTTGAGATCATCATTGTCAATGATGGTTCCAGGGACAGAACCCAGCAGATAGCCAATGAGCTTGCGATAGAGGATCCACGTGTTCGCGTGCTGGATTCCGCCCTCAACAGGGGAGCCTATGCCGCGCGAAATGCTGGTTTGAGGGAATCTGTCGGGCAGTTTGTGACAGTTCATGACGCGGATGATTTTGCGCATGCTCAGAAGATCGAGCGGCAAGTGTTTCCGTTGTTGCAAGATGAGCGTCTTGTGTTTTCGATTTCCGACATGGTGAGAGTTTCGGCTGATGGTATGTTCGCCCGCAGGGAAATCTATCCATTGCAGCGCATGAACACCAGTTCGCTCTTGTTTCGTCGTGAGTTGGTTATTCATGAGTGCGGCTATTGGGAGGAAGAGAGATACGGCGCGGATAGCGAATACCTCTTTCGCCTCCGCAACAGCTTTCCAAAGGATCAATGGGTTCGTTTGCGGCTTCCCCTAAGCTTTGCGGCCGACCGCTCTGGATCTTTGACGGCCTCCGTTTCGACAGGTGGACTGGGGAAGCCAAACGACCCTCGTCGGATTGCCTACACCGAAACCTACACGCGGCGTTGGCTGCAAAGATCGGGCTGTCGATTGAATGGCTGATATCTTTCCACGCCTGTCGCTCCTGTCGCCGAAATGGCAGGCCCGCCTTGTGTCTGCGCCTTCATGGTGCCGGCAATGCTTCCGGACGGCGATGGCATCGCAGAACAGCGGCTATGCGTGCACCAGCCTGCTGTTGGCGCGATTCCAGCCACTATCGACTGTTCTGAGGGACCGCCCCGTCTTTTACAGTCGGCTTCTGCCCTTGAAGGGAAACACAATCCTCGGTTGGGGACGGAAATGGTCCGGTCGGCGCGCCAAGTCATTGGCTGAGCATCACGGTCGGACTTTTCTTCTCGTAGAGGATGGGTTTCTGCGGTCCGTCGGACGCGATGATCCGATCTTATCTCTCGTGCTAGACGGCAACGGCATCTACTATGACTGCGCCGAGCCCTCCGATCTTGAAAATCTCGCCCAAAAGGCGCTCTCGCCAGGCGAGTTCGCCCAAGCGCGCCGCGTCATCGCGATGTGGCGCGCGGAGTGCCTTTCCAAGTATAACGCCGAGCGCGATGTCTCAGCGCCTTTGCCAAGCCTCTACATTCTGGTGTGCGATCAGACCTTTGGTGATGCATCCATTCGCCATGGTGGCGCTGATGCGCAGAGTTTTACGCGCATGCTGCAGGCTGCCCTTGCCGCATACCCTGAGCATACCATCATTCTGAAAATTCACCCTGACGTGGTCACAAACGGCAAGACGGGGCATTTCGACCTCGCGGCAGTCGCAGCGAACGAACGCGTCAGGGTCATCTCGGACCCTTGCCACCCCTCGAGGCTGATCGAACATGCCGATGCCGTTTACACCGTCACGTCGCAAATGGGGTTTGAGGCGCTCCTCTGGGGCAAACGCGTCCACTGCTTCGGGATGCCCTTCTATGCGGGCTGGGGTCTGACGGATGATGAACTTCCCCCACCGGAGAGGCGCAAGCCTGTGACGCTCGAGCAACTCGTTCATGCGTCACTCGTCAAATATCCCCGCTACATCGACCCTGTCACCATGACCCTCTGCGAACCCGAGCGCGCTTTTGCACATGTCGGATTGCAGCGCCGGAAAAGGCAAGAATTTCCCCGGCATGTTGCGGCCCTCGGATTCTCGCGCTGGAAGCGGTCCTTCATTAGGCACTTTCTTCAAGGCTCCGATGTGGTTTTCGCGAAAACGCTCCCTTCCGTGTCTCCATCGCAGTCTTTGCCCGTAATCGCCCTGTGGGGCAGCGCCGCGGCGCCGGCGCTCCCGTCGAACTCGACCATCTTGCGGATCGAGGATGGCTTCCTGCGTTCCTCGGGTCTTGGCGCCGACCTCGTGCGGCCGCTGTCGTTGGTCATTGATGATATCGGAATTTACTACGACGCCACACGCCCTTCGCGGTTGGAGCACATACTCGCAACGCAGGCGCTGGACGAGGCGGCCGTCCGGCGTGCGGAGGAATTGCGTGACAGGATCATTGAGCTTGACCTGACAAAATACAACTTGGGTCATCAGGCTTGGCATCGACCAAACCAGCCAGGCCCGGTCATTCTCGTTGTCGGCCAGGTCGAAACGGACGCGTCGATCCGGCTCGGCTCGCCAAAGGTCCGGTCCAATATCGAGCTTCTCAGCCGCGTCAGGCAGGAAAACCCATCCGCCCATATCGTCTACAAGCCGCACCCCGATGTCTTGGCCGGCCTCCGCCGCCAAGGTGATGGAGAGCAGGCCGCGCAGGCTTTCGCCGATGAGGTCCTGACGCGACCAGTGTCTTTGGGTCAGCTTCTGGGGCAGATCGATGAAGTGCACACGATGACTTCGCTGTTGGGCTTCGAGGCGCTGATCCGGGGTGTGAAGGTCGTCTGCCACGGTCTCCCCTTTTATGCGGGCTGGGGGCTGACGGAAGACAGGATACCGTGCCCCCGCAGGACGCGACGATTGGCGGTAGCCGAAATAGTCCATGGGGCCCTGATCGCCTACCCGCGCTATTTCAGCTATGAACGGGATTGCTTCATCGAGCCCGAACATGCGGTAGAACAACTTGCTGCCCTCGCAAACGGCGGCCCTCAGCGTCGGAGTCTGCATCGCAAAATCTTGCGGGTCACCATTCTGGCCTGGCTGAAGCTCAAGGGAAACACACGATGACCAGTGCCAAGAACGACGAGCAGTCGGTTTCAAAGGGCAAGGTGCTCACGCTGGGCAACTCGGCGGCGGCCGACCACGGCGATCGGCAGGATAAACGCCGCCCCAGCAGGTTACTGGTGTCGTTCCTCCTGTTCGCGGTGCTGCCGCTCATTGCTGCTACGCTCTACTACTCGACCGTCGCCACGGACCGCTACGCGGCCGGTGCAGGCTTCTCTATCCGCGGCATCGATACCAACGCCGGGATCGACGGGATTGGCGCCTTGACCGGCCTTGCCAGCACCGGCTCAACGACATCGGACTCCTACATCGTCCTCAGCTACCTCGGAAGTCGCGAACTTCTGGAGGCGGTGGATCTCGAACTTGATCTGCGTGGCGTCTATGCGTCGCGTGACGTTGATCCGCTGTCGCGGCTCGATTCCGATGCGACGGTCGAGGATTTCCTCCGGTACTGGAACAGGCGCATCCACACCCAATTCGACCCGACCTCCGGGATCATCGAGTTCGAGGTTCAATCCCTTAGCCCGGAACATGCGCAAGAAATCGCAGCGGCGGTTCTGCGCCTGACCCAAACCTTGGTGAATGAACTCTCCGCGAATGCACGAAGCGACGCGCTTCGGTTTGCACGGGAAGAAGTGGAGCTTCAGGAGGCTCGCTTGCGGCAGGCACTCAGCGCAATCCGCGATTTCCGCGCGTCCGAGCAATCCGTCGACCCCTCTGCAAGTGCCGCGCTCGAGATCGAGCTGATCGCAAACCTTGAAGCACGTCTCATCGACGTCAACGCCCGCATTGCCGCCTTGCGCCAGACCCTCGATGAAAACGCGCCCAGCCTAACGGCGCTGCGACGCAACTCGGAGGCTCTCGCCGCCCAGATCGTTGAACGTCGCGAGGCGATCGGCAGCGAGGTTCTTGGGGAAAGCGGCGTCAGCGCTGTCAGCCAGCAGCTGGCGCTCTACGAGGAACTGGAGGTCGAGCGAAGCCTGGCTCAACAGGCCTACGCATCGGCTCTGGCGTCGCTCGAGCAGGCGCGGAGGGATGCCGACCGGCAACAACGCTACCTTGCCATTCATTTGCGACCGCAGGCACCTGAATCCGCACAATACCCGCGTAGCTTGCGCAACCTTCTGATCCTTGGCTTCGCATTGGTGGCCGCATGGGGGATCGGTGCGCTGATGACATATTCCGTGCGGGACCATCTGACATGAAACTGGTCAGCACGACGGAGCTTCTGTCGCTGCAACTGCGCGTGATCGCCAGCCTTGTTTTGCGCGAAACCCGCGCGACTTTTGGGACATCCCCATTCGGCTATGTCTGGGCAATCATCACACCGACAGTCGGTGTAGGCTTGCTGGTGTTCCTCTTCAGCATGATCGGCCGTCAGCCCCCCTTCGGGTCCAGCCTGGCCCTGTTTTTCGCGACGGGTATCCTCACGCTGCAGTTTTTCAATGAACTGTCGAACAAGCTCATGACGGTCTTTGATGCCAACCGGGCCCTGTTGACATATCCGATCATCAAGGACGTCGATACGCTGATCGCCCGGGCCGTACTGGTGGCAGCTACGTATGTGGTGATCATGGCCGTCTTCTACACGGCGCTGCTTGCCCTGAACCTAGCGCCACTGCCTGCGCATCCCGAACATGTCATTCTGGCTTTCCTCGCGACCTTCCTGCTGGGCCTCGGCTTTGGCACGCTCAATGCGGTCATCGCATCGCTCTGGGACACCTGGACCCAGATCGAAAAGATCCTGACCCGGCCCCTGTTCTTCATCTCTGGCATCTTCTATGTCCCGAGCCAACTCCCGCCTCAGGTCCGCGACCTTCTGCAATGGAACCCTGTCCTGCACCTTGTCGAATGGTTCCGGCACGGGTTCTATCCGAACTACAATTCCACGCTCCTTGATGTCTGGTATCCGGTCGGTGTGGGGGCGGGATTGCTGCTGTTGGGGCTGGCAGGCGAGCGTTTGTTCCGGCAGGCGAGATATTAGATGCTCGTTTTCGACAGAGTCAGCAAATTCTATCGGGTCGGGGGCGTCAAAAAAACGATACTCTCCGATTTTTCCTTTGTATTTCCTCCGGATCGAAATGTCGGGATCATGGGCAAGAACGGGGCGGGTAAATCCACGATGATGCGCTTGATGGCTGGTATCGAGCCGCCAAACTTGGGCGAAGTCCTTCGAACCTCTCGCGTGTCATGGCCGTTGGGTTTTTCCGGCGGCTTCAACGGAAGCATGACAGGCATCGAGAACATTCGCTTCGTGTCGCGCATCTATGGGCAGGATCCGGTGCGCGTGATCTCCTACGTGACCGAATTTGCAGAGCTGGGCCCGTCTTTGCGCCTGCCGATCAAGACCTACTCGAGCGGCATGAAGGCCAGATTGGCCTTCGGTCTCAGCATGGCCATCGATTTCGACGTCTACCTGATCGACGAGATCACCGCTGTCGGAGACGAGGACTTCAAGAAAAAAAGCAAGGCCGTGTTTCAGGACAAACTTGCCAGAAGCCAGATCATCATGATCTCGCACTCGCCCAGTACCATCGCGCAATATTGCGACTGCGGCTTGCTGCTGGAGGGCAGCCGCATCCGGTTCTTCGATCGGACCGAAGACCTTCTTCTCGCCTACAAGGAACTCAACACGTGATGATCGGTGAAGCTCGGTTCGCCATTCGCCAGATCTGCGCATCGACGATGTTCGTTATCGAGGTCGTCATCGTGACCTTTCGTGGTGTCGTGGCTCCACCTTGCCCATGCCGATCCGGTGAATGACGTGGTAGAACACTAATCGCCACCCAGCGGAGTTCCAATTGGTAAAGCTGCCCAATTCGGGAGTTCGACCCTGTAAAAAATTTCTGCAGCGCCGCTCTCCAAGAAATCCGATATAGAGGAATAGCGGTCATGCAGCGTGCCAAAACCTCGACCGGTGTTTGTGAGGGAAATCGTAAAATTCGGAATTGAGAGAAAGCGCTCGGCGTTCGACCATGTAACATAAAAATCTCGACTTGTGATCACCTCAGCTATACATGACCATTCGTCATTTCTGTGACCCAGGGAGGGATATCCACCTATAGCCCACAATTGAATTGTGTCGCCACTTACATCCGCGTCAAGCTCACTCAGGTCATAAACCCCATCAAACCCCGCAGAAATGTTTTCACTGCGCCGTTGCTCTCGTGCCTCCGCTACGGTAGCGATTATATTCTGCGCGTGATTGCCGTTATTGGACATTGCCGGCCTTGACTCATGGACAAACAAAGCAACGGCCGTGTCACATACTTGGGTCATGATTTGCTCATTGACTGTCTCAACGAACGGGAGCCCGCGAGCCTCAATTCCAGCAAATATTGCGTCGGCGGTGGTGGCAATTTCAAAAAAATCTTGCGGCGGAGTTGAGATGAAACCATTATATATGTAGTTATTCATCACAGGCCCATCAGCCCGGTTTACCTGGCGAATGCTATTGGTTTCAGCCAATGCCTGAACGGCTATTTCGAAAATTTGATTGCCTTGCTCTCCCGTAAATACCGCGTCCCTATCAAACATGGTGAATGGCGCATGAAACCCCAGTTCAGCACCAAGTTCCAAAATTCGGGCATTGAAATTTTGCGTGTTTCCATTGCCGATCCAGGTGCCACCAGCCAGAAATGCTATGGCGCATGCTGAGTAACATTCAGAGTTGCCTTGCACATATGTAACCGCATTTGATCTCTCGATAAAATCATATAACCTCAACCCTTCCGAGAAATTTCCACCGGGACTATCGAGGCAAACGACACCCATCAATGGAAGGATAGGTGCGCCGCTGCGGTCAACCTCGGTTGCATATCGACTTAAGAAGTCGTCAACTCCCTGAGCATCAATCAGTCCAGTATAATGCGCATCACACTCCAGGTTTTCTTGTGCAAATGCTTGACTTGCAATGCATGACGTCGCCACGAATAAAGCAAATCGCATGAATTGGCTTGCGAGGTGGGTCATCTTGTTATCCAATTCATGATTTTCCGACATTTACCTTTGCGGTCCGCTTCCGATTTGTGGACAGCTAGTCAAGCTAGCATAGCGGTCACATCCCACGAAGCAGTATGGCTGTTTCTTGAAAGCTCAGGCCTGAGTGTGTGCCAGTCCCTTAGCGCCTGCAAGGTTATCCTTGCGGCCAATGCTTGCTGCCGCAGCTTTGATCTTCGGCGTGGGCGCTGGCTAGCGTCCGAGAACGTGTTGTAATTTCATCGGCGCTGCCGGTGTATGGCGAGTTGGCCATCGAGGTGAATGATCGAGGTGGAGTTTCGACGCTTCAACCACGCACCATACGATAACCCCGCGCGACCCTTGACGGTAGGCCGACATCCCGCGCGTCAGACGCGCCGAGCGAAGCGAGGGGAGGTGCGGTCTGGCCCCGTGCTACGGATACCCACGAAAATCACGCATTGCGGCCAAAAAACGGCACTGCCGAACGGTTTGTCGCAGACCACAGGAAGTCTACATCCCTTGCGCGACCCAAGACCCATCAAATTTTGATGCCATCAAGCCATTGGTATTAATTGGTAAAACTGGCTCCGGCGGTAGGGATCGAACCTACGACCAATTGATTAACAGTCAACTGCTCTACCGCTGAGCTACGCCGGAACTGGCGGTGCGTATAACAAGGCGGAATCCCACAGTCCAGTGGCCGAATGAAAAAATCGGCGCTTTGCGTCAAGTTCTGGCAAACCGGGCGGTGGCGCCAAGCGGGCCATCGGGTGAAATCTGGTTTCTTTGCGTCAAATCAATAAGATGGGCCAGAACGTTTCGTTGTGCCGCAGGCAGAAGGGCAGGGGCCAGATCGGTGTAGATCCGCGCGGCCAGGTCTGCGGCGCTGGCGGGGGCGTCATGGCCGAGCGCGTCCAGGATCTGGCCCTCGCGCCCGGCGCGATGGGCAATCAACGCCCGTGCCCGGTCTTGCGGGTCGTCGACGGGATCGCCATGGCCGGCATAATAGATCCGGTCGGACCGCCCTTCCAATCGCCGGAGCGAGGCCATGAACGCGGTCATGTCGCCATCGGGCGGAGACACGAGAGAGGTCGACCATCCCATCACCAGATCGCCGGAAAACAGTGCGCCATTCCATGCGAAGCTCAGGTGATTGGCCATGTGACCAGGCGTTTCCAGAACCTCGATCGCGCCCCACGCGCCATCGATGCGGCTGCCTTCGCGGATCCGGTCATCGGGGGAAAACCCTGCATCCACCCCTTCGCCACCTCCCAGCAGGCCGTCGCGCGCCAACCGTGCCATGACCTCGCTGCGGCCCCAATCCGACGGACCGGCCGCCAGTACCGGTGCGCTCGTCGCCTCGGCCAATGGGCGGGCGAGGGGGGAATGGTCCATGTGCGAATGCGTGACAAGGATCGCCGCGATGCTTTCGCCGGGTTCCAACGCGTTCAGGATCGATGACAAGTGGCCTTGATCCTTCGGGCCCGGGTCGATCACCACCAGATCCCCTTCGCCTACAAGGTAGGTATTGGTGCCCTTGTAGGTCATCGGCGAGGGGTTCGGCGCCAGAATGCGGCGCAATCCGGGTTCCAGCACTGTCACTGCGCTTTCGCTTTTCATCCCTGCGCCGCCCCGGTTAGATGGTTCCATGGATTTCGGTTGGCTCAAACGTATGATGCCGCGGGGCCTTTATGGTCGGGCCGCGTTGATCTTGCTGGTGCCGATCGTCACCCTGCAGCTTGTCGTGTCATCGGCCATCCTGCAACGGTATTTCGAAGAGGTCGCAGGCCAGATGAGCCATGCCCTTGCCCTGGACCTCGCTCTGGTGCTGGATCAGATCGACACCGGCGGCCCGGCCGACGCGATCGCGGGCGCGCTCGAAATCAACATCACGCGGGGCCTTTCACCGCCTTTTGCCGACAACCGCGTCTTTTACGACCTGACCGGGATCGAGGCGATCCGGGTGCTGCGGCGCGATCTGCCGACGCTCCTGGCGGTGGACCTGCATAGTGACTGGCGCCAGCCCGTGGTCGTTCTGGACAGCGTGGACGGCCCCGTCGGGCTTTCCATGCAGCGGCAGCGCATGTCGGCCTCGAACCCGCACCAGCTCTTGGTGCTGATGCTGTCGACCGGCGTCTTGATGACCTACGTGGCCTACCTGTTCTTGCGCAACCAGTTGCGGCCGATCAAACGGCTTGCGCGCGCGGCCGAGGCGTTCGGCAAGGGGCGGATGCTGGATTACAGCCCCGGCGGCGCGACCGAGGTGCGCAGCGCGGGCCGCGCCTTTCTCGACATGCGAAGCCGGATCGAAGGGATGCTGGAACAGCGCACCTTGATGCTGTCGGGTGTCAGCCACGACCTGCGCACGCCGCTGACCCGCCTGAAACTCGGCCTTTCGATCCTGGATCAGAATGCCGAGGTCGAGGCGCTGACCCGTGACGTGGAAGAGATGGAGGGTCTCTTGACGACCTTCCTCGACTTTGCGCGGGGCGAGGCGCTGGATGATCCCGAACGTGTCGACCCGGTCGACCTGGGCGCGCACCTGGTGGCTGATGCCGTGCGGGCGGGCGGGGCCGTGACACTGGCGGCATCGGCGCGGGGCACGACCGCAATGCTGCGGCCACAGGCGGTTCGGCGCTGCGTGTCCAACCTGATCTCGAACAGCCTGCGTTACGGCACCCGGGCGCGCCTGACAGTGGCCCTTACCGAACGCGCCGTGCGCTTCACGGTGGAAGACGACGGACCGGGGATCGCGCCCCACCAACGGGAGGAGGCGCTCAAGCCCTTTGCCCGGCTGGACGAGGCCCGCAATCAGAACAATGGCGGCGGTGTGGGCCTGGGCCTTGCCATCGCGCGTGACATTGCGCAACGCCACGGCGGAAGTCTGTCGCTTGGTGACAGCGACGACATGGGCGGTCTGCGGGTGGACGTGGTGCTGCCACGCTAGGGGCGGCGGTGGACCCAATCGCCCTGGTCAAGCGCGGGTCGGTGCGGCTCAGACATTTACCGTGAAGACGATCCGCGATCTGCCTTGAGTTTTGCAGACGCCCCTTGCACCAAACGTTCGCCAGCCTCCGGTCACCCTTGGTGTGGCCGCTGCCCTTTTTCGACGCGAGTCTGCCTGGAATCGCTCATTGCCCAGTTGACGTGCCGTTCGCAGGCAACGTTGCCTGACAGGTCGAGCGATCAAAACCTTTCGACCCGGATAGGCGCTGCGGATGCGCAACAAAACGGTTCTGGGCAGCTTGGGTCCACACATCGAGACCACTCCGCTGACCGAGACCCGCGTTCAGGAACTGCGCGGGGCCTCGGTATCCGAAGCCCTGCTTGCGGGTTATAATTCAATGCGATAGTCCCTCGCGGAGGTATCGAGAAAAAAAGTATTTTTCGGACATTTATCGGGCGCGGTTTCGCGCTGTAACCGGCGGCCCCGGACATCATCGGGCAGGCCAGACAAGGATCACGACATCATGACCACCCACCTGACCCGCGCCGCCCTTTTTGTCCTTTCCGGTCTTGTTGCGGCCGGACCTGCCGCCGCTGAACAGACGTTTACGATCTTGCAGGACATGCCCGCTCTGACCCATGTCGACGTCGGCGCCGACGGGGCATCGCATGGCGATATCATGGCCTTCGAGGCGCCGTTCACAGCCGAGGA
Source organism: uncultured Roseicyclus sp. (assembly GCA_964460185.1). GTDB lineage: Bacteria > Pseudomonadota > Alphaproteobacteria > Rhodobacterales > Rhodobacteraceae > JAVJPJ01. The sequence goes on along the minus strand of CAYWTM010000055.1, from coordinate 9,272 downwards.
CGGCACCACGGGCGTGATGCATGGCATGATCATCACCGTCGCGATCCCGATCGGTGACGCCGGCCAGTACATCGATCGGATCGCACAGATCGTGGTCGATTTCGGGCAGACCGATACTCTTGTTATCGGGGGTAGCGCCGCCTATCCGAACGCGGAGGCTGAAATGGTGCCGGACGCGCCGGCGCTTCGGGCGGTTCTGGGCGGAACGGGCCGGTTCATGGGCGCGCGGGGCGAAGTTTTGACCACGCGGCACGATGCGGGCCATTACGAACATCGCTTCACGCTGATGGATTGATCATTCGGTCCGTGACCCCACCCGATGGTTGTGGGGTTGCGGTCCAGATATGCGGTTAAGCCCGTGTTATTCCAGGATGGTATTCGCGGTGCCTTCGGCACCCGCGAAGACCGCCAGAATACGCACCACATCGGCGCCGCTATTGAAGCCTTGATGCCGTGACTGGAACGCTTCGACAAAGGTGTCGCCCGTTCGCACGACGCGGGTGCCGTCCGGGCCGTAATCCAGCGTCAACTCGCCTTGCAGGATATGGGCGATCAGGGGGGCGTCATGGATGTGCCACGCGGTGCGTTCGCCGGGCTGCATGGTCACGATCGCCACGGTGACCTGCGCCGGTCCCTCGGGGTAGTGAAAGGGTTGGTCAATGATGGTGGTGCCCGATTGCAGCAGCACATCGAGCGGCGGATAGCCGTCTTGCGCGTGCGCAGGCCCAAGGGTCAGGGCCGCGCCAAGAGCAAGAGCAAGGCCGCGATTCACGGCGCCGTGTCGAGAGTAGAAAAGCATGTCTGCGTCCATTCCGATAAAAGCCGACATTCCCCAAGTGGCCCGCCGTTCACATCCAAGTTGCCTGACAAGGCCGCGGGATCAAGCGTTTTCGGGCCGGTCCGTGCTATGACTGGCGCAGGCGCGCGCTTTTGGGCGGCTGATGCCAAGCGTCAGGATCGTATTGGGCTCTTGGCGCATTTTTTCGTCAGGTGGACAGACCCGCGGGACCGCCCACACGACAGCCGGACCCAGTGGCAGGCGTGCTTGCCCTGTTTCAAATGCTGCCCGGCCGTTCCGCACTGGTTGCAGAACCAGACCACCCAGTCCGGTTTCATCGGCAGGTTGGTGGCACTGGAACCACACTGGAGGGAACAACTCACCCGCGTGCCATGCGATCTTGGCGATGACGCGGCGTTCCGTGTCCCAGGATGCCGCCTGACACTCGACATTCGCGTAGCACCGTTTCACCGTGGTCCGGCATTGCCGCCCAGCGGGCCGCGCCAGCTGAAGCGGGATCTCGGCGATCATGCAGGGATGGCTGGTAGGCCCGGCAGGACTTGAACCCGCAACCAAAGCGTTATGAGCGCTCTGCTCTAACCAATTGAGCTACAGGCCCGCCATGGGTCACACGCTTAGCAGACCGCCCTTTCGCGTCAAGCGCGGCTTGCTTGGCAACCGCACGCGCATGCCCTATGCGGGGCAAATCCCACACCGGAAGGATGCACATGCCATGCCGTCGCTGACCTATCTTGCCACCCGTTATCTTGCCTGGCTGGTCGGGTTGAGTTTTCTCTACGGTCTGCTGGTCGCCTATGCCGGGTTGCCCAACACGTTGGCCACCGGGGTGATCCTGGCCGCGGTTCCCGCGACCGATGTGGGCATGCAGGCCGCGCGCCGCGCCAGCCGCGCGTTGACCATGCGCGACATGGCGGTGATCTGGGCCGTGTGCCTGCTGGTTTTCGTCGTCTTGCGCCTGGTCGTGCCCGCGGTGCTGTTCGCGCCCGTTCGCAGCATGCTCGCGGACCCGGAAGGGTTGCGCACGACCTTGACCGTTCTGGCCTCGACCGCCGCGATGCTGGCGCTTTTCCTGGCCATCGGCAAACGCAGCGTGCCGCAGGGATGATCGCGCGGCCATTGCGCCATGGCGTGCTCTTGCCGCGTCGATCATGGGCGGGGGGCGCCGGATCCATGCCGCCGGGCAGCCGCACACTGTGCCGTTGCGCCGGCGCTCGGCGCGATCGCAGAGCGGGCATGGACGACATCCGAAACGGCTGGTAACGAAGGCGCGATATCAAGAAGGGCCAACAGATGACCGACAAGACCCCAGACGCGTTGACCTATGCCCAGGCGGGCGTTGACATCGACGCGGGCAATGCGCTCGTCGATCGGATCAAGCCTGCCGCCGCCGCCACCAGCCGCCCCGGCGTGATGGCGGGCCTTGGCGGGTTCGGCGCCTTGTTCGATCTCAAGGCCGCGGGCTATGATGACCCGATCCTTGTCGCCGCCACCGACGGGGTCGGCACCAAGCTCAAGATCGCCATCGACACCGGGTATTTCGACACGGTCGGCGTCGACCTGGTCGCGATGTGCGTCAACGATCTTGTCTGTCAGGGCGCAGAGCCCTTGTTTTTCCTGGATTACTTTGCCACCGGCAAGCTCGAGGTCGAGGCCGCGGCCCGCATCGTCGAAGGCATCGCGGCCGGCTGCAAGGCGTCGGGCTGTGCGCTGATCGGCGGCGAAACCGCCGAGATGCCGGGCATGTACGCGCCGGGTGATTTCGACCTTGCGGGCTTTGCCGTGGGCGCGATGGAACGCGGCGCGGCGCTGCCTTCGGGGGTGCAGCCGGGCGATGTCCTGCTGGGGCTCGGGTCGAACGGGGTGCATTCCAACGGGTATTCCCTGGTGCGCAAGGTCGTGGAGCGCACCGGACTGGCCTGGGACGCGCCTGCGCCCTTCGGCGAGTCGGCCCTGGGCCAAGCGCTGCTGGCGCCCACGCGGCTTTACGTGACGCAGGTGCTTGCCGCGATCCGGTCGGGCGGGGTGCATGCGCTGGCCCATATCACGGGCGGCGGTCTGACCGAAAACCTGCCGCGCGTGCTGCCGGATGGGTTGGGTGCTTCCATCGACCTCGGCGCCTGGCGCTTGCCGCCCGTGTTCGACTGGCTGGCGCGCGAAGGCGGGCTTGAGACGTCCGAGATGCTGAAGACCTTCAATGCCGGTATCGGCATGGTGCTGGTGGTTGCCCCCGACCGGGCCGAGACCCTGGCCGACAGCCTGCGCGCGGCGGGCGAAACCGTCTATCGGATCGGCGTCGTCACCCAGGGGCAGGGCGTGCGGTATTCAGGCGATCTGACCGCATGAAACGGGTCGCCATCCTGATTTCAGGCGGCGGCTCGAACATGGTGGCGCTGGTGAACTCGATGACCGGCGATCACCCCGCCCGGCCTTGCCTCGTGCTGGCCAACAGCGCCGATGCCGGCGGTCTGGCAAAGGCGGCCGCGCTGGGCATCCCGACGGCTTCGGTCGATCACAGACCCTATGGCAAGGATCGCGCCGCCTTCGAGGATGACCTGATCCGGGTGCTCGAGGCGCATGCCCCCGACATCATCTGCCTGGCGGGTTTCATGCGCGTGCTGAGCGAGCATTTCGTCAGCCACTGGCGGGGCCGGATGCTGAACATCCATCCGTCGCTGCTGCCGAAGTATCGCGGATTGCACACCCATGCCCGCGTGCTTGAGGCCGGCGATGCCGAACATGGCTGCACCGTGCACGAGGTGACGCCGGCCCTGGATGACGGCCCGGTCCTCGGGCAGGCGCGGGTGCCGGTTCTGCCCGGCGACACGCCCGACACGCTGGCCGCCCGGGTGCTGGTGGAAGAGCACCGGCTTTATCCCGCCGTCCTGCGGCGGTTCGCATCCGGTGACCGGACCCCGCTGATGCCGTAACGCGCCCGGGCCAATCCTTTGCAAAGGATTGGCGAGAGTTTTGCAAAACTCTCGCCCAGCCCGTCACTTGAGCAGCGATTTGACCTTTGCGGCAACGGCTTCGGCGGTGATTCCGAAATGCGCGTAAAGCTCTTCCGCCGGCGCCGATCCGCCAAATCCGTGCATGCCGACAAAGCCCGATTTCTCGCGGCGGCCACGTTCGCCGAACAGCCACCGGTCCCATCCGAACCGCACCGCGGCCTCCACGGCGACACGGACCGGACCGCCTGGCAGGACGCGCTTGCGATAGGCTTCGTCCTGGTCCTCGAACAGCTCCCAGGACGGCATCGAGACCACGCGCGTGCCGATGTCTTCGGCCTGCAGAAGATCGCGCGCGGCCATGGCGATCGCCACTTCCGATCCGGTCGCCAGCAAGATCGCCTGCCGCTTGCCCACGGCGTCGGCCAGCACATAGGCGCCCTGTGCGGTCAGGTTCTTGGTCTTGTGCTCGGTGCGCACGGTCGGCAGGTTCTGGCGGCTCAACGACAGCACGCTGGGCGTCTTGGATTGGCCAAGCGCCACTTCCCAGGCTTCGGCGGTTTCGACCGCATCCGCAGGGCGGAACACGGTCAGGTTCGGCGTGGCGCGCAGCATCGCCAGGTGCTCGACCGGCTGGTGCGTCGGTCCGTCTTCGCCCAGGCCGATGGAATCATGGGTCATCACGTAGGTCACGGGCACACCCATCAGCGCCGACAGCCGGATCGCGCCGCGCGCGTAGTCGGTGAAGCACATGAAGGTGCCGCCATAGGGCCGCACGCCGCCATGCAGCGCCATGCCGTTCATCGCCGCCGCCATGCCGTGTTCGCGGATTCCGTAGTGGATATGGCGGCCCTTGCGGTCTTCGGGGCTGAATACGCCCATATCCGCCGTCTTGGTGTTGTTCGACCCGGTCAGGTCGGCCGAGCCGCCCAGGTGTTCGGGCAGGATCGGGTTGATCACCTCCAGCGCCGTTTCGCTGGCCTTGCGGGTGGCGACCTTGGGCGCGGTTTCCGAGATCTGCTTTTTCAGGGCCTTGATGGTGGCCGACAGTTTGGCTGGCACACCATGGGCAAAGGCGCGCTCGAATTCCGCCTGCTTGCCGGCGGACAGGGTGCCGTACATGATGTCCCACGCCTCGCGCATGGGCTGGCCGCGGCGGCCGATGGCTTCCCATTCGGCCTTGAGATCGGCGGGGATCTCGAAGGCGCCATGGGTCCAGCCATAGGCGGCCTTGGTGTCGGCAACCAGCTTGGCATCGGTCAGGGCGCCATGCCCTTTCGAAGTGTCCTGGGCCGACGATCCGATGGCGATATGGGTCTTGCACGCGATCATCGCCGGCCGGGGGCTTGCCTTTGCCTGGGTGATGGCCCGGTCGATATCGGCGGGATCATGGCCGTCGCACTCGAAGACATCCCAGCCCGACGCGGCGAAACGCGCCATCTGGTCGGTGCGGTCGGACATGTCGACTGTGCCGTCGATGGTGATGTTGTTGTTGTCCCACAGCACGATCAGGCGGCCCAATTCGTGACGGCCCGCCAGTCCGATCGCTTCCTGGCTGATGCCTTCCATCAGGCAGCCGTCGCCGGCGATGCAATAGGTATGGTGGTCGATGACCTTCTTGCCCCATTTGGCGCGCAGGAATTCCTCGGCCATGGCGAATCCCACGGCATTTGCGATGCCCTGTCCCAGGGGGCCGGTGGTCGTCTCGATGCCCTTGGCGTGGCCGTATTCGGGGTGACCCGCGGTGATCGAACCCAACTGGCGGAAATTCCTGATCTGGTCCAGCGTCATGTCCGCATAACCGGTGAGGTAGAGCAGCGAATAGACCAGCATCGAGCCATGGCCGGCCGACAGGATGAACCGGTCCCGGTTCGGCCAGTCCGGCGCGCTGGCGTCGAAATTCAGGTGCTTTTCGAACAGGACCGTCGCCACATCGGCAATCCCCATGGGCATGCCGGAATGGCCCGAATTGGCAGCCGCCACAGCGTCAAGCGTCAGGGTGCGGATGCAGGCGGCACGGCGCCAATGCTCGGGGTTCGATTGGGCAAGCGCGGTCAGATCCATGGCGCGGCGATCCTTTTTGAATACGAGGCCCGAGATGGGCAATGCGTTTGGGACTGTCTCATACCAGAGGGACCAAGCGGCGCAAGCATAGCCCGCGCCAAAGCGCGGGAAAGCCGCCTGCCTGGGCCTGTTTCGTGCGGAAAGCCTTGCAAATCTGGGCAAATTGCGATTCGCTTGGCAAAATGCTCCGGCGTGGGTCCGTCATGGGCCCGGCGCCGCAAAAACAACGGGGGCACCGGCAGCAATGGGCGACAACGCCGAATTCGAAAAACTGACCACTCTCGAGGCGCGGCTGGCCGCGGCACTCGACAGGATTGCCGTGGGTTTGGGGGAATCGCATGCAGCCCCGCCCATCGAAGATCCCGGTCTGACCAGTGGCGCGCTGGAAGATGCCCAGATCCGCGCCGAGGCCGCCGAGGCGCGGGTGGCCGAGCTGCAGCAGCATATCGCCCAGATCGAGGCGCAGCCGCAGGCAGCCTCCGATGATGCCGCAACCCTCGCGGCGCTCGAGGCGGATCGCGCGTCGCTGTCGGCCCGCATTGCCATCCTGGAGGCGGAGGCGGCCGAAGCGGTCGCCGCGCCTGAGCCCGTGCAAGATACCGCCATGGTGCAAAAGCTCGAGACGCGGATCGCCGAACTCGAGACCGCCGTGGAAAAGGCGCGCAAGGATCGCGACGCCGCGATCGCGGAACGCGACGAGGCGCGCGATATCGCCGAGGAAATGCAGGCCGCCAGTGGCGTCACGCCTGACGATCGGGCGCTTGAGCTGCGCAACGAACTGACCGAATTGCGCGACATCAACGAACGCCTGACCAAGAATCTCAGCCGCATGCGCTCAGATCAGGCAAGCGATCCCAGGGTGCTGAACCGTGCGCTTCTGGTCGAGCTTGACGCGCTGAAGGCCGCCCGCGCGTCAGAGGCCGCGGAACTGCAACGCATCCTGGCCGATCTGGACCCGGCGCTGAATGAAGGGGGCGCACATGCCTGAATTGCAGATTGAAATCGGTGGCCGCAGTTTCACCGTCGCCTGTCAGGCTGGTGAAGAACCGTATCTGAAGGCCGCGGCCAAGATGCTCGATACCGAAGCGGCGGTGATCGTGGGGCAGGTGGGGCGGATGCCCGCGGACCGGATGCTGCTCATGGCGGGCCTGATGCTGGCCGACAAGACGGCCGCGGTCGAGGACGAGGTGAAGGCCCTGCACGACAAGATCGCGAGCCAGGAAAAATCACTGGCCTCGGCCGAGGAACGTCTGGCCGACCGCGCCCGGCGCATCGCCGAATTGCAAGAGGCCGGGCCACGCACGGAATTGCCGGACCGGTTCACCGATGGTCTGGCCGAACTGGCCGCCAGGGCAGAAGCGATGGCGGACGAGCTGGAAGGCCGGCGCGGCTGACGCGGGCAGGCGGATTGCGCTACCCGGCCAAAACTGGCAGCAGACGGGCCGCCTCGTCCTTCGGGGCGACTAGTGCGCTGCGGTCTTCGCCGGGATAGAACCGGGCGCGCACGGCGGTCGGCATGGGCCGGGGCGCAACCAGGTGCACCTTGGGGCCGACGCGCGCGGCCTCGGCCTGCCAGGATTGCACCAGCGCCCTTTGGGCGGCTTTGCACATGCCATAGGGCCCCGCGAACTTTTCGTCCCAGCTGTCATCGAAAAACAGCGCCTGGGGTTTGTCCGACAGCCCGATCAGCGGCTCTACCAAGGCCAGCAGGCGCGCAAAGCCGCGGATGTTGGTGGCGATCAGCTTGTCCAGGTCCTTGGGTTGGATCTGGGTGGCGGGTGTCAGGGCTGTGACATGGATGGCGGCATGCACCCAGATATCGGCACGACCCCAGCGGTCATGGATCGACCGGCACAGATGCGCCATCGCGCCCTCGTCGGTCACGTCCATGGGGGCCAGCGTGGCCTGTCCACCCGCGGCCTTGATGCGGTCATCGAGTTCTTCCAATGCGCCCACGGTGCGGGCCACGGCCACCACATGGGCGCCGCGCTCGGCCAGCCATTCGGCGCTTGCCGCCCCGATGCCGCGTGATGCGCCGGTGACCAGCGCGATATGTCCGTCGAAAATCTTGTCCATGGCGCGCCTGTTGCCTCGTTCCGTGGGCAAGTGCAAGGGGATGCCCGCCGCTTGACTTCGGCCCGCGCGGCGGGGATACCGATTTCAGACCATTTCGGGCACAGACACGAACGGAGGCACCTATGGGCCGCGACATCACTCTTCTTCACGCCACGCTTGGGGATCTCAGCCTTGTCAAAAAGGCGTTTCTGGTCCTCGCCGGATCCTTGTTCATCGCGATTGCCGCGCAGATCAGCGTTCCGATGTTCCCGGTGCCGATGACCTTGCAGGTGCTGGCGATCTTGCTGGTGGGCTTTGCCTTTGGCAGCCGCCTTGGGGCCGCGACGGTGATGGCATATCTGGCCGAAGGCGCGATGGGCCTGCCGGTCTTTGCAAACGGCCTGAACGGCGTCGCATTCGCCGGGCCGACGGCGGGGTTCCTGCTGGGGTTTGTCGCGATGGCATGGGCCGCGGGATTTGCCGCCGAGCGCGGGCTGGCCAAGGGGTTCGTATCCACCATGGGCGTCAGCCTCGGGCTGGCTGCCCTGTTGTACGTGCCGGGCATTGCATGGCCGATGGCGCTGGCCGGGTCCTTCGGGGCCGAGGCCGGCTGGGTCGGCCAGGCCTTCACCGGCTACTACTGGGCCTATTTCATCGCGCCCTTCCTGATCGGCGATGCGATCAAGGCCGTGCTGGCCGCGCTGATCACGACCGGCGCATGGAAGGTGCTGGCGCGCCGCTGATCCGGCCATAGCGACTGAAATCCGACCGCCGCCCCGGGGACAGGACCCTTGGGCGGCGGTTTTCGTTTCAGATCGTTGAATTCAATGCCCGAGCCCGGACAGCCGCCTCCGGCGTCAGGCCTTCAGGTGCTGCAACACCTCTTGCGCGCCCAGTTCGGCATAGAGCTCTGCAATCTCGTGCGCGGTCAAACCCTCTTGCTGCGCGGGATAGAGCGGGTGCTTCTCATCCGTGATCCAGTAGACCGGGGTAAGGCCGCCGGCTTGCGGCACCAGCAAACCCTTGGTCAGGATCGGCCCCGAGGATGGGGGCAGGCGGTTGTAGAGCCAGGAAAACAGGTCGCCCAACTGATCGGCGTCACCCCGGATCTGGGCGCTGCGAAAACGCGCATGGTGGCCGAGCGACAGGCTGACCCAGACACTCAGGAAGACATGATCGGGCGTGCCCTTGACCGGGATGGGCAGATAGCAGCGCACCAGCCAGTCACGGGCGCGGCGGGCGAAATTCTCGGTGATGATGTCGCGCTGACCGCCCAGACCCTCAAGCGCGCTGTCGGGTTCGGGGGCGGGCGGGTCGGGCCATCCGAACGGCGCGCGCAGGCGCACTGCATAGGCCGCGTCCACCCCCTCGTCACAGCATGCGCTCCTGTAGCCCGGTGCGGTCAACCG